>NZ_JAMYUO010000018.1:0-122449 GCF_040323125.1 Mesorhizobium sp. M0062
TGTTTTTCTGGGGGCCGCGTTGGCGGGGGCGCTATTTGGGGGGCGCGCGCCAAATGCCCCCATTCATAAAATCTCCTTTTTTCCCACCCCTCAAAAACCTCGGGGCGGGCGCCGGCCCCCCCCCCCTTCGTTTGGGAGGTTGTATCAGGCAGCGATGTCGAAACGGTCGGCGTTCATCACCTTGGTCCACGCCTTGACGAAATCGCCAACGAATTTCTGCCCGGCATCCGCCGACCCGTAGACCTCGGCCAGCGCGCGCAGCTGCGCATGCGAGCCGAAGATCAGGTCGGCGCGTGTGGCGGTCCACCTGACTGCCCTGGTCTTGCGGTCGCGTGCTTCATAGACCTCATGCGAGCCCGGCTCGGAGGCCGGATCCCAGATGGTGCTCATCGAGAGCAGGTTGACGAAGAAGTCGTTCGTCAGCGTGCCCGGCCTGTCGGTCAACACACCATGCTTCGAGCCGCCGGTGTTGGCGCCGAGCACGCGCAGGCCACCAACCAGCACCGTCATCTCCGGCGCCGTCAGGTTGAGCAGTTGCGCCCGGTCGACCAGCATGGCTTCGACCGACATCGGCGGTTTGCCCCTGACATAGTTGCGGAAGCCGTCAATTTTCGGCTCGAGCGCCGCAAAGGAATGGACGTCGGTCTGCGCCTGCGAGGCGTCGGTGCGGCCGGGCGTGAAGGGAACCTTCACCGCATTGCCGCCATCCTGCACCGCTTTCTCGACCGCGGCGACGCCGCCGAGCACGATGAGGTCGGCCAGCGAGACCTTCTTGCCGCCTGCGTTGAACTCGTTCTGGATGGCTTCGAGCTTCGCCAGCACGGTGGCCAGTTCGACAGGCTGGTTGACCTCCCAGTCCTTCTGCGGCGCCAGACGAATGCGCGCGCCATTGGCGCCGCCGCGCTTGTCGGAGTTGCGGAAGGTCGAGGCCGAGGCCCAGGCGGTCGAGACCAATTGCGAAACGCTGAGGTCCGAAGCCAGGATCTTGGCCTTCAGCAATGCGATATCCTGGTCGCTGACCAGCTCATGGTCGACGGCCGGAACCGGATCCTGCCAGATCAGCTCTTCCTTCGGCACCAGCGGGCCGAGATACCGCACGACCGGCCCCATGTCGCGATGGGTGAGCTTGTACCAGGCACGGGCGAAGGCATCGGCGAACTGCTCCGGATGCTCGTGGAAGCGGCGCGAGATCTTCTCATAGGCCGGGTCGGCCCGCAGCGCGAGGTCGGTGGTCAGCATTGCCGGCGCATGACGCTTCGAGGGATTGTGCGCGTCCGGCACCGTAGCCGCGCCAGAGCCGCCCTTCGGCGTCCACTGATGGGCCCCGGCCGGGCTCTTGGTCAGCTCCCATTCGAAGTTGAAGAGATTGTCGAAGAAGTTGTTGCTCCACTTGGTCGGCGTCGTCGTCCAGGTAACTTCGAGGCCGGACGTGATCGCATCGCCGGCAATGCCGGTGGCATGCTTGCTCGACCAGCCGAGGCCCTGCGCCTCGATGCCCGCGCCTTCCGGCTCGGCGCCGACCAGTGTTGCATCACCGGCGCCATGGGTCTTGCCGAAGGTGTGGCCGCCGGCGATCAGCGCCACGGTTTCCTCATCGTTCATTGCCATGCGTCCGAAGGTCTCGCGGATGTCGCGGGCCGAGGCCAGCGGATCCGGCTTGCCGTTCGGCCCTTCCGGGTTGACGTAGATCAGGCCCATCTGCACCGCGCCGAGATGGCCGTGCAACTCACGGTCGCCGGAATAGCGCTTGTCGTCGAGCCACTTGGTTTCCGAACCCCAGTCGACATCCTGCTCGGGCTCCCAGACATCGGCGCGGCCACCGGCAAAGCCAAAGGTCTTGAAGCCCATCGATTCCAGCGCGACGTTGCCGGTGAGAATCAACAGGTCGGCCCAGGAGATCTTGCGGCCGTATTTCTGCTTGACCGGCCACAGCAGCCGGCGCGCCTTGTCGAGATTGGCGTTGTCCGGCCAACTGTTCAGCGGCGCGAAACGCTGCTGGCCCGCACCGGCGCCACCCCGGCCGTCGCCGATGCGATAGGTGCCGGCGCTGTGCCAGGCCATGCGGATGAACAGCGGCCCGTAATGGCCGAAATCGGCCGGCCACCAATCCTGCGAATCCGTCATCACCTTGTGCAAATCCTCGATCACCGCGTCGAGGTCGAGCGTCTTGAACTCCGCGGCGTAGTCGAAAGCTTCGCCCATCGGGTCCGAAAGGCTCGACTGCTGGTGGAGAACGCCGATGTCGAGCTGGTTCGGCCACCAGTCGCGGTTGGTCCTGGCGGAGGTTCCATGCGCGACCGGGCATTTGCCGGCGCTGTTGTCGTCGGTCATCGCGTCCATCTTGGCCTCCGAATTGCTGATTTATGTGTTGTTTTTTCCGGGCCGGCCGGGAGCCGCGCCACTCTGGAATGGTTCCAGACTAAGCCGTCTCTTCGATAAAAACAAATTGCCTTTCCTGTTTGTTGCGATAGGCTTTCCTTATGATTGGCTTGACCGTGCGGCAGATGCAATATTTCGAGGCTTTGGCGCAAACGCTGCATTTCGGCCGCGCCGCAAAACTCGCCGGCGTCAGCCAGCCGGCGCTGTCCGCGCAAATCGCCGAGATGGAGCAAAGGCTGAACTGCCGGCTGTTCGAGCGCGGCGGCAAGACGGTGCGGATGACGGAAGAGGCGCAAGCGCTGCTGCCACGCATCGAGCGCATCCTGCGCGACATCAGTGATGTCGAGACGACGGCCCGGCGCGGCCGCCCGGCCATGGAAGGCCGCTTCCGGCTGGGCATCATCCCGACCGTGGCGCCGTATCTTTTGCCGCATGTGCTCCCGGAGCTGAAGCGGCATTTTCCGTCCCTGCAGCTCGAACTGCGCGAAGCAGTGACGGCATCACTGGTCGAGGACACGGCAACCGGACGGCTCGACGCCTTCATCGCCGCGCTGCCGCTCGAGCAGCCGGGCCTGGTCACCGAGGAACTGTTCGCCGACCGCTTCTTCCTCGCCGTGCCAGCCGGAGATCCAGCCTTCGCCTCGCCACCGGTGCCGCCGGAAAGCCCGGCGCTGGAGCGGTTGATGCTTTTGGAGGAAGGCCACTGCCTGCGCGAACAGGCGCTGGCCCTGTGCGGCAGCGTGCGTCCCGTAGCGATGGCAAGCTACGGCGCCACCAGCCTGACGACGCTGCTGCAGATGGTGGCGCATGGTCTCGGCGTCACGCTCATCCCCGAAATGGCGGCAAGGCCGGCCAGCGCCATGCCGGACCTCAAGATCGTGCCGTTCCAGGAGCCAATGCCGCAACGCACGATCTGCCTCGCCTGGCGCCGCAACAAGGTGCGGCATGATGAGTGCGTCGAGTTGGCGAAGATCATTCGCGGGCTGGATGGGGCGGTGCTGGGGTGTGAGGGGCTTGCACACTAGGTCGATGGATGAAGCGATGAGCTATGCTCTAAACGCGGTCACGCCATTTGGTCGAGAAATTGAGCTCTCGAACTAGCAAGAAACTATCACCCCATACCACATGCATTTGGTTGCAGACATCAGGAATTCTGCGATTTGCACGTTGTGCTGCCGGTTTTGAAACTTCGGTCGTGATAACCGTCCGGACATCCGGAGCAAACATGGCATACGATATCAGAAAAGGATCACGTCCGATCTTGATGATTTCGGCGTCGGTAAGGTCATGGGCATAGCCGTTCGCCAAGACATCTTGAACCCGCCCGACATCGGCTTCTTCCTCGAGGCAAAGCGCATTCTTATTGTCTTTGTCACCAAGCCATTGAGCCAGGTCGTCTGTACCCCCTACGATTTCCTCGAGGATTTCGACGGGAATCTTGATTGCACCTTGTTCACCCCAATGCAGCAACCAGTCCCAGAACTCGGGCACGCGATCAAATGCGTAATACGAGTTCTTGGCGGTGATTAGGACGTTGGCATCGAGGAGATAAATCGTTACCCCCTCAAGCTGCGCGGCCAGAGGTGCCAGCAGTCGACAACCCCGTCAGAGCGTAAACGTTGGTCGGCTTAACGCCCAAGATTCGACTCGCCATAGATGGCGAGAGAACGCCCTCGGCAAGCATCCGCCCAGAAAGGGCCACTAGTCGGTTACCCAGCCTATGCCGTCGGACTACATAATAATCGGGTCCGTTCTCGTTCTCCTTATTTCGCTCTCGCGCGGTCGCCCGGTTCTGAAGCCACAAGCGGCGAAAGATGCCACTAATCTCGGCCCACACTTCGCGCGAAATAATGCCCTCGCGAAACAGCTTATAGTTGACTGCAGAATGGCTCACGCGCCAAGCCTCAGCGAGCTGCCTTATTCTAGCGATGACTTGTTCGGTTGGCGCGCCGCGCAAAGCGTCCTCACGACCAGCTTCACCTTCGGGCATGAGGATTTGGCCAGCAACGTCGTTGCAGAATACCTCGACTGCAGTGGAAGGATTTGCGCCGCTGATTCCCGTGCGGCCGATCCAGATATGCGCCAATTCATGCAGCAGTGAAAAAGACCACGCTGCTTCACTATCCTGATCGTTTATGACGACGAAAGGCGCGATAGGATCCGCCAAGGCAACCCCACGAAAAAGCTCAACGTCAAGAGCACTGTGGTGACTTCCAAGATTCCCAATCAACAGCACGAAGACACCGATTTGTTCGGTGAGGTTCCTCAAATAAGCGAAGGCGTCATTTCGGCCACCCCGCCTGAATTGAGTAAGATTGAAACTAAGAGCGTCCTTAATTTCCTTTGCTAGTGCCTTGGTACTGCCATTAGCGTCGAAGCTTCCGACGAAAGACAGCTTTTTTGCCTCGTCTTCAACTTCGAGCAGGGAGCGAACCATCTCTTGTCTTGCCCTAACTTCGCGCAGCAAAGCATCAACTAATGCCTCGTCTCGCCGAGCATAATCCACCGGCAAGGTGCGGAAATCCTCACCACGCTCCGCCCGCTTAGGGGGTGCGGGCAGATAGAACGCAAGCAACGGGCGCCGGTAGTGTTTTGCCATCTTTAGGAGCAAGGGCCGGGAAGGTTCGCCATCGCCATTTTCCAACGCCGCAAGACGATCTGGACCTGCGACAGAACGCGTGTCCTTGAGGCCCAGCCTTTTTGCTGCACCTTCGAGATCGAACCCGGCCGTTTCGCGGGCCCACTTTAGCACGTCAGGATTGACGCTTGGCATTCCTCACCTTTGTTGAGCCGGTCATGTTTCCCGGCACCATGGTACAACCTGCAAGCAAACGCTTCGTTACGAGGTGGTCATATATTTAGGAAGTGGTCAACGGTTTCGCCCTGAGGGGAAATCGCCAATACGCTACCGATAACGACCATTGTCAGCGGCAATCCAGTCTCGTAACGCAGGCAATTAGATCACCCTACGCCGTCTTCTGCACCACCAGCCCCAGTTCCTCCACCATCGCTTCCCGCATCAGAAACTTCTGCGGCTTGCCCGTCACCGTCATCGGCAGTTCGGTGCGGAAGCGGATGTAGCGGGGGATTTTGTAGTGGGCGATCTGGCCGGCGCAGAAATTCTTGATCTCCTGCTCGGTCGCGATCTGGTTGGGCTTCAGCACGATCCAGGCGCACAGCTCCTCGCCATATTTGGCGTCGGGAATGCCGAACACCTGCACCTCCTTGACCTTGGGATGGCGATAGAGAAATTCCTCGACCTCTCTGGGATAGACGTTTTCGCCGCCGCGGATGACCATGTCCTTGACCCGGCCGACAATGTTGCAATAGCCCTCGGAGTCGATGGTGGCGAGATCACCGGTGTGCATCCAGCCATCGCTGTCGATCGCCTCGCGGGTTTTTTCCGCGTCGTCCCAATAACCCTTCATCACGGAATAGCCGCGGGTGCACAGCTCCCCGGGCGTGCCGATTGCGACGGTGGCGCCCTCGGCGTCGATGGCCTTGACCTCGACATGCGGATGGATGCGGCCGACAGTGGAGACGCGTTTTTCCAGCGGATCGTCGACGCTGCTCTGGAACGAGACCGGGCTGGTCTCGGTCATGCCGTAGGCGATGGTCACCTCTTCCATATGCATCAGCGTCACCACCTTCTTCATCACCTCGATCGGGCATGGTGAGCCCGCCATGATGCCGGTGCGCAGGCTGGAGAGATCGAAGCTGGTGAAGTCGGCGTGGTCAAGCATGGCGACGAACATGGTCGGCACGCCGTAGAGGCCGGTGCAGCGTTCCTGCGCCACCGCCTTCAGCGTCGCGCCGGCGTCAAAACCCTCGCCAGGAAACACCATGGTCGCGCCCTTGGTGACGCAGCCCATCGTGCCCATCGACATGCCGAAGCAGTGGTAGAGCGGCACCGGGATGCAGAGCCGGTCGTCGACGGTGAGCTTGATCGCAGCGGTGACGAAATTGCCATTGTTGACGATGTTGGTGTGGGTCAGCGTCGCGCCCTTGGGCGCGCCCGTCGTGCCTGATGTGAACTGGATGTTGATGGCCTCGCCCGGCTTCAGCCCTTCGGAGATGCGGTCGAGGCTGTCATGCTCGTCGCGGCCGGCCATCGACAGCACATCGGCGAAATTGAACATGCCGGGCGAGTTGTCGTCGCCCATGCTAATGACGATCTTCAGCGTCGGCAATTTCTGCGCCTTGAGCTTGCCGGGGGTGGCCTTGGCGAGCTCCGGCGCCAGCGTCTCGATCATGCCGAGATAGTCGGAGGTCTTGAAACTGGCGGCGGTGACCAGCGCCTTGCAGCCGACCTTGTTGAGGGCATATTCCAGCTCCGTCAGCCGGTAGGCCGGGTTGATGTTGACCAGGATCAGGCCGATGCGAGCGGTGGCGAATTGGGTGACCAGCCATTCCCAGCGGTTGGGCGACCAGATGCCGACACGGTCGCCTTTTTCGAGGCCGAGCGCCAGGAAGCCGGCGGCGAGCGTATCGACCGTGTCCGACAATTCGCTCCAGGTGAAGCGCTTGTCCTGTCCGACGAAGACGGCAGCATCCTGCGTGGCGTATCTGCCGACCGTGTCGGAGAAAAGCTGAGGGATCGTCTTGTCGAGCAGCGGCACCGAACGGTCGCCCGACACATGTGCCCGGCCGTCGAGCGGAGCGATGAACGCCCTGCCGCGCCCGCGCAGATTGGTGGCGTTCTTGAGCTCGTCGAGATTGATCGCCATCGCCGTTTCCTCCCGGGATATGGCGAGCCTATCAGCCTGATGGGATGGTGGAAAGTAGAGGCGGTTCCCCTCCCCCTCGCGGGGAGGGTGCCTCGCGAAGCGAGGCGGGTGGGGTCCTCGGCGAAGTGCTCGACTTCCTTGGTCACGGTCGACCCGGCTTGGGTGGTCTCGCGTCGAGCACTGCCGGAGCGACCCCACCCGTCCATCCGCCTTTGGCGGCTGTCCACCCTCCCCTCAAGGGGGAGGGAGCGCGCTCATCTTCGCGGCTATTTCCCGCACTAGCGCCTCATCCGCAGCAGCACGATCTTTCCTGGCAGCCACGAGGCAGGCCTGCGACTTCAGCACAACCCCATCGGCCAGCACCTTGAGATGGTTGGCGCGCAGGGTCGAGCCGGTGGTGGTGATGTCGACGATGACGTCGGCGAGGCCTGCCGCCGGTGCGCCTTCGGTGGCCCCGAGGCTTTCGACGATGCGGTAGACCTGGATGCCGTGCTTTTGCGAGAAGAACTGCTGCGTGAGCCGCCAGTATTTGGTTGCGATCCTCAGTCGCCTGCCGTGGCGCTGGCGGAAATCGGCGGCGACATCGTCGAGATCGGCCATAGTATCGACGTCGAGCCAGATGCCGGGCACCGCGACCACGACATCGGCATGGCCGAAGCCGAGGCGAGCGACGATTTCGGCGCGCGCCTCCCAGTCGGCGAGGTTTTCGCGCAGCAGATCCTCGCCGGTAATGCCGAGGTCGACCGAACCTTGCCCAATCTCGCCGGCGATTTCGGACGCCGACAGGAACGCCACCTCGATGCCCTCGGCGCCGTCGATGCGGGCGCGGTACTGGCGCTCATCGCCGGGCAGGCTGACGGCAAGCCCGGCCCTGGCCAGTACCTCCAAGGCCTGCTCCTTGAGCCGGCCTTTCGATGGGATCGCCAGCGTGATCATTGCGGCTCTCCCCGCAGCGCTTCGATGCGGTCGAGCCAGACAGAGAAGCCGACGCCGGGGATCGGCGTCTTGGCGCCGAGCAGGGTCAGCAGCCGGTCGTAGCGACCGCCGCCGGCCAGCGGCCGCTCGCCACCAAGTGCTGCGATCTCGAAGACGATGCCGGTGTAGTAATCCAGCGGACGGCCGAAGGCAGCGTCGTAGCGGATCGTCTTTGCAGGCAGGCCATGTGCCTCGATGGCTTTGGCGCGGGCGGCGAATTTTTCGAGCGCCGCGCCCAGAGAAAGCCCGGCAGAGGCCGCAAAACTTTCGAGCGCAGCACTCGAGCCGTCGAGCGGCACGTCAATGGCGAGAAAATCCCTGAGCGCCGCAAACGCTCCGTTCGACAGCCGCACGCTGCGCAATTCGGCCTTTTCGATCAGCCGCCGGGCAATGTCGGCGGGCGCGCGTCCGCCGGATGCCAGCAGGCCGGCCTCTTCCATGCCGCCGGCAATGTGGGCGGAAAGCGCTTCGAGATCGCCATCGAGGACAAGGGCCGCGACTTCGCCGTCAAGCTGACCGTTGCGTGGCGGGTTGGCGAGATCGGACAACGCTGCCTGCAGCATCGGCGCCGAACCGAAGGCGCGCGCAAGTCGCATGCGCCAGCCGCGCGGCAGGCCGAGGGCCGCCAGCACCGCCTCGAAGATGGTCTGGTCGCCGAGCGTGATCGCCAGAGGTTGCGCCGGCAGCACCAGCTGCAGCAGCGCATGCGCATCGGCCAGCGAACGCGCATCGGCCTTGGCCGTGTCGCGGTCGCCGAGATCCTCGATGCCGGCCTGAAAGAACTCGTTGCCGCCCTCGCGGCGCTGGCGGAACACTTCGCCGAGATAGGAATAGCGGCGCGGCGTGCCGGCCTGCGAGGCGATGTGGTCGAGGCAGACGGGGATGGTGAATTCGGGACGAAGGCACAGCGTCTTGCCGGTCTCGCTTTCGGTGAGAAAGATGCGGCGGCGCAGATCCTCGCCGGCCATATCGAGGAATGGGTCGGCCGGCTGCAGCACCGCCACCTCGACCGCATGGGTGTTGCGGGTGGCGAAGAGCTTGGTGATTTCGGATGCGATGGCGGGATAGCGAGTCATCGGCTGGTTGGGTGCGAGGCACCCCCCTCTGGCCTGCCGGCCATCTCCCCCTCAAGGGGGTAGATTGGCAGCTTGGAGCGCAGCGCCTCTTCTTCAACGCCGGAGATTGGCGAAACCATGCGCGACATCCAATCTCCCCCCTTGAGGGGGAGATGGCCGGCAGGCCAGAGGGGGGCGTTCAAGCGCCACCCTTCGCACGGTCAGCGGCCTGCGCAGCCAAAATCTTCTTCACCTCGGCGACCAGCTCAGCCTCCGCCACCGTGACCTGTGCCGGCCTTGCGGCGCGCCATTCGGCGTTGTCGGTGATCTCTGCCGACATGCGCGCGCCTTCGATCAGATCCTTGATCTGCAGCTCGCCCTTGGCGCGCTCGTCGCCGCCCTGGATAACGGCGACCGGGCTGCCGCGGCGGTCGGCATATTTCAGCTGCGCCTTCATGCCGGCGCCGCCGAGATACATTTCGGAGCGGATGCCGGCGGCGCGCAGTTGCGCGACCATCTTCTGGTAGCGGCCGAGGCTTTCGGTGTCCTTGTCCATCACCAGCACGACGACCGGCGCGATGACATCGGTGCTGTCCAGCTTGCCGAGGTTCTTCAGCGCCGTCATCAGGCGGGAGACGCCGATCGAAAAGCCGGTCGCCGGCACCGGCTCGCCACGGAAGCGCGAGACCAGCCCGTCATAGCGGCCGCCACCGCCGACCGAACCGAAGCGCACGATCTGGCCGTCTTCGTTGGGGATTTCGGCCAGAAGCTCGGCCTCGAAAACCGGGCCGGTGTAGTATTCGAGGCCACGCACGACGGAGGGATCGATTGCAACTCGGTCATCGTAGCCTGCCGCAACTAACATCTTTCCGATATCGAACAACTCGTTGTAGCCATCGAAGCCACTTTGAGTTGCGTTGGCATCGCCACCAAATTTGAAGAAAGCGGAACGCAGCACACCTAACGGCAGCGAATAGCAGCCAGCTTCTTGAGCTTGGGCAGCTAGGAGGTCTAACTCGTTAGGTTTCCTATAAACTGGCTCGTCGGGTGATAAACCGACATCTGCTACTGTACGCCCTTCAAAGCAGGCAAACAGAAATTCAAACTTATCAATCTGCCCCTCATTCAGTCCGGCGCCCTTGGCGAAATCGCCATCCCCTTCCTTGCCGCCGTCCCACCGTCCTGGGCCAAGCAGGAGCCTCACGCCTTCCGGTCGGAGCTTGTCCAGCTTGTCGATGGCGCGCAGCACCGTCAGCCGGCGGCCGGCATTCTCATCGCCGCCAAGGCCAATCGCCTCCAGCACGCCATCCAGGACTTTGCGGTTGTTAACGCGGATGACGTAGTCGCCGCGTTTGATGCCGAGCGCTTCCATCACGTCGGCCATCATCATGGCCATCTCGGCATCGGCCGCGACCCCCGGCGTGCCGATGGTGTCGGCGTCGAACTGCATGAACTGGCGGAAGCGGCCCGGGCCGGGCTTTTCATTGCGGAACACCCAGCCGGACCGGTAGCTGCGATAGGGTTTTGGCAGCCGCTCAAAATTCTCGGCGACATAGCGCGCCGTCGGCGCGGTCAAATCGTAGCGCAGCGACAGCCACTGCTCGTCATCGTCCTGGAAAGAAAATACGCCCTCATTAGGCCGGTCCTGGTCGGGCAGGAACTTGCCCAGCGCATCGGTGTATTCGATCAGGGGCTGGTCGGCCGGCTCGAAACCGTAGAGCTCATAGACCGAACGGATCGTCGCCATCATCTTCTCGACGGCGCGGATATCGTCGGCGCTGCGGTCGGCAAAGCCGCGCGGCAGCCGCGCTTTCGTCTTTTCCGATTTGTCGGCCATGGGATGGGTCTTTTCGCTAAGTAATCGATGACTTGTTTGGAGTCGGCGTGTCCTAACCGAAGCGGCTTGGTGCGGCAAGGGTTTGCGCTCTTTCCTTCTCCTTCGAAACAAAACGCACCAAAAGGAAACAATTCCGCCATCGGCGCGGCATCGTGCCGACACAATCAGAGCCGATAAGCGCGCCGAAACAAAGGGTTGGGGCCATGACTGCGGCACGCAAATTCGATATCAGAGACGGCGGCTTGCATGAAGTCCGGCTGCGGCCGGCCGAGAGCCGTGCGCATGTGACGGCGAGCCCCGGTCCGTTTGAGGTCACTGCCGACGAGCGCAAGGGTTCCACCGTGCGCGAGGCGCTGATGACTGGATTGCTGGTGATTTATCCGGCCTTTGCGGCACTGGCGGCGATTGTCGCCGGGCTTTTTCTGACGGGCGCCAGCGGGACGTGAGTTCCTTACCCTCCCCCTTGTGGGGAGGGTCGACGCGTAGCGTCGGGGTGGGGGTGCGGCGCCAAGATACCCCCACCCGCGCCTTCGGCGCGACCTCCCCACAAGGGCCCACAAGGGGGAGGTCGGGGGACAGCGCCCTACTTCGGCCTCTTAAAGGCCTTGCGTTCCTTCTCCACCTGCTCCCGGCACACGCACCCTTCGAGATGGTCATTGACCAGGCCCATCGCTTGCATGAAGGCATAGACCGTCGTCGGTCCGACAAAGCTCCAGCCGCGCTTTTTCAACTCCTTCGAAATCCTGATCGAAACCGCTGTCGTTGGGTTGGCGCGCAGGTGGGCGAGGTCGACGATCTCCGGCCGCTCGTCCGGCCCCGGCTCGAACTTCCAGAACCAGGCGGCCAGCGAACCGAACTCGTCGACCATTTCCCACGCCCGTTTGGCGTTGTTGATGGTCGAGACGATCTTGCCGCGGTGACGGATGATGCCGGCATTGGCGACCAAGCGCTCGACATCCTCGTCGGTGAAGGCGGCGACCTTGTCGAAGTCGAAACCGGCGAAGGCCTCGCGGAAATTCTCGCGCTTGCGCAGAATGGTCAGCCAGGACAGGCCGGACTGAAAGCCTTCCAAGCAGATTTTTTCGAACAGCCTGCGGTCGTCGGCGACCGGCCGGCCCCATTCATGGTCGTGGTAGTGCAGATAGTCCGGCAGATTGCCGTGCCAGAAGCAGCGCGTGATCCCGTCGGAGCCGGTAAGCAGTCCGGTGTTGTCTTGCGCCATGGCCGATCCATCCGTTAACGCGCTTTCGCGCTGCATTTACCACGGCTTTACCAGATTCCTGAACCCGGCGGTAACCACACCAAAAGGTTTACTGACAAAGCGGCATTTTACGCATTCCGATTCATGTTTCGGTTGCCGCTTCGCGCCAAGGATCGCGCAACCGGGGGCAAGTTCCGCCTCCGTCCGTTCGACGATCAAGGTGCGTTCCGATGAAGATCTTTTTGCGTTCCGTGCTCGGCGCCGTGGCCATTCTGGCCGCCGGCGTCACCTCGTCTGCCGCCAACGACCGCTATGCCGAAAGGCCGCCGGTGATGGTGAGCCCCGACCTTTCCGCACCCTGGGTGCTGCAGCTTGGCCGGGCGCCCGGCATCGTGCGGCAGAGCCGACAGGTGGTCCAACAGCCGCGCGTTCGCTATGCGCAGCCGGCGCGACCCGATCGGGTTCGCACTGCTTCCGTGCAGGCGCCGGTCAAGCGCGTGGTGATGCGGCCGCAGATCAATCCGCTCTATCTGCCGCAGGAAGTCGCCTATGACGGCCCACAGAAGCCGGGCACGATCGTCATCGATACGACGCAGAACTTCCTGTTCCTGGTCGAGAAGAACGGCAAGGCGCGGCGCTATGGCGTCGGCACCGGCAAGCCTGGGTTCGAATGGTCTGGCACGCACAAGATCACCAACAAGCGCGTCTGGCCGGACTGGCGCCCGCCAGCGGAGATGATCAAGCGCGAGGCTGCCAGGGGCCGCTACCTCCCGACCTATCTGGCCGGTGGCGAAGAGAATCCGCTCGGCGCCCGCGCGCTCTATCTCGGCACGACGGAATACCGCATCCACGGCACCAACCAGCCATGGACCATCGGCGGCTCGGTATCTTCCGGCTGTATCCGCATGCGCAACGAGGACGTGGTTGACCTTTACGAGAGGGTCAATGTTGGAACGACCGTGGTCGTGATATAGTCGGCTACCGAATCATCTGGTTCAGAAGGCTAGACCTTCAGGGATCGGGAAGAGTTTACGGGGGACGGGCCGTGTGGGGATGCGGCCAGTCAGGAAAGGGCAGCCCGGGAAACCGCGCTGCCCTTTCTCTTTGCGGCTATAGCTGAGCCAGGCTGCGCCAGAACGTCGCGCCAGGGGGATGACGGTTCGCTTTCACGCTGCCTTGCCGCATTTCCCCTGCTATAGGGACGGCCAAACTCCCCTGCGCCAAACTCGCTGCAAAGGTTCAGCCATGTCTCCGCCAGACGATAGCCGCTATCTCCGGGGCGGCCCGGTCGCCCAGCGCATCATGGCATCCGTGCGCGAGGATGCCGCCATCGCCACCGCCGAAGGTTTTCCGCCCAAGCTGGTGTCGATCACCGTCGGCGATACCGCTGCCGTCGATGTCTATGTGCGCAACCAGCGCGCCAAGGCCGCGCTTGCCGGCATCGGTTTCGAGGAGCGGCGGTTCCCCGCCGACATCAGCGCCGGCGAACTCGAGGCGGCGATCCACGGCCTGAACGCCGACCCGCGCGTCACCGGCATCATCATCCAGCGGCCGGTGCCGGCGCATATCCCGATCAAGACGCTGCAAGCGGCGGTGCATCCACTGAAGGACGTCGAGGGCATGCATCCGGCGTCGATCGGCAATATCGTCTACAACCAGCTCGACCTCGCGCCTTGCACGGCTGCGGCCTCGGTCGAGCTGCTCAAGGAAACCGGCCTCGACCTCAAGGGGCTCGAAGTCGTCGTCGTCGGCCATTCCGAGATCGTCGGCAAGCCGATTGCCTTCCTGCTGATGAGCGAAGGCGCAACGGTGACGGTGTGCCATCACATGACGCGCTCGGTGGCGGCACATGCGCGCCGCGCCGATGCGCTGTTCGTCGCCGTCGGCAAGCCGCGGCTGATCAAGGCCGACATGGTGAAGCCCGGTGCGGCCGTCATCGACATCGGCATCAATTCCGAGATCGGCCCGGACGGCACGAGCCGCATCGTCGGCGACGTCGACACCGAGAGCGTGAAGGAAGTCGCGTCCTGGATCACGCCGGTGCCGGGCGGCGTCGGCCCGATCACTGTGGCGATCCTCTTGCGCAACACAATGGTCGCGCTCAGCCGCCAGCGCGCGCGCTACCAGGCGACGTATGGCGTGGTGGACCGGCTGGCAGCGGAATAGCTGCTTACTCGGCGGCGACCAGGTTTCCTTCGGAGACGCCCTCCGGCTTCGGACCACCATAGGCCCAGTCGAGCAGCTTGATCGTGTGCACCACCGGCAGCTTCGCGGCGGAAGCGATCTGGGTGATGCAGCCGATGTTGCCGGTGGCGACGATTTCGGCGTCGGTCGCCTCGATGTTCTTCACCTTGCGGTCACGCAACCTTGCGGAAATCTCCGGCTGCAGGATGTTGTAGGTGCCGGCGGAGCCGCAGCACAGATGCCCCTCGCGCGGTTCGCGCACGACGAAGCCCGCCTTGGACAGCAATTCCTTCGGCTGGCGGATGATCTTCTGACCGTGCTGCATCGAGCAGGCGGAGTGATAGGCGACGACGGTGCCGGGTTTGCGCACCGGCTCGGGCAGGTCGAGGCTTGCGAGATATTCGGTAATGTCCCTGGCCAGCGCCGAGACCCGCGCGGCCTTGTCGGCATAGGCCGGATCGAGGCGCAGCATGAAGCCGTAGTCCTTGATCGTTGTGCCGCAGCCGGACGCGGTGATGACGATGGCATCGAGCCCGCCCTGGTCGATGGCACGCGTCCACGCATCGACATTCTGCCGGGCCGAGGCAAGGGCTGCTGCCTCGCGGCCCATATGATGGACAACCGCGCCACAGCAGGCTTCGCCCTGCGGCACCACGACCTCGACGCCAAGCCTGGTCAGCAATGCAATCGTCGTCTCGTTGATGGCGGGGTCGAGTACCGATTGGGCGCAGCCGGTGAGGATGGCGACGCGGCCTCTCTTCGTCCCCTGCCCGGCATGAATGCCGGAAGAGGCCATTGGCGAGACCGTCGGGATCGAGGCCGGTGCCAGCTTCAGCATCGCGCTGAGCGGCTTCAGGGCCGACACCTTTTCGAACAGACGAATGAATGGCTTGCCGAGTCTCGCCAATTTCAGCGCGGCGCGAAAGCGCGCGGGATAGGGCAGCACGAAGGCCAGCATGGCGCGGGTGAGCCGGTCGAGCAGCGGCCGCTTGTAAGTTTCCTCGATATGGGCGCGGGCATGGTCGACCAAGTGCATGTAATTGACGCCCGACGGGCAGGTCGTCATGCAGGCGAGGCAGGACAGGCAGCGGTCGATATGGGTGACGATCTCCTTGTCGGCCGGGCGGCCGTTCTCCAGCATGTCCTTGATGAGATAGATCCGCCCGCGTGGCGAATCCAGCTCGTTGCCCAATGTCACATAGGTCGGGCAAGTGGCGGTGCAGAAGCCGCAATGCACGCATTTGCGCAGGATCTTCTCCGATTCCGCGACATGCGGATCAGCAAGCTGGGCAAGGGAGAAGTTGGTTTGCATTATCTTAGCCTTGGGCCATGCGGCCGGGATTGAGGATGGACTTGGGATCGAACTCGGCCTTGAGCCGCGCCGACAGTGCGGCCAGATGCGGCGCCTGCGGCTCGAACACCGGAACGGCGGCGCGATACGAAGGGGTGGCGCGCACCAGCGTCGCGTGGCCGCCGCGATGCTTTCTGATCAGCCCGCGCAGCAGGGCGGCCTCGGGATCGCCCTCCTCCATGCGCAGCCAGACCAGCCCGCCCTGCCAGTCGTAGAAGGCGCTGACACCGATCTGCATGCGCAGCGTCAGCACCATCTGATGGGCCTGAGACGGCGCCATGGAGACGCGCCAGACCGGCTTTTCGCTACGGTCGGCGAATGGCGTGCAGTCCCTTATGTCACGCCAGAGGGTATGCGATGTCTCACCTGCGATCTCCTGCAGCGGGCCGGCATTTTTCAGCAGGGTCTTCAGCGCCTCAATGCGATAGGCGACCGATGGGCCAAACCCTTCGACGCGCAGCAGCGTTGCAGCGTCAGTGCCTAGACTGCCCCCGGCAATGCGCGCGGCGATGCGTTCGGGCAGATGGGCCGCGCTCGACACTTCGGCGCTGGAGCCGAGCGCCAGCGCCATGGCGGCAGAGGCGGCATCGTCGAGTAGGCCGCGCATGGCAAGCGTCACCTCGGTCTCGGCCGCCGGCAGCACCTTGAAGGTGACATCGGTGAACACGGCCAGCGTGCCCCAGCTGTTGGCCATCAGCTTCGACAGATCGTAGCCGGTGACATTCTTGACGACGCGGCCGCCGGACTTGAAGGCCTCGCCGCGTCCGGCAACCGCATTGATTCCCAGAATATGGTCTCGTGCAGCCCCCGCCTTCAGCCGGCGCGGGCCGGACAGGTTCGCGGCGAGCACGCTGCCGATCGTGCCCTTGCCGGGCTCGCCGCCGAGTAAAGGACCGTAATCCATCGGTTCGAAGGCGAGTTGCTGGCCGCTTTCGGCGAGCAGGTTTTCGATCTCGGAAAGCGGCGTGCCGGCCTTGGCCGACAGTACCAACTCGGCCGGCTCGTAGAGGGTGACGCCGGTGAGCTTCGAAAGATCGAGCGTGTGTTCGCTCTGCTGTGGCCGGCCGATGCCGCGCTTGGAGCCGTGGCCGATGATTTCCAAAGGTGACTCTTCCGCCGCCGCCCATTGGACGGTGGAGAGGATCTCGGCCGATGTGGTGGGGGTGAAGGTCGTCATGGCGAAGATGGGTCGAGTTCCTTCGCGCCCCCCTCTGTCCTGCCGGACATCTCCCCCACTTGGGGGGAGATTAGCAGCTTTGGCGACCGCGCCTCTCTAGCAACGTCGAAGGTTGGCGAAGGCAGAGATGACTGGTGATCTCCCCCCTTGTGGGTGAGATGTCCGGCAGGACAGAGGGGGGCGCGAAGGATCGCCGACGTGAGACATTCCGCCCCCATCAAAACCTCGGAATATCCGGAAATGCCAGCTGCCCCCGATGCACGTGCATGCGCCCAAGCTCCGCACAGCGGCGCAGTTGTGGAAACACTTTTCCCGGGTTAAGCAGATGGTTGGGATCGAAGGCGCATTTGACGCGCATTTGTTGGTCGAGGTCGATCTGGTTGAACATCTCCGGCATCAAATCGCGCTTCTCGACGCCGACGCCGTGCTCGCCGGTCAAGACGCCGCCGACCTTGACGCAGAGCCGCAAGATGTCGGCGCCAAAACTTTCCGCCTTGTCGAGTTCGCCCGGCACGTTGGCGTCGTAGAGGATCAGCGGATGCAGATTGCCGTCGCCGGCGTGGAAGACGTTGGCGACGCCGAGGCCGTATTTCTCCGACAGTTCGCGCATGCCGGCGAGCACACCCGGCAATTCCTTGCGCGGGATGGTGCCATCCATGCAGTAATAGTCGGGCGAGATGCGGCCGACCGCCGGGAAGGCCGCCTTGCGGCCAGCCCAGAAACTCAGCCGCTCCTGTTCGGATTGCGAGATGCGACAGGTGGTGGAGCTGTTCCTATAGGCGATCGCTTCGACGAGACCGATCAGGTGATCGACCTCGACGCCCGGCCCGTCGAGTTCGACGATCAGCAGCGCCTCGACATCAAGGGGGTAGCCAGCATTAACGAAATCCTCCGCGGCATGGATTGCCGGCCGGTCCATCATCTCCATGCCGCCGGGGATAATGCCGGCGCCGATGATGTCGGCGACGCACTGGCCGCCCTGCTCGCTGGTCGGAAAGCCGATCAGCAGAGCGCGGGCCGTCTCCGGCTTTTTCAGGATGCGCACGGTGACCTCGGTGACGACGCCGAGCAGGCCTTCGGACCCCGTCATGACGCCGAGGAGATCATAGCCTTCCGAGTCCAGATGATTGCCGCCAAGCCGCACCACCTCGCCGTTCATCAGCACCATCTCGATGCCGAGCACATTGTTGGCGGTCAGGCCGTATTTCAGGCAGTGCACGCCGCCGGAATTTTCCGCGACATTGCCGCCGATCGAGCAGGCGATCTGCGAGGATGGATCGGGCGCATAGTAGAAGCCCTCCTGCTCGACGGCGGTGGTGATGCCGAGATTGGTGACGCCGGGCTGAGCGACGACGACGCGATCGGGATAGTCGATGGCAAGGATGCGGTTGAAGCGGCTCATGACCAGCAGCACGGCATCCTCGAGCGGCAACGCGCCGCCCGACAATGAGGTTCCGGAGCCGCGCGGCACGACACGGATGTTGCGGTCGTTGCAGTATTTCAGCACCCGCGACACCTGCGCCACCGTTTCCGGCAGCACCACGACCAGCGGCAATTGCCGGTAGGCGGTGAGGCCGTCGCTTTCGAAGGCGCGCATCTCATTGGTGGCGTCGACGACGCCCTCGCCCGGCACGATGATGCGGATGTCGGCGACGATCTCCGCCCGCCTTCGCATAGTGGCGTCGTCTGGCTTGGGCATGACAAGGCCGGACATCGGCGGCGTTCTCCGCTTGGCTGGTAAAAATCTTTTACCAATTACATTCGGATGTTGCAAACACCGCGTCGGGCAAAGAGCGTACTGCCCGCCTTCCGCAGCGGCAATCTGCCGCTATTCACCCTCCCCCTTGTGGGGAGGGTCGCGAACGCAGTGAGCGGGGTGGGGGTCCGCGCGACGAAAGCTCTTTACGAGCACCCCCACCCCGATCCGCTATGCGGATCGACCCTCCCCACAAGGGGGAGGGTAAAGTGCGCTCCTACTCCCCCGGATGTTTCGCCGGCTCGGAGTGCATCCGCCTCACTCGCCGCACCCCCCACCAGACCAGCACGATGGCGACCGGCACCGAGGCGGCGGTGACGACTTCGGGCGCAATGGCATGGCCGAAGATCGAGGCGCCCTTGGCAAGGTAGGAGATCAGACCGACGACATAGTAGGACACTGCTGCCACCGACAGGCCCTCGACCGTCTGCTGCAACCGCAGTTGCAGCCGGGCGCGGTTGTTCATCGACGCCAGCAGATCGCGGTTCTGCTTCTCGACCTCGACATCAACCCACGTGCGCAGCAGCGTCGTGGCGCGGGTTAGTTTGCGCGACAGGTTGGCCTGGCGCTCCTCGACCGAACGGCAGGTGCGCATGGCAGGCGCCACCCGCCGCTGCAGGAAGCCGCCCCAAGTGTCGTAGCCGGGCACGGCTTCTTCGTCCAGCGCCTCCAGCCGCTCGACAACGATGCCGTCATAGGCGCGGCTGGCGCCGAAGCGATAGAGGCTGGAGGCGGCATCGGCTTCCAGCTCGGCGGCAAGCTCGGTCAGGTCGGCGAGCAGCGTCTGGCTGTCGCGGGTTTCAGTGACCTTCATTTCCAGCGTGGTCTGCGCCAACCGGTCTTCGATGCGGCGGGCGCGGCTCGACAGGGTCAGCGCCAGCGGCAGGCCGAGCATGGCAAGGGTGCGGTAGGTCTCGACGTCGATCAGCCGCTGCGACAGCGCCCCGGTCCGCGCCGGCGTCAGGCCGCGATCAAGCACCAGGATGCGGGTCAGGCCGTCGCCGTCCTGGCGGAAATCGGTGACGATGGCCGCATTGCCGCGCTCGACCAGCGAATAGCAGAGGCTCGTCGGGTCGAAGGCCGCAATCAGCTTCTCGCTTGCCGGCGTCCATTTGCGGATCTCCAGCCTTATGCCTGAGATCACCGTTCCCGGCGGCGAGAACCCGTTGCCGAAAGGAGAATCCTCCTGCGCCCTGCCGCTTTCGGCAAGCGGCCCTTCCCAAAGATAGGTCGAGAATTCCGTATGCCGCTCCCAGCGCAGCGTGCCCTTGCCCCACTTCATGGCGTGGTGGCGGGCATGACGGTCGGGCGCCGCGATGCCGAGGCGCCGCGACAGTTCGGAGAGCACGGCCATGTCGACGCCGGAGCCGCCCTCGGTCATGAAGGCGAGTTGCACAAGCACGCGCGGCTTCTCGATCAGCGGATGCGGCCGGGCATGGACCTCGCCGATCGCGCCGGGCCGTCCCTCATGCGCGGGAAAGCCCATCACGCTGCCCTGGGCGCGCGGCTGGAATTCGAGGTTGGACGTCTCGTCCGACACGGTGGTCCCCCTGTTCTCGACCCTTCGTGTGATGGCGTCCTCTAAAGGCAATCCATGAGGCGCGTAAACACCAAAGTCTAGCATCGTAGGTCCTGCCGGCGCGACGCGCAGACCGACCCGATTGGGCAAATTGGATAAATATTTGACCAGTTGGCGACGCTGGCTTTATCTTGCGCGACGCCGGTTCAATTTCCCAGGCCCCCGTTGAGCGATATTTTCTCCAGGATCGAGCATTCGCGCACCGCCGACGAGGTGGTGCAGCAGATCGAAAGCCTGATCCTTGAAGGCGTGCTGCGCACCGGCGACCGGCTGCCGGGCGAGCGCGAGCTGGCGCGCCAGTTCGACGTGTCGCGGCCGATCCTGCGCGATGCGCTGAAGGCGCTGGAAGGGCGCGGGCTGCTGATCACCAAGGCCGGCGGCGGCACCCATGTCGCCGACGTCATCGGCCAGTTGTTCACCAAGCCGGTGACCGACCTCATCTCGATGCACCGCAAGGCGGTGACCGACTATCTGGAATACCGCCGCGAGATCGAAGGTGTTGCGGCCGAATATGCGGCGCGGCGCGCGACAGCGGACGACATTGCGCTGCTCGACCGCATCGTGGCGCGCATGGACGAGGCGCACCGCACCGGCGATTTCGACGACGAGGCGGAAATCGACGTCGAGTTCCACCATGCTGTGTGCGAATGCGCGCACAACATCATCCTCTTGCACACGCTGCGCTCCTGCTACCGGCTGCTGTCTGAAGGCGTGTTCCAGAACCGGCTTCTGGTGTTCAGCGTGCCCGGAGCGCGCGAGGCGCTGCTGGCCCAGCACGGCGCGATCTACAAAGCCGTGAAGGCCGGCGATCCCTCAGCTGCCCGCCAAGCGGCGATGGACCATATCTCCTATGTCGAGCGCTCGATGCTCGAGGCCGAACGCAGCGGCGACTGGCAGCGCGTGTCGCGGCTCAGGCTTAAGCAGCGCTCCGACGCCGACGACGGCTTCAAGACGACTGGCTAACGAGGAACCACCATGAGCGACATCCTCACCATTGCCGATCTCAAGGACCTGGCGCGCCGGCGGGTGCCGAAGATGTTCTTCGACTATGCCGATTCCGGCGCCTGGACCGAAAGCACCTACCGCGCCAACGAAGAGGACTTCCAGAAGATAAAATTCCGTCAGCGCGTACTGGTCGACATGAGCAACCGCTCGCTGGAATCGACCATGATCGGCGAGAAAGTGGCGATGCCGGTGGCGCTTGCCCCAACTGGAATGACCGGCATGCAGCATGCCGATGGCGAGATGCTGGCCGCGCAGGCGGCAGAGGAATTCGGCGTGCCGTTCACGCTGTCGACGATGAGCATCTGCTCGATCGAGGATGTCGCGTCGGTGACCAAGAAGCCGTTCTGGTTCCAGCTCTACGTGCTTCGCGACAAGGATTTCGTGCTCGACCTGATCGACAGGGCGAAGGCTGCAAAATGCTCGGCGCTGGTGTTGACGCTCGACCTGCAGATCTTGGGGCAGCGCCACAAGGATGTCCGCAACGGGCTGTCGGCGCCGCCCAAGATGACGCTGGCCAACATTGCCAACATCGCCATGCGGCCACGCTGGCTGATGGGCATTGCCGGCACCAAGCGCCGCACCTTCCGCAACATTGTCGGCCATGCCAAGGGCGTCGGCGACGTCGCTTCGCTGGCATCGTGGACGACGGAGCAGTTCGACCCGCATCTGTCGTGGAAGGATGTCGCCTGGATCAAGGAACGTTGGGGCGGCAAGCTGATCCTGAAAGGCATTCTCGACAAGGAGGACGCGCTGATGGCGGTCGAGACCGGCGCCGACGCCATCATCGTTTCCAACCATGGCGGGCGCCAGCTCGACGGCGCATCGTCGTCAATCATGGCGCTGGAAGAGATCGCCGATGCCGTCGGCGACAGGATCGAGGTGCATATGGACGGCGGCATCCGCTCGGGCCAGGACGTGCTGAAGGCGCTTTGCCTCGGCGCCAAGGGCACCTATATCGGCCGCCCGTTCCTGTACGGATTGGGCGCCATGGGCAACCAAGGCGTGACCCTGGCGCTGGACATCATCCGCAAGGAGATGGACATCACGCTGGCACTGTGCGGCAAGCGGCTGGTGACCGACATGGGCAAGGACCAGTTGCGGCGCTAGGGTCTTGTTCACCGATTAGACCCTAGCCTCGCTGGATCACGGAGACGAAGCCGCCTTGACCGAGACCGGCATCCACTACCTCGACGCGCGCGCACCCGATGGCATGCGCCTCTATGCGATCGGCGACGTGCATGGCCGGCTCGATCTGCTCGCCGCCATGCATCGCCGCATCGAGAGCGAACTCGAATACAAGCCGACCAGCGATTGGCGCGTCATCCACCTCGGCGACTATGTCGACCGCGGACCAGAGTCCAAGGGCGTCATAGACTTCCTGATCGAGGCACAGAAACGCGATCCGCGGCATCTGATGCTCGCCGGCAACCACGATATCGGCTTCCTCGACTTTCTCGACGAGCCTGACCCGGAAGGGCTGTTCATCCGTTATGGCGGCGTGCAGACGGCACAATCCTATGGTGTCGACTTAGCGGGACACGCAAGCTGGTTCGGCAAGGCCGAGGCGTTACGGCGGGGACACCAGGCACTGGTCAATGCTGTACCGCAAGCCCATGTCGACTTCCTGCGGTCGCTGCAATTGTCACTGATATCAGGTGATTTCTTCTTATGCCATGCCGGCGTCAGGCCTGACGTGCCGCTGGCGAGCCAGAGCCCGCAGGATCTGGTCTGGATCCGCGACGTCTTCCACAACCATCCAGGGCTTTACCCGAAGGTGATCGTGCACGGCCACACACCGGTGCCGCAGGCGGAGGTGATGCCGAACCGCGTCAATGTCGACACACTCGCCTGGCAGTCAGGCATGCTCAGCGCGCTCGCCGTGGACGGCGCGGACAAGCGTATCCTGACTGTGCAGGGAAAAGCGTTTTAGCGAAGCGCGGCGGTGACGCCGTAGCCGTCGACGGCCTGATGGTTGTTGGCTGCATCGGCGGAATAAATGCCGAGACCGCACAAAACGATGGCAGACAGCATGACAAAGGACAGAAGCGCTGCTTTCACGGACGTCATCTCTAGTTGAGCTTCCTGCATCTGGGCACGAGGCGGTTACCAATGGGTTGAAACCGAGAATTCGTCTCAAAGTTTCGACGATTTCGCGTTTGTAGGTCGATTCTGTATCGGCGGTGTGTCGCGCGGATCACACAGAAGGTTCATCGCGGTTGCATTGCCGTTGCATAGCGCGCGCCTTGTAGGATAGCGTTCGGCCACAAACCAAGGACGAAAGAAGTTGTCCCCGGCAGATTCCCCGCCGCGTGCCAATTATGCAACGGATAGAGCGGTTCGCCGCTACGGCGAACCGCTCTATCTTTTTATCTGACGCAATTCCGGACGGAAAACCGCTTCACACTTTTCCTGGAATTGCTGACTGCGCGCGGCCAGTCTCAGATCGTCGCCACCCAGGCGCGGGCAATGGCCAAGCCCGCGGCGTCGGCCTCGGGGCCGTTGCGTGCCATTTCGCTGTCGAGGCGATCCTGCCAGTCGGGATGGCGATCGGCAATCAGCGGCGCGAAGGATGTGCTCCAGTCCCTCACCATCGGCTGGTCGGCCTCGAAATGGAACTGGAAGCCGTAGACGGCGCGGCCGATACGGAACGCCTGGTTCTCGGCAATTTCGCTGCCGGCAAGCCGCACCGCATTTGACGGCAGCGCGAAAGTGTCGTCGTGCCATTCGAAGATGGGGAAATCCTGGGGAAGTGCGCCAAGCACCGGATCGGTTCTGGCGTCCGGCGTCAGCGATACCTTGTGCCAGCCGAATTCCGAGGCGCCGCCGATCTGGTTCTCACCGCCGAAAGAGCGGGCAACCAACTGGCTGCCCAGGCAGATACCGAGAACCGAGCGATCCTTGGCGGCGAAATCGCGGGTCAGTTCGAGCAGCACCGGGAAATACGGGTAGTCATCGTCGGCCAGCGCATTCTGGCCGCCGCCCAGCATCACCATGGCATCGTGTCCGGTCGCGTCGTCCGGCAGCGCATCGCCCTTGTAGGGCCGGCGCAGGTCGAGATCGGCGCCGGCTTCGGCGAGCGCGGCACCAACCTGGCCAAGGCCGGTGTTGTCGTAGTTCTGGACCACCAGCACCCGCATCGCAAAACCCTGCTGACATGAAATGACGCGACGAGCGATATCATGTCGCCAGCATTGCAGCCAAGATGCGTATTCGGGAGAGAGCTATGCCACTGCAGAACCGGGTCGATCCGTTCGGCGCCATCCATGCCATATCCGAGCGCGGCCTGTTCACCGGCAATCGCGGCATCATCCACGATCCTGAGACCAAGACGCTGCTGAAAAAGCGTTGGGCCTTGCCGGCCTGGATCATCTGCGTCTGCCAATTCCGCAATGTGCGGCGCGAGCCGATGGGCAGGAATCGGCCGGGCGGCAGGGCCGGCTGGACCGAGTTGTTCTTCCTCGACGAGGTGACGGCGCTGGCCGCCGGGCACCGTCCCTGTTTCTATTGCCGGCGTGAGCGAGCCACGGATTTTGTCGGGCGTTTCGGCAAAGTCTTCGGTGTAAACGAACCGCGCGCGCCAATGGTGGACAAGCGGCTGCACAAGGAGCGGCTGGCTTCCGGCGGCAAGCCACCTGATGTCACCATGGGAGAGCTTGCCGAATTGCCGGACGGAGCGATGATCGCGGATGGCGGCTCGGCCTATGCGCTGCGCGGCGGCAACGCGCTGCCCTGGTCGTTCGCAGGCTATGGCGATGCGGCGGCCTTCGACAGCCTTGCCGGCCGGTCGCTGCGCCTGCTCACACCGGCCACGACCGTTTCGGTGCTGCGGCACGGTTTTGAACCGGTGTGGCATCGTTCCGCCGAGACTTGACGCCAGGCACCGCCTCGCCCATTCCTCGGCGATGCGCGCCAATTACAAGATGCAGCGGCTGTTCGTGCCGGACGACCTCGCGGCAGGCATCGAATTCGATGCCGGCCAGCAGCAGAGCCATTATCTCATGCATGTGCTGCGGCTCGGCGAAGGCGCCGAGATCCTGGTCTTCAACGGCCGCGACGGCGAGTGGTCGGCGGCGATTGCCACCAGGTCGAAAAGGGCGGTGCGGCTGAAGGTGCTGGCCTCGCAGAGACCGCAACCGCCCCTGCCTGACCTGATCTATTGCTTCGCGCCGCTAAAACAGGGCCGGCTCGACTATCTCGTGCAGAAGGCGGTCGAGATGGGCGCCGGCATCCTGCAGCCGGTGATCACCCAGCACACGCAAGTGGCAAAACCCTCCATCGACCGGCTGCGCGCCAATGTCGTCGAGGCGGCCGAGCAATGCGGCATACTGGCGGTGCCGGAAGTGCGCGAGGCCGAGAAATTCGAGCGCCTGCTCTCCGGCTGGGACAAGGAACGCCGGCTTATCTTCTGCGACGAGGATGCCTCGACCAACAATCCACTGCCAGCGCTGCAGGGGTTGAGGGAAAAGAAACTGGCGCTGATGGTCGGACCGGAAGGCGGCTTTTCCGACGAGGAACGCAAGATGCTGCGGGCGCTCCCCTTCGTCACCGCCATCCCGCTCGGACCGCGCATCCTGCGCGCCGATACGGCAGCGGTGGCGGCGCTTGCGGTGATGCAGGCGACGGTCGGAGACTGGTAAGAGGCGTAAAGATCAATTCCTGTTGACCTGTGGCTCAGGATTTTTCGCTTGATCGGCTGCTGACATTTCGTCCATTTAGCGCCGGCGGGCTCCGAGAGCCGCAGAGGGGGCCCCATGGCGCGCGACACAACCGATTTCCGGCCAATCGAAGGCATCGACGAACTGGTCGAGCATCTGGCCGAAGGCAACAAGCCGCGCGACAAGTGGCGCATCGGGACCGAGCACGAGAAGTTCCCCTTCTATGTCGACGGGAACGCGCCGGTGCCCTATGGCGGCGAGCGCGGCATCCGCGCCATCCTCGAAGGCATGCAGCAAAAGCTCGGCTGGGACCCGATCATCGATGACGGCCGCATCATCGGCCTGGTCGAGCCGACCGGACAGGGCGCGATCTCGCTGGAGCCTGGTGGCCAGTTCGAGCTGTCGGGCGCGCCGCTGGAAACGATCCACCAGACCTGCCGCGAGGGCAATGCGCATCTGGCGCAGGTACGCGAGATCGCCGAGCCGATGGGCATCCGCTTTCTCGGCCTCGGCGGCAGTCCGAAATGGTCGCTCGCCGAGACGCCGAAAATGCCGAAATCGCGCTACGAAATCATGACCCGCTACATGCCGAAGGTCGGCACCAAGGGTCTCGACATGATGTATCGCACCTGCACCATCCAGGTGAACCTCGACTTCGAAAGCGAAGCCGACATGCGCCGCAAGATGCAGGTGTCGCTGAAGCTGCAGCCACTGTCGACGGCGCTGTTTGCCAACTCGCCCTTCACCGACAGCCGGCCGAACGGGCTGCAGAGCTGGCGCGGCGACATCTGGCGCGACACCGACAACCAACGCTCGGGCCTGCTCGAATTCTGCTTCTCGCCCGAGTTCGGCTTTGCCGACTATGTCGAATGGGCGCTCGACGTGCCGATGTATTTCGTCATCCGCGACGGCCACTATCACGACATGACGCACATCACCTTCCGCCAGTTCATGGCCGGCGCTGCCCGCAATGAAGTACCGGACGGACTGCCGACCATGGGCGACTGGGCGAACCATCTGTCGACCCTGTTCCCTGACGTCAGGCTGAAGCGCTTCCTCGAAATGCGCGGCGCCGATGGCGGGCCGTGGCGCCGCATCTGCGCGCTGCCGGCCTTCTGGGTCGGGCTGCTTTATGACGAGGCCGCGCTCGACGCCGCCGAGGCGCTGACTTCGAGCTGGACCTATGAAGAAACGCTGGCGATGCGCAATGCGGTGCCGGAACAAGGCATTTCCGCGCCGTTCCGCAACACGACGCTGCGTGAGATCGGCCGCGATGTAATGACCATTTCGCGCCTTGGGCTGAAAAATCGCGGCAGGAAGAACCGCGACGGCTATGACGAGACCTCGTTCCTCAACACGCTGGACGAAGTCGTGGCGCGCGGTACCACCAGTGCCGAGGAAATGCTGTCGGCCTACCACACGCGCTGGGGCGGCTCGATCGAGCCGGTGTTCATGGAATATGCGTATTAGCGTCGCGCCTTGAGCAGCGGCAAAAGCCGCTTCAATCGAACATCGAAACGAACTAGGTTCTCCCTCGAGGATTTCCCGGAGGACAAACCGATGCCTACCTTGTTCGACATATTGGCGCAGGCGCAGAACGGCAACGGCATGCAGGCGCTTGCCCAGCAGTACGGGCTTTCCATGCAGCAGACGCAGGCGGCTGTCGCCGCTCTGCTGCCGGCCTTCTCGCAAGGGCTGCAACGCAACACCGCCGATCCCTATGGGCTAGGCGCCTTCATGACGGCGATGGCGAGCGGCCAGCACGCCAAATACTTCGAGGACGCGACCAGGGCTTTCTCGCCGCAAGGCGTCAATGAGGGCAATGGCATTCTGGGTCATCTGTTCGGCTCGAAGGAGCTGTCGCGCGCGGTGGCCAGCCAGGCCGCGCAGGCGACCGGCGTCAGCCAGCAGATCTTGCAGCAGATGCTGCCGGCCATCGCTTCGATGGTGATGGGCGGACTGTTCAAGCAGACGACAAACCAGTTGACCGGGGGTCAGATGCAGGCCGCCGGTGGCTTCGGCGGTGGCAGCAATCCGCTAGGCGAGATCATCGAACAGATGATGCGGCAGGCGGGCGGCGGGGCACAGCCTGCGCCGCAGCCAGCAACCAATCCTTACGGTGAGAACCCGCTGGGCAAAGTGCTGCAGGACATGTTCGGCGGTGGTGCTGCACAGCAACCGCAGGGCCGTTCGCAGCAACCGACACAGCCGCAACAGACGCAGAGCCCTTACGGCGACAACCCGCTGGGCAAGATTTTTGAAGAGATGATGCGGCAAGGCGGTGGTGGCGGCTTCGGCCTGCCCGGTGGGCAGCCGGCGCCGCAGCAGCCGCAAGCACCCCAGCGGCGACAGGCACCGCAGGAGCGCCAGGCGCCGCAACCGCAGGCCAATCCGAGCGGCAGGCCACGCAATCCGTTCGACGATATTTTCGGCAAGATGTTCGAGACCGGCGCCCAGCAGCGCGACGACTATCAAAAGGGCGTGGAAACGATCTTCGACCAGTTCAAGCGGGACATGGACCGGCGGTAGTTGGCGGTAGTTGGCGGTAGTTGGGCGCTGACCTTCGCGGCTTCGCAGCAAGGAGCGAAGCGACGCGGCGCAGACCGCACGATGACGACGGAGCTTTAAAAGAAAAAGCCCGGTCCTGGAGGAGGACCGGGCCAGTGTGCAGGCTGGCCGGCGGGGAACCGGCAGGGAGTGGGGAGCCTGCTATACTCGTTGGTCGCGGCGAGCCTGAGAAAGGTTCACGGCAACCGAAACAATGCGCCCGATATCACACTATCTGGCGGGCGAGAGATCTTCGATCGTATCGGCACGATCGCTCGCAATCGCACGCAGCTTCACGGTTGGATCGGCGCCGAACGGCACATCGATGGCGACATGGAGATCCGCGCGCGTCAGGCCGATATCGGCGAGTTCGGCGTCCGACATCTCGCCGAGGCGATAGAAGGCCCGGCGATTTTTCCAGGCCTGGTAGGCATTGAGAAGGGTGTTGGCCACGCGCGTCGCAACGGCCGGACGCGAGGTTATCCGCGAGGTCTCGGTGGCGAAATCAAACGTGGTCATGTCGGCCTCCTTCAGACTCGAACTGGACAAGACCAGGCGATCGGCGCTGGGGACAGCGGCCGTTCCGGTCTCGATTCACATGCCTTCATGTGGACAATGTGAATTTGCCACGCACCGATTGATTAATCCAACGAATGTTTCTAATCTTTAGCATCAACGCTAGTGATGGATTGGACCGATGAAAGCGCCACTCGATCTCGACCAGTTGCAGACCTTCATCTCGATTGCCGATACCGGCAGCTTTACCCGCGCGGCCGAGGAAGTGCTGCGCACGCAATCGGCGGTGTCGATGCAGATGCGCCGGCTGGAAGAGCGGATCGGCAAGCCGCTGTTCGAAAAGGACGGCCGCACCAACAGGCTGACCGAGGAAGGCGACAAGCTGCTCTCCTACGCGCGCCGCCTGCTCTATCTCAACCGCGAAACGCTGGCCGCCTTCGATGACCAGCGGCTCGAAGGCACCATCCGCATCGGCACCCCCGACGACTATGCCGACCGGTTCCTGCCCGAAATCATGGCACGCTTCACACGGTCAAACCCGCGCGTCGAACTGACCGTCATCTGCGAGCCTACGCCAGGCTTGGTCGAGCATATCAAGCGCGGCAATCTCGATCTTGCGCTGGTGACGCACAACGATACGCGCGGCCAGTCGGAAGTGGTGCGGCGCGAGCCGCTGCTATGGGTGACCTCGGCCAACCATGCCACGCACGAACAGGAAGTGCTGCCGATGGCCTTCGGCCGGCCGAACTGCATCTGGCGGCGCGCCGCCGTCGATGTGCTCGACCGGCAAAACCGCGACTATCGAATCCTGTTCACCAGCTTCTCGGCCACCGTCATCACCGCCGCGGTGCTGTCGGGGCTGGCGATCTCGGTGCTGCCGGAATGCGCGCTGCGGCCCGGCATGCGAGTGCTGGGCGAAGCCGACGGTTTTGGCGCCCTGCCCGACTGCCGCATCGGCATCATGCGCGGCCAGACCTCGCGTCCCGAAATCGTCGACGCGCTGGCCCGGCACATCTCGGAAAGCCTCGACAATATTTCCGTGCCGCTCGGCGAAGAAACGGGAAGCTTCGATTTCGCCTCGCTCGCCTTCGCCAAGATGAAGCGGAGCAAGCCGAACCAGATCCTGCCTGGCTGGTAGGAACGATCAGGCCGACGCTGCCGCCTCCGTCGTTGCGTTGGCCGACGACAGGCCGGGCAGCGCCACCAATTGCGCCGGCTCCAGCGGCGGCGACAAGAGGTAGCCCTGCAGCTGCTGGCAGCCCATGGCGACCAGCAGCGCCTTTTGCACCTCGGTCTCTACGCCCTCGGCGGTGACCTCGACCTTGAGCGCGCCGGCGAGATCGATCAGCGCCTTGACGATGGCGCCCGAATTGCCGTCGCCGTCGAGAAGCCGCACGAAGGAGCGGTCGATCTTGAGCTTGTCGATGGCATGGCGGCGCAGATAGCTCAGCGACGAATAGCCGGTGCCGAAATCGTCGAGCACAATGCCGACGCCCGACTGGCGCAAGGCTGCCAGAGCCGCTCTGGTGGTGTCGTTGTTTTCCAGGAGAACGTTTTCGGTGATTTCGAGCTGCAGGCGCTTCGGCGCCAGTCCGGTTTCGGCGAGGATCGAGGCAACCTCTTCGGCAAAGCCGGCGTCGCGCAATTGCAGCGGCGAGACATTGACGGCGAGCCACGGCAGTTTGGTCTTCACGGCGAAGCGGCAGGCTTCCAGCAGGGCCCATGCGCCGAGCTGCCCGATCATGCCGCGTTCCTCGGCGATGGCGATGAACTGCGCCGCCGGCAGTGCGCCATGGACCTCATGCGCCCAGCGGATCAGCGCCTCGGCGCCGACAATGGTCTTGCCGTCGCTGGCAAAGACCGGCTGGTAGGCGAGCTTGATACCGGTGCCGCCATTCAGCGCGCTGCGCAGCTCGCTCTCGACCTTGCGCTTGCGCAGCAAAAGGTCGTCCATGTCGCCGGCGAAGACCTGGTAGCGGCCACGGCCGTTCTTCTTGGCTTCGTAGAGCGCGATGTCGGCCTTGCGCAGCAGATCGTCTGCGTCGGCATCAGGGCCTGTCGACAAGGCTATGCCGATGCTGGCGCTGATAAAGACCTGATCGTCCATCAGCTTGAACGGCTCCTGCAGTTTCTGCAGCACCCTCTCGGAAATATCCTCTGCGTTCCTTACGTCGCGGACATCGATCAGGATCACCGCGAATTCGTCGCCACCCAGTCTTGCCACCGTGTCGACGTCGCGAACCGTATGCTGAAGCCTGGCCGCCGTCTGGCGCACGAGTTCGTCGCCTGCCGGGTGACCAAGCGTGTCGTTGACATGCTTGAAGCGATCTAGATCGAGATAAAGCAGCGCGACCTTGCTTTCATTGCCGGAGGTAAGCAAGGCACGCCGCAGCCTGTCCTCGAACAGTGCCCGGTTGGGCAGGCCGGTGAGCGTGTCGTGAAAGGCGAGATATTGCGCCTGGGCCTGGCTGGTCTGCAGCGCCGATGACGCACGGCGCAGACGCCGGAGCAGAAAGGCGAGCACGCTCGCCGCAACCAGCGCGGCCAGAGCCAGGGCCGGGCTGGCCTTGCCCACCAGCGTCAGGCCGGGCCGTTCCTGGTCCCAGGCAATATAGCCGAGGATGACACCCTGTTTGTCGATAAGCGGAATGGCAGCCGAGCCAAGCGGCTGAGCCATCGGCAGGAGATGCGCCCCCGCCAGCAGATATTTCTGCGCGATCTTGCCGATCACCGCGTCGTTGATGAACTCTATGGAGACATGCAGATATTCGCTGCCGGATGCCTGGGTGACGCGATCCGAACTCGGCACCAGAGGCATGACGCTGAGTATGGCAGGCTGACCGCCAAGCGAGACCAGATCGTCGGCAACGAATTTTGCGCCGGCCTGGCTTGCGTCCTTGCTCATCATCTGGCGCAACCTGGCGATGGTCGGCCGCAAAGCGGGTTCGTCCTCGCCAAAGACGGCAGGCGACACGACCTTGCCTTCGCGCATGGCGTGGACCGGCCGGTTGGCGTTGTCCAGCACATAGACCCGGTTGTGGCCGTAATACGAGTACATCCAGACGCTGAAATTCTCGGCCATCCAGGTCTGGTTGCCGGCCTTGGCGTTTATAACGGAATCATCCCAGACGGCGACGCTTTCCTGCTCGCGCTTTACCGCGGCGATCTGGTCCTGCAGGCCGTTGGCAAGGAAAACCTTCTCCCGCTCGAGCGAGACCCGGTCGGCCTGCATGGTGGCGTAAAGGCCGAAGCCGACAACGATGGCCAGTGCAAAAACGGCAAGCGTCAGCACCGTCAGGGTGACCTGGAACGTCAACGGGCTGCGTTGTTTGCGGGCGCTCATGCGTCCTCCTTGGCCCAGAGTCAATCAGGCCAGGCTTAAGATCAAGTTATGGAATCTTGACGCGGAGCGACAACAGCCGCTCAATCGGCCGATGAGCGACGCAGAATCCGAATCACGAACCAATGCCACCGAATACACGGTGAGCGAGATTTCCGGCGCGCTGAAGCGTACGGTCGAGGATGTCTTCGGCCATGTGCGGGTGCGCGGCGAAATTTCCGGCTATCGCGGGCCCCACTCTTCCGGCCATGCCTATTTCACGCTGAAGGACGACCGCGCGCGGCTTGACGCGGTGGTCTGGAAAGGCACGATGGGCCGGCTGAAATTCCGCCCCGAAGAGGGGATGGAGGTGATCGCCACCGGCAAACTCACCACCTATCCCGGCAAATCCAACTACCAGATCGTCATCGACAATCTCGAGCCGGCGGGCGCCGGGGCGCTGATGGCGCTTTTGGAAGAGCGCAAGCGGCGACTGCAGGCCGAAGGGCTGTTCGACGCCGGCCGCAAGCGGCGGCTGCCGTTCATGCCGCGCACCATCGGCGTCGTCACCTCGCCGACCGGATCGGTGATCCGTGACATCATCCATCGCATCAAGGACCGCTTTCCGCTGCATGTGCTGGTCTGGCCGGTAAGAGTGCAGGGCGAGACGGCGGGGGCGGAAGTGACGGCGGCCGTCAACGGCTTCAACGCGCTGGCCTGGGATGGAGCGATCGTGCCGCCCGACCTTCTGATCGTGGCGCGCGGCGGCGGCAGCCTCGAGGACCTCTGGGGGTTCAACGATGAAGGGCTGGCGCGCGCCGTCGCCGCCTCGCGCATCCCGGTGATTTCGGCCGTAGGGCACGAGACCGACTGGACCTTGATCGATCTCGTCGCCGACATGCGGGCACCCACGCCGACAGGTGCGGCGGAGATCGCGGTGCCGGTGAAAGCGGACCTCGAAGCGACACTAGCCAGTCTTGGCGCACGGCTCAAAGCAGCCACCTTGCGCAATTTCGAACGCAAGCGGCAGGCCTCGCGTGCGGCCGCCCGGGCACTGCCCTCACCCGACCAGTTGCTGGCGCTGCCGCGACGGCGGCTGGACGAGGCGGCCAGCCGGCTTAGCCGGGGGCTGATGGTCTCCACCGAAAGAAAGCAAGCTCGGTTCTTCGCCGTGAAGCTCACTCCGGCAACGCTGTCGCGGCGAATTGCCGAGGCGCGACGCACCAACGGCCGCAACCTTTTGCGCGCTCAAGGGGCGCTGCGCGCATTGGCGAGAGCCCGGCGCGCGGAGTTGAATCGTGCGGCGGATCAGTTGCCAAAATGTGCGAAAGCATCCCTGCAACGGCACAGGCAGCAACTGGCTTTGCTGCAAGGCCGCATTACGATCGAGCCAACGGCACGGCGGCAAACCGTGCAGAGGGATCTGCTGACAGCTTTGACGAGACGTGGCACGCAAGCGGTACTGCTCAGGCTGGAGCGACTGCGCGGCCGCATCGTCCAATCCGAGAGGCTGATGGCAACGCTGTCGCACAAGGCTGTGCTGGCCCGCGGCTTCGCGCTGGTCAAGGATGCCGACGGCGCGGTGATCAAACTGGCAGTTGATGTGGCGCCGGGCGCTGGCCTGCAGCTGGAGTTCGCCGACGGCATCGTAAATGCAGTCGCGACCGGCGACGCCGAGCGGGTGCAGGCCGTTGCCAAACCAGCGGCCAGCAAACCCGCCGCAAAGCCGACGGCCAGCAAACCGAAAGAGCCGGGCAATCAGGGCTCGCTTTTTTAGAGGACCGCATGACCGAACATGACCCGCATCTTCAAACGCCGGCGGGCAAGCCGCGCGCGCGTGCTTTCGGCATTGCCTTCGAGGGCACGCCGGGCGGCTTCAACGCCATCACCGATGTGCCCGGCGTATCGGTCGGCTATGCGACGCTGATTTCCGGCGAGGGTCTGCTCGAGGTTGGCACGGGGCCGGTGCGCACCGGCGTCACCGCCATCCTGCCGCGGACGTTGGCTGAGCTCGCCACGCCGGTGTTTGCCGGTGTCTTCAGCCAGAACGGCAATGGCGAGTTGACGGGGTCGCACATTATCGAGGAAGTCGGCGCCTTCAACCTGCCGGTCACGATCACCAACACGCATTCCTGCGGCGTCACCCGCGACGGCACGCTGCGTTGGATGCAACGCGTGCTGCCGGCGGCGCTCGAAAGCGGCTGGGGCCTGCCGGTTGCGGCGGAGACCTATGATGGTTTCCTCAACGACATCAACGGTCATCACGTCGGCTTCGAAGATGTCGAAGCCGCGCTCGACGGTGCCGCCGGTGGAGCGATCGAGGAAGGCAGTGTCGGCGGCGGCACCGGCATGATTGCCTTTGGCTTCAAGGCCGGCTCGGGCACGGCATCGCGCATCGTCGAGTGGCAGGGCATCAGGCATACGGTCGGCGTATTCGTGCAGGCGAATTTCGGCAAGCGGCGCAATTTCACACTGCGCGGCGCCCGCGTCGGGCCCGATCTGGTAGAGCCGGCGATGCGCGAAGGCACGCCGCGTGCCGAAAAGGGCTCGATCATCGCCATCGTCGCCACCGATGCGCCATTTCTGCCGCACCAGCTGAAGCGGCTGGCAAAGCGCGTGCCGCTCGGCATCGCCATGACAGGCGGCTTCGGCTACCACAGTTCGGGCGACATTTTTCTGGCCTTCACCACCGCCAATCCGCAAGCAGCACTTGCACCGTCGGGACGAACCGCAAACGCCGCTTACATCCCGGACGTCGATATCGATCCGTTCTTCGATGCGGTGGCGCAAGGCGTAGAGGAGGCGATCCTCAATGCAATGGTCGCCAATGAGGATATGAGCGGACGCGACGGCAATTTCGTGCCGGCGCTGCCGAAGGCCTGGCTGAAAGATCGATTTGGATAGAGGACAAGGCCTGGCGGCGCCAGGCCTGTTGCGTCACGGCTTGGCCGCGTTGCTCTGGTCGGCCTCGGCCGCCTCTTCGAGCCGCGATGCGATCAGTTCCTGGATGTCGCCGACTTCTTCCTGGATATCTTCCAGCGGAATGCCGACCTCAGCGGCCTTGGCCGCGCACTCCTTGGCGAGGGTCTCGGCCTGCTTCTCGATCTTTACCGGCGAGTGCTGGCAGTGGACCTTTTCACCGATCCATCCGCGCAAGAACTCGATCGCATGTTCACTCATACTGCTTTTCCCTGGCGGCTATGCCGGTTGGTAACCGTAAACGTCCGCACCCGGTAAAGGATGCATGCTGCCATTCGAACCGAGTCGGCTTCGCCCGGCAAGTTGATCTTGTCGGAGGTCCGAAGAGCCGAATGAAGGGAAGGGTTCAATGAGCACGTTCTGATTGTTTGATAGAGTGGTGCGTTGGCCGGGATCGGCATCGGCTCTATGCTGTTGTTCTTACGATCTTTTCCTGCTGTCGACGGCCGATTTGTATCACAATAGGGATCACAACGCGTAACACATTTTCTGCTGCTTCGTGGTACACTGCCACAGCTACACGGTCGAAGCCGCCGCTATATAGTGACATCATTATGCGATGTCGACTCTATCAGCCATCCTGCTTCTTTCCGCCGCGCTGTGTCAAATGTCATCCCCGTCCAGTATGGGGATTGGATGGCCCCGGAGGGCGTATGAAGATGTTGATTTTATTGCGTTTCGTGGGCCAAAATCAGAAAGCTCTCGTCAGCGTCACCCCGCTCGACTGTCTCCGCCACACTCAGCGCCTCCGACGTCGATTCCTTGCACGTAAGGCGCGGGCCGGATGAACGACAACATCGGCGCTTTGGCAGCGCGCTCCTGCTAAGGACGATGTCTCGATGCGACAAGCTCTGCCTTGCGCTGCGCCGTCTCCAACCCGATTGCGATGAAGGCGCGCGCATGCCGGGCCAGTTCCATATTGTCGGCCCACAGATTGCGCCAGATCGCGGTCTTCCGTGACAGGTTCTCGTCGACGATCTTCGACGAGAAGGATTCAAAGCTGAGGTCGTCCCTATAGCCGATTGCGGTCAGCGCATCGAAGATGGCGGCAAAGTCGATATTGCCGGTGCCGAGGAAACCGCGATGGCTCTCGCCGATATGGACATAACCGATCTTGTCAGCGGCATGGCGGATAGCCAGTCCGACATCGGCCTCCTCGATGTTCATGTGGAAGGTATCGAGATGCAGGAAGATGTTGTCGGAGCCGGTGTCCGCGATGAAGGCCAGGCCTTGTGAAGCGGTGTTGAGAAGATTGCTTTCGAAGCGGTTGACGATCTCCAGATTGAGCGTGACGCCGGCGGCCTTGGCCGTCTCCGCAACCTTCGCAAGTGTCCCCGCGCTGCGGTTCCACTGATCGCGCGTCGGCGCCTGCGTCTGCAAGCCGTGGCTGGTACTGAGGATGCCGCCAATCTTCTGGCCGCCGAGATCGCGGGTGAGCGCGATCGTCTCGTTGAGGATCTTGACGCCGCGCGCGGCAACCGCCTTGTCGGCACTCGAAATGTCGCCGTCGGCCGGCAGGCCGATGCTGATCGCGACGCCGAGCTTGAGGTCGGCGATGCGCCTGGCCAACCCGCCAACGTCGACATTGGCGGGGTCAAGATAGGAGAACTCGATCAGGTCGAAACCGGCCTCCTTGGTGTTGCCCAGCGTCCGTTCGAGGTCGCCTTGCTCCGAACTCGCCGACCAGACGAAGGAATGAATACCGATGCGCGACATGATCGTCTCCCGTTTCTGGAATTGAGATGCGGCCGGGTTGCCCCGGCCGCATCGGCCTTGGGAGGCTTAGCGGGCCGCGGTCCAGCCCTTGTAGTCTTTCAGATTCTCGGCCGTGATCAGCTTCGGGTCGAGCAGCACGGTCGGCTCCGCCGGCTTCTTGCCGGCAAGCAGCTCAGCCGCCATCGTCAGCGACTGGCCAGCCATCACGTAGGGATCCTGCGAAGCCGAGGCCTTGATCATCGAGGTGCCGGAAGCGAGTTCCTTCTCGATATCGGGAGCGCCATCCACTGCGGTGAAGATGAACTCCGAGCGATTGAGCTGCTTGGCCGCAAGCTGGGCGCCGATCGCCGTCGGATCGTTGATGGCAAACACCGCATCGATCTTGTCGAAGCGGGTGAGCAGCGACTGGAAGACCTTCAGGCCGCCGTCGCGCGAGCCTTCGGCATTCTGGTCGTCGGAGAGGATCTTGATGTCGGGGTGTTTTGCAAGGACGTCCTTGCAGCCCTTCACCCGCTCCAGGATCGACGACGACGCCGGGCCGTTGAGGATAACGTAGTCGCCCTTGCCGCCGGTGTGGTCGACCAGATACTGGCAGGCCTCTTCGCCGGCCTTGACGTTGTTGGTCATCACGGTGACGTCGGCGCCTGGCGCCGAAACGTCGAAGGCGGCAACGACGATGCCCGCTGCTTGCGCCTTCTTCACCGCCGGGCCGATCGCCTTGGCATCGACCGCATTGAGCATGATGACGTCGACGCCGGCGGCGATGAAGGAATCGACCTGAGAGACCTGCTTGTTGAGGTCGTAGTCGGCCGACACTGACGTCACCTCGACCTTCGGGTTGATCTTCTTGGCCGCGTCCTCGATGCCCTTGATGGTGGCGACGAAGAAGGGGTTGCCGAGCAGGCCGACCGAGATGCCGACCTTGTTGAGGTCCTTGGCCGATGCGGGCGCGATGGCGGCAGCCGCGAGTGCGACGCCGCAGAGCAGTTTAGCGATGGTCTTCATTGCTTTCCTCCAATTGCCCCGCGCCTCTCACGGTGCGTTACACAAACCGGTCGTTTACGCCGGCGACCAAGGTCAATCACGTTCTCGCTCCTGCCTGGAGCCTGTAGCGGTCGAGGGCGACTGCCACGATGATGACCAATCCCTTGATGATGTACTGCCAGATGTCCGAGACACCGGCCAAGATAAGCCCATTGGAGAGCACCGCTATGATCAGGCCGCCGATCAGCGTGCCCCAGATCGAGCCGACGCCGCCGACGAAGCTGGTGCCGCCGAGAATGACCGCGGCGATGGCATCCAACTCGTAGGACTGGCCGAGTTGCAGCCCGTTGGCCGCATAAAGCCGGGCCGCTGACATGGCGCCGCCAAGGCCGGCCAGCAGGCCGGAAACGCCATAGACAAAGAGCAGCACCAGCGGCACCTTGATGCCGGTCAGCCGCGCCGCTTCGGCATTGCCGCCGACGGCATAGATCCAGGTGCCGAGCACGGTGCGCTTGAGCACCAGCCAGGACAGCACCACGACCGACAAGGCGATGATGACCAGCCAGGGAACGCCGAACAGCGTACCGTTGCCGATGAAGTCGAACGGCAGGTCCGAGTTGAACACCGTGGTGTCTTGGCCGAGCAGGCGGGCGACGCCGCGCACAGCGGTCAGCGACCCCAGCGTGACGATGAAGGGCGGCAGTCTGATATAGGCGATCAGCAGCCCGTTGATGACGCCGAAGCCGAGGCCGACGAGAATGGCCGCCGGCACGCCCAGCAGTCCCCAATCAGGCACCAGCGACACCATCACCGCCACCATCGCCGAGGCGGCAAGTATCGAGCCAACGGACAGGTCGATCCCGCCGGTCAGGATGACGAAGGTCATGCCCGCTGCCAGCACGATGTTGATCGACGATTGCTGCATGACGATCAGCAAATTGGTCTGGGTGAAGAAGCGCGCGTTCATCAACTGAAAGCCGACCGCCAGCAGGATCAGGATCGGCAGCATACCAAGGGCGGCGAAGGCGGTGCGCAACCGCCGGCTCCTGCCGACAACCTGGCCACTGATCTCGGTCGCCTTGTCGGTCATCCCTTGGCCGCTCCCGTTGCAAGTTCCATGATTGCTTCCTGGCGCAGCGGCTGGTCTTTGGACGCCGTAACCTCGCCGGCAATCGTGCCGTCGCGCATTACCAGCACGCGGTCGGCAACGCCGATCACCTCCGGCAGTTCGCTGGAGATCATCAGGATGGCGATGCCCTTTTTGGCGAGATTGTCGATCAGCCGGTAGATTTCCGACTTCGCTCCGACATCGACGCCGCGCGTCGGTTCATCCAGGATGACCACTTGCGGCTCGGTCTCGAGCAGGCGGGCAAGCAACACTTTCTGCTGGTTGCCGCCCGACAGCGAACCGGCATTGGCCTGTACCGACCTGGTGCGGATGGAGAGATCCGAAACGGCAGTGGCAGCACGTCTCTCGGCGGCTTTGAAATCGCGCAAGCCGCCGGGCCGCGCATCCCTGGCCAGCACGCCCATGCTGATGTTGTCGGAGATCGACATGTCGAGAAAGAGGCCGAGCTCCTTGCGGTCCTCGGTGAGATAGGCGATGCCGGCATTCAGTGCCTCGCTTGGCGAGCCGATGGTTACGGGCTTGCCGTCGAGTTCCAGCGTGCCGGCGATGCGTCTGTCGGCACCGAAGATCAGTCGCGCGAGTTCGGTGCGGCCCGAGCCGACAAGGCCAGCCAGAGCCAGCACCTCGCCCTTGTACAGTTCGAAGGAGCAGTTCTTCAGGAGATTGCCGTCCGCCATGCCGCGCACCGACAAGGCGACCGCGCGCTTGTTGTCCGGCGGGCGATGATCCTTCCTGTAAAAAGCGGACAGGTCGCGGCCAACCATCATCGAGACGAGGCGCGAGGCGTTCAGCTCGGCGCGCTCGAGTGTGCCGACATAGCCGCTGTCGCGCAGCACGCTGACACGGTCGGCCAACTGGTAGACCTCTTCCATGCGGTGGCTGATGTAGATGATGGCGATGCCTTGCGACTTCAGCGTCGCGATGACCTCGAAGAGACGGTCGGTCTCGCGCGAGGTCAGCGAGGTGGTTGGCTCGTCCATGACGATGATGCGCGCGCTGGTCGAAAGCGCGCGGGCGATTTCGACCAGCTGACGCTCGCCGAGCGACAGGCTGGAAACCTGAGCCCGTGCGGAGAAGGACACGCCGAGACGCTTGATGATCTCATTGCTGCGCCGGTAGCACTGGTCGCGGTCGACGATGCCGAAACGCCTCGGCTCATTGCCGAGGAAGATGTTCTGCGCGACCGTCAGGTTGGGCGCCAGCGACAGTTCCTGATAGATAACCGCAATGCCGTGAGCCCGCGCCTTGATCGGGTCGCCGGTGACGACCGGCACGCCGTCGATCAGTATCTCGCCGCCGGCATCAGGCCGATAGGCGCCGGACAGCACCTTCATCAAAGTCGACTTGCCGGCACCGTTTTCACCCATCAGCGCATGGACTTCGCCGGAATGGACGGTCAGCGACACGTCCTGCAAGGCGCGGACTGACCCGAACGTCTTCGAGATGTGCCGCATTTCCAGCACTGGCTGGCGCGTGACTTCGGCCTGAGCAGCGACAATCACCGTGCGCCTCCCGCTGCCGCGCGGGGGATGCCCTGCTCGCCGATGAGGCCACGCCATGTGTCGCGATATCGGGCAAGTCCGGTGAAGCTTGCGGCACGCACGGGCTCCGGCACTTCCGCGGCAAATTCGCGGCCGACGGTCTCGAAGGCCAGCGCCGCCGCCCCGGTGGCGCTGCCCTCCAGTGTGGCCCCTTGCAGGAAGGCCTGGCTGGGACGCAGTTGCGCCACTAGCCCGGCGAGCAGGCCGCCAGCGTTCAGTCCGCCATCGACGATCACGGTGTTGTCCGAATGGATCTGGTCGAGGCAGAGGTCGACCATCAGCGCGACGTAGAGCAGCGCCACGGCTGCGCGTTCCTCGGCGCTTGGCATGCGGCCGACCAATTTGCCGGCGCGGCCGGGCATTGGTCCGCCCGGCGCGAAGCTCGGCAGCGCCATGCTGCCGGCGTTGATCACCCGCTGCACTGCCGCCGGCGCGATCGCGCCTTGCCAGCCGTCGCTGATCGTGGCGAATTCGCGCCCGCCCATGAAGCGGATGGTCGGCACAGGGCCGCCGTCGATATCGACATTGACCAGCATGTCGCGCTGGCCATCGAGCGCGTCGAGCAGGCAATCCGGATTAAGCACGACGACCCAGGTGCCGGTCGAGACGACGGTGACCGGGCCAAGCTCCTGCCGGCGATAGGCATGGAGCGCGGCATTGCTGTCATGGACACCATTGTGGATGGCGATCCGCCGCTTCCTGTCGCCGAGGCGTTGCTCGCCGACAACCGAGCCCGCCCGCTCGAAAGCGGGCATCCGGTCGCGCCAGCCCTCAATATCGACCAGCGAACTGAAGTCGCGCTTGCGCGGCGCCCATAAATGCGAGTGGCAGCCGAGATAGGACACTTCCGAGACCGCCCGGCCGCCAAACCGCCAGCTCCAGTATTGTGGATAGCCGAGGATCGATTTCGCGGCCGTGAATGCACCGGGTTGCACCGCCTGTAGCCACAGCATGTGGCGACCGTAGTTGAAGCCGAGCGGCAATCGCGGCGAGAAGGTCTCGGTGAAATCCGGAACGAGGCGATCAATTTGCGCGGCAATATCAGCGGGCGGCTCTTGCTCATAATCGAGTATCGGATGCGTCAGCGCCGCCTCGTCGACCAGGGCAAAGGTGCAGCCATGGCCCGACACCATCACGCCCTGTACGCCATGGACGTCGGAGGCCTCGCTTACGGCGCGAACCGCCCAACTGTGAAGTGCTGCCTCATCAAGCACGCTGAAGCCATCTTTGCGCATCCAGTTCGGCCGGGTCCGGCGCTCGTCGACGATGCGCCCGTCCTGAGCGAAGACGAACAGCTTCGAATTGGTCTTGCCGAAATCGAGGACGGCCATCTTCACTGGATGGCTCCCGAAGCCGAAGCGATGCGCACCATGACGCCCGCGTCTTCCAGCATGCGCGCGTCGACGTCGGACAGGCCGTCATCGGTCACCAGCGTGCCGATGCGCGACAAGGGCAGCGCGATGTTACGGGCGTGGATCGACAGTTTGCGGCTGTCGGCCAGCACCACGATCTGGTCGGCACACAGGCTGAGATCGGCGATGGAGCGGACCAGCAGCGGGTGCGATTCCAGCACGCCCTCCTGGCCAAGGCCTTGCGCGCCGAGAAAGAACTTCGATGCGTAGAACGGCTCCGCCTGGGTCGGTGAATGGATGATGCCCGGCTCACGATGCAGATCGCCGCCGGCAACGGTCAGGCTGCAATGGCCGTGGTCGCTCAGATAGGCCGCGAGCGGCATCGAATTGGTATAGAGACGGATGCTGCGCTCAGCCAGCTTGACCCCAAGGTGGAAGCAGGTCGAACCGCCATGCACGATGACCGCATCGCCGTCGCGCACCATCGTGGCCGCGAGAGCGGCGATCTGCCGCTTGGCCTCGACCGCGAGGTCGCGGTTCTCGTCATAGGGCCTGGCATAGGCAACACCCGCCTGTGAAGCGCCGTCGAGCGCCGAGATGCCACCATAGACCTTCCGTGCTTCACCGGCCTCGTCGATCTTGTCGATGTCGCGCCGCACCGTCGCCGCCGACACGCCGAGCTGCTCCTGCAGTTCGCGCACCGACGCGAAGGGGCGATCCCGCAGCAACTCGACGATCTGACGCTGGCGGCCGGAGTCGCTCAATCGTTTTCCTCCCAGGAGCCGTTTTTGCCACGGCATTTGACGTAACTTACTCAACATCTTTCCGATTGCAAGAACCTTTGATGACATTAGATCACTATTGACGTAAGTCGCTCGCATCTGCGATACACATCAACATCCCACGACGGGTATCCGAAGCTGCGAGGCTGACGGAGCTGATAGAGGAAATGCGCCATGGCGAGCTATGCGGATGCGCAGGAAATGGCTGCTTTGCGGGCGCTTTCGGCCAGCATCGGGCGCAATCCAAATCTGACCCAGGCCGCCGGCGGCAACACCTCGCTGAAAGCCGGCGACACGCTGTGGATCAAGGCTTCCGGCACATGGCTGAAGGATGCGCTCTCCGAAGACATCATGGTCCCGGTGACGATGGCGCCGCTGCTCAGGGCTGTCGAACAGCGCGACAGCGCCGCCGACCAGCCGCAGATCTTCGCCATCGAGACGCTCAACGCCCGGCGCCTGCGCCCTTCGATTGAAACCACCGTTCACGCGCTGATGCCGCAGCGCGTCGTCCTGCATGTCCATTGCGTCGAAACCATTTCGCTGGCGGTACAGGCCAATTGCGAGGTGGAAGCCGCCAGACGCCTTGATGGTCTCAAATGGGCGTATGTTCCTTATTTCCGGCCAGGCCTGCCGCTTGCCCAGGGTATTGCCGAGCGGCTTCAGGCTGGGGTCGACGTGCTGATCCTTGCCAATCACGGGCTGGTCGTCGCGGCCGATACCGTCGCCGAGGCCGAAGTGCTGCTGCGCCGCGTCACGCTGCTTCTGGCGCGGCCGGCGCGCCAAGTGGCGGAACCGGATGTTGCGGGATTGGCGGCGCTGGCCGGGAAAACCGGTTACAGGCTGCCGGCGGAAATCGAGGCGCACGCGGTCGCCATCGATCCCGAAAGCCGCCGCATGGCGTCCGGGGGCAGCCTCTACCCCGATCACGTCATCTTTCTGGGTCGGGGGTCGGTGGTGGCAAAGCCCGGTGAGGATGTGCCGCGCGTCATCGAGCGGTGCGGTACAAACCCCGTGGCGATCCTGTTTCCCGGGCTGGGCGTGCTGATGCGCGGCGATGCCAGTGCGGGCGCCGACGCCATGCAACGCTGCCTTGCCGACGTGACGGCACGCATCGACATTGCAGCGCGGCTGAACTACCTCACCGCCGCCGAGAACGATGAACTGGTCAACTGGGACGCCGAGAAGTATCGCCAGAAACTCAATGCCGCCAGCCGCTGACACGCCGCTTGCCATAGGCATCGACATCGGCACGTCCGGCGCGCGCGCGGTCGCCATGCGTCCGGATTTTTCCATTGCCGCGCGTTCCGCCGTTTCGCTCGAGTTGTTTGGCCGGAATGCCCGCGACCCTGCAGTGTGGTGGTCAGCGGTCGGCGCAGCGCTGGCGGAACTGCTTTCGGGCATCGACCGAACAGCGGTCCGGTCGATCGCTGTTGACGGCACTTCAGGTACGTTGCTGCCGGTCGACGGCGCCGGGCGGCCGCTGGCCGAGCCGCTGATGTACAACGATACGGTCGCCGACAACGCCATTCTGGTCGCGATCGCTCGCGAAGCCCCAGCGACCAGTGCCGCACTTGGGGCGACGTCCGGTCTCGCCAAGGCGCTCTGGTTCCAGCGCACGCCCGGTGTTGCCGCGGTGCTGCATCAGGCGGACTGGATCGCGGGACAATTCTCCGGTCGCTTCGATGTCAGCGACGAGAACAATGCCTTGAAAACCGGTTACGACATCACGGCCCGCTGCTGGCCGGACTGGATTGCGGCCACCGAAATGCGCATGGAGTTGCTGCCCGGTATCGCCAGGCCGGGCGATGTCGTCGGCAAACTCACCGCGGATGCCGCGGATATGTTCGGCTTACCGCGCGAAATCGCCGTCGTCGCCGGAACGACCGATGGCTGCGCCTCGTTCCTGGCGACAGGTGCCGCGGCAATAGGCGACGGCGTCACCGCGCTGGGGTCGTCGTTGACCGTCAAGATCCTGTCCGACCGGCCTATCTCGGCGCCACGCTTCGGCATCTACAGCCATCGGCTTGGAGATGTCTGGCTGGCGGGCGGCGCATCGAACTCCGGCGGCAAGGTGCTGACACAGCATTTCCCTCTGGCGCGCATCGTCGAGCTGAGCATGGCGATCGACCCGATGACCGAGACCGGCCTCGACTACTATCCTCTTGCCACTGCAGGCGAACGCTTTCCGATCGCCGATCCGGCACTGCCGCCGCGTCTTGTGCCGCGACCGGTGGAGGACGCCGACTATCTGAAAGCCATGTTGGAGGGTATCGCCGCGATCGAGGCGCTCGGCTATGACAGGCTCGCCGAGCTCGGCGCTCCGCAGCTGACGTCGGTCAGAAGCGTCGGCGGCGGTGCGGCGAATGCCGCCTGGACGGCGATCCGGCAGCGCAGACTTGGTGTTGATTTCCTGCCGGCGCTTTCGGACGAAGCCGCCGCCGGCACAGCGCGGCTGGCGCTGATGGGCGCAAGCGCGGCGGGGCTTCTATGAGCGCGAAAACAGTCGAACACCTCAACGGCGTCAACCAGCTGGCCGAGCGCTATGATTTTTTCCTGCTCGATCAGTTCGGCGTGCTGCATGACGGCGCCAGCCCCTATCCAGGGGCAGTGGAAGCACTGTCGGCGCTGAAGCGCGCCGGCAAGACCATTGTGCTGATCTCGAACTCCGGCAAGCGGGCGGGGCCTAACGAGAGCCGGCTGCTAAAGCTCGGCTTCGAACCGGGAAGCTGGGACCATTTTGTTTCTTCCGGCGAGGTCGCGTGGGAGTTCTTCCACGACATGGCGGTATCCGGAAAGCTACTGCCAAACACGAAATGCCTGTTGATAAGCCGCGACGATGACCGCTCGGCGATCGAAGGTCTGCCGTTCGCATTGACTAAGGACGGTGACGATGCCGGGCTGGTGCTGATTTCGGCCAGCGAGGGCGACCGCTATGATCTTGAGCACTATCGCCGACTTCTTGCGCCGGCTGCGGTGCGGCAGGTGCCATGCTTCTGCACCAACCCTGACAAGATCATGCTGACGGCAGTGGGGCCGCGCTTCGGCGCCGGCCGGCTGGCGGATCTCTACGAGGACCTCGGTGGTAGCGTCACGCGTATCGGCAAGCCTTACCCCGCCATATTCGGCGCCGCACTAGCGCTGGCAGGCGATCCAGACCGCGGCACTGTGGTCTGCGTCGGCGACAGTGTCGAACACGACATCGCCGGCGGACTTGCTGCCGGCGTGGCCACGGTGCTGGTTCTGTCAGGAATATTGGCGGAGACCCCTGACCTGTTCGATCTGTTCGACACGATGGACGCCTACCCGGATTACACCATGGATCGCTTCAGGTTTCGCTGATTTGATTCACCTGGCAGCGCTCGCGCGCGAATCCGGCCTCAACGCCTCGTGGCCGACGAGCATTGGCCGGCTGGCTCAAGACCGCCGAACAGCGCGGATCCAGTCGAGCCGCGCGGCTGGAATGAGGCCGTAATTGTAGAAATTGATGCCGTCAACACCGGGCGCCAGCGCCGGCTTCACCTTGGCCGCGAGGATGTCGGGGCGGACCATTTCCGGATAGAACAGCCGGTAGCCGGCGCCGAGGAATTTGTCCGCGCCCAGTGCCGCACGGCCGGCCGCCATCAGGCTGGCGACATCGCCGGCCTGCATGTCGTAGGCGCACAGGATCGCCCCGTCGCAGACCTTGCCCAGCGCTGCCAGATCGCAACCGCCAAGCCAGCCGTCTTTCAGATCGATAATAACGACCCGCGTCGTGGGATCGGCTACCTCGCGCAGTTCGGCGACCAGGCTGGTCACTGGCTCGAATCGCCACAAGAGATAGGCATGGAGCTCCGGCCACGGGGCAAAGGCGTCGAGGCCGCAGGCGGGGAAATCGGGAAAGCGCCGCTCAGGCACCGCACGCTCGCAGGTCTCGACGATCCATTGCCTGGTCAGCTTGCGCGCCGCCTCGGCATCGATGCCGGCTTTTGCCGCACGGGCGACGCAGGACGGACAGAAGCACAGAGACAAAAGAAAATCGTCTTCCGGCGTCAGCCCGACACCGTCCTTCTCGTGATGGTATTCATGGGCAAAGCCCATGAAGGACGGGCTTTCAAGTTCTATCCGGTCCGGCCGGTAGCTGTGCGAGATGTCGGCGATCAGCGCGCGGACATAGGCGCGCGCATCGGGATGGGACGGGCAGAGATTGTAGTAGTTGGCATCGCCGAAGGCGTTGCGGGTGACGGCCTGCGGATGCAGCATGCCCAGGCGGGTGTTGTGCAGGCAGACCGTCCAGCACGAAACGCCTAGCCCGCCTGCGTCGCGCCTGCGGATAAGCTGACCGAGCACGTCGCCGCCCTCAGCGATCACGTCAGCCACCTTGGGCTGGATGGCTAGACTTCCCCAGCGCGCAGCGGTCGGCTTGAAATAGATGGTGCCGTCCTCAGGGAAATAGGCCTTGCGGCGCGGGCTGCGCGGCTGCAGGAAGCGCCCGGCATGATAGGATGTCGCCAGGCTGATCATGTTGAGCCCGGCGCGCTCGACAAGATCACGTTCGACCGTCTCCAGGCCGAGATCCTGGATGTCCCAGGGATAGGTCCACATGGACAGTTGCTGCATGGAATATCCTCTGCCTTTGGCTCAGCCGTCGACCGGCTCTGCGACCTGCATTAGGCAGTCGCCCGCCTCACACATCGTGTGCAGCCGGCGCGACAGCACCAAGCCGCTTTCGGCGAAATGCAGGGCCTCCTCGGCAACATTGAGCCGCTCGAGATCGTGGTACCAGCCGGCCAATTGTCCTGAAGTGACACTGTCGCCGAGCCTGGCGGCGGGCTCGAACCAGCCGCGGCGGGTGGCATAGAGGCCCTGGCTGTGCCTGGACAGGGACAGCAGCCTTGTCGGCGCTGAAGGCTTTTCGCCAGCGCCAAGAACCGGCGCGCCGACCACACCCATTGCTATCATCAGACGGTCGAGCGCGCGGGCCGTGATCGCCATCGAATCGACCGTTGCGGTGCCACCGCCGCCGAACTCACCGCTGACGCCGATGGCGCCGGCGCGGCGCGCTGCGCCCATCGAGGTCGGCGAGGCCTGGCCGTTGTCAGCGATAAAGCCGTAGGGCATGCCGAGCGTGCGCATCAGCTCGACGCCACGCCGGTGGCGCTCGGGATCGGCGTTGCGTTCGACCAGCGCGGTCGGCAGATGCTCCATCGACGTGCCGCCCGAATGGATATCGAAGACGACGTCGTGACGAGGAAACAGCTCCGTCTCAAGGAAATTCGCGAGCCGGCTTGTCGGCGTTCCCGAGGGATCGCCGGGAAACGCCCGGTTGAGATTGCCGCCGTCGAGCGGCGAGCAGCGCTTGGCGGCCATCACCGCAGGGGCGTTGGCCATCGGCATGATGGTGATGCGGCCCTTGATCCGCTTCGGATCGAGCCGGCGCGCCAGTTTTGCCAGCGACAGCTCGCCCTCATATTCGTCGCCGTGATTGCCGGCCATCAAAAGCAGTGACGGGCCGTCGCCATTGCGGATGAGGCAGATCGGCACCTTGACCTGAAAGTAGGGCGAGCGATCGATCGAGAACGGAATGCTTAGATGGCTGAGCGTCTTGCCGTGGCGGTCGAAATCGAGCGTGTGGGCGAGGCCGGTGTGCATGGTCAGACCGCCGCGACGGCGGTGATTTCGATGCGCAGATCAGGGTCGGCAAGCCGCGCCTCGACGCAGGCCCGCGCCGGCAGGCGGGCAGGATCGACCCAGGCATCGTAGATGCTGTTCATGGCCTCGAAATCACCGATCTGCGGCAGGAAGATGTTGACCGCCACCAGCTTCGACTTGCTGCTGCCGGCCTCGACCAGCAGCGCCTCGACTTTGGCCAGCACGTCGCTGGTCTGGCCTTCGATGCCGGCCTTGCGATCGTTGGCCACCTGGCCGGCTATGTGAACGAGGCCGCCATAGACGACTGCCTGCGACATGCGCGAGCCGGACTGAAAATACTTGATCATATCGGATCCTTTCGAGGTTCTCTTTTTGGGGGATCTGGTCAGCCGAACCAGGTGGGGAAAGCGTGGCGGACGTGGCCGGTCGCGTCGACGCCGAAGATCACGCGATAACGGTCGAGGCAGGTGCAGGGATGCGAGATGCCGAATTCGACGACGTCGCCGACGGCGATGTCGTCGCTCGGCGCAATCGACAGGAAGGAATGCTGGTCGTTGAGCTTGACCACCTCGGCGCGCGCCGCCGGCATCGGCAGCGGCTTGCGGGCACGAAAGACGGTGAGCGGCGTTGGAAAGCCCTGGTCGAACGACACGTCGCGCATGCCCATGCCGCAGATGGCAAGGCCTGGCTCCGGCCGCGACAGCACTTCGGCCCACAGGCGTAGCGCAGGGCGAAAGGAATGCCGCGCCGAAGCGCTGATGCCGCCTATGGCAAAACCCTTGCGGGCATCGAGGGCGCCGAGCGAACGGTCATAGGTGCCGTGGTCGTGGAAGAAGATGGCGCCGCTGCGCAGCACCAGCGTTGCGTTGCCGTCGCTGGAAACGAGGGGTGCAAGCGCCGCGACCGCCTGGTCGAAGAAGGCGGAGCCGCCGGCCGTGACGATCAGCGGTGCGTCGCCGCCGACGCGGGCACGCAGCCGCAGGAACATATCGGCGGTCATTGCCAGCAGGCCGGATATCACCTCATCGGTGCGACCGGGCTCGGGTTGCGCCGCCGCCCCTTCATAGGTCGCAACGCCGGCGATCAGCAGCCGCCCGCCGGCAGCCGTGATCGCATCGGCGATGGCCTCGGCTTGCGCGGTGGTGCGGGCGCCCGCCCTGCCCGCACCAAGTTCGACCAGCACGCGCAGCGGCGGCAGCGCCGCATTGGCGCGCCAAGCCTCGGCAAGCGCGTTCACGGCGTCGACCGAGTCGGCAAAGACATAGAGCTCGGCATCCGGCCAGGCACCAGCAAGCACGGCCAGCCGGTTGGCGCCGCCGGCTCCTCCAACCTCATTGGCGATGATCAGCCGTGTCAAGCCGGCCTTCAGCATCACTGTCGCTTGCCTGATGTCGGCGACCGTCGTGCCCCATGCGCCGGCCTCGACCAGCGACCGGGTAAGATCGGGCGCCATCGGCGTCTTGGCATGCGGAGCGATCTCAACATTGTGTTCGCGCGCATAGCGCAGGAACAGGTCGCGATTGGCGGAGAAGGCCGCCTCGTCGAGGGTCAGCACCGGAAGCGCCATGCGTCCATCCGCGGGATGCCAGCGCTCGGCCGCGACAAGGCTGCTGTCAAGCCCGGTTGTGCCGGGAGGCACGCCGCGGATGCGGTCGTCGAGCCGAAAATTTTCGTGCACCGAAAGGGCTGGAACCGGTGAGTTTTCAGTCATCCGATGCTAACCCTTTCACCGTCGCAACGAAGCCAGATCGATCGCCGGTCACAGCCTGAGAGAGATACGTGCCAGAACCTTACGCCGGACCGATCATCGACGCCCATCATCATCTTTGGGATCTCAGCCTGGGACGGCATCCCTGGCTCGCCGCCACGGCCGGCGAGCGCGGCGGCCTGGGCGAGCTTGGCCCCTTGCGGCGGAACTATCTGCCTGGGGATTATGCGCGCGATGCCATAGGGCATAAAGTCCTCGCCACCATCCATGTCGAAGCCGGCTGGGCGAGTGGCGACTGCATCGGAGAAACGCGCTGGCTTGAAACACTCGACAAATCGCGCGGCGTCGCCGCTCGCTATGTCGTTCACGTGCCGCTCGCCGATCGCCAGGCGCCGGCGCTGATCGAAGCGCAAGCCGCGTTCGAGCGTGTCGTCGGCGTGCGCGACATATTGAGCTGGGATCCCGACCCTGCCCGCCGTTTTGCGACCCGTGACGGCATCATGGAGGAGCCGGCCTGGCGTGCCGGGCTTGCCTTGCTTGGCCAGCATCGGCTGGCCTTCGACCTGATGGTGTTTCCGCGCCAGCTCGCCGGCGCGGCTCGCCTTGCGGCTGCCTTCCCCGATCAGCAATTCGTGCTCAACCATTGCGGCAGTCCGATCGACCGCGACGCCGACGGCATGCAGAGATGGCGCGACGGGCTGCGGCTTCTGTCGCAATGCGACAACGTCGCCATCAAAATATCGGATCTGGTCGCCTACGATCATGACTGGACGCTCGACAGCCTGAAGCCCGTCGTCCTGCATTGCATCGATTGTTTCGGCACCGGTCGCGCCATGTTCGGCAGCGACTTTCCGGTCGCCGGCCTGCATGCCTCGTTCGATGACATATATGACGGCTTCAAAACCATCACAGCGGACTTTTCCGCCGACGAGCAGACGGCGCTGTTCTTCGGCAACGCAAGGCGCATCTATCGGCTCGACGATGTGTCATCGGCGCGCCTGCTCCCGGCCTGAGAGCAGCAGCAGGCCGAGGATCAGCGAGCCGAACAGGATGCTGCGCCAGCCGGGCGATGCGTTGACGACGGTGATCAGCGCGGTGATGGTGACCAGCAGGATGGCGCCGGGGATGGTGCCGGCATAGGTGCCAAGCCCGCCGAGGATCGAGGTGCCTCCGAGGACCACAGCGGCAATCGAGGCGAGCAGATAGGGATCGCCGATGCCGACATAGCCCTGTCCGTTCATGCCCAACACGAGCACGCCGGCAAGTCCCGAGCAGAAGCCGCTGATGCCGTAGACCGCAAGCGTCGTGGACGTGACCGGAACACCGGACAATGCCGCGGCAAGTGGGTTGGCGCCCATGGCGAAAATCCGGGCGCCGAGCGATGTCGCATGCATCGTGGTCAGCACGATCACCGAGACGACCACCCACAACAATACGCCAGCGGGAATGCCGGCCGGCCGGCCATTGCCGAGCCAGTGGACCAGCGGGTTCTCGGCGGTCACGGCGCTGCCGCCGGCGATGATGATCAACAGACCCTGCAAGAATGTCGCCATGGCCAATGTCATGATCATCGGGTGGACGCGCAGCAAAGCGACGCCGAGCCCGTTGACCAGGCCGATTGCCGTGGTCAGCACCAGAACGGCAAGAATGGCGGTGATGCCGGTCGGATCCACCTGCCACGACAGCAGCGGCAGGCTGACGGCGCTGACCGTGACGATGGCCGCGACGGAAAGGTCGATGCCGCCGGCGATCACCACAAAAGTCTGGCCCGCGGCAACCAGGCCGATGACGGCGCCGAGCTCCACCAGATAGCGCAGATGGCCATAAGCGCCGAAGCCGCGCGAAACGAAGCTCGCCACGATCCAGACCGCGGCAACGATGGCAACGGTGAGAAACGGCCGGCTGCGCAGGACCGTCAGGGCGCGTTTGCCGCCCGCGCTGTCATTCCATGCTGTCATTGCTGTGCCTTGCGGAATTGCGGGATGGCGACCGCGCCGATGATGATCAGGCCCTGGGCCACATATTGTGCGACCGGCGTGAAGCCGAGGAAGAACATGACGCTGATCATCAGGCTGAGCAGCAGGCTGCCGGCAAGCGCGCCGCGCATCGTGCCCTGGCCGCCGAGGAAGCCGATGCCGCCGAGCACCGCAGCGGCAATCGAGTTCAGGGTAAAGGCGGCGCCGATGACCGGGTCGCCCGAACCGGTCTGTGCGGCGACGAACAAGCCGCCGCCAGTGGAGAGCAGACCGCTGATCGCATAGGCCGCAATGCGCGCGCCGTCGACCGGCACGCCGGAGCGATAGGCGCCGACCGGATTCTCGCCGGCGGCATAGAGGCTCAAGCCAAGCGGCGTGGCGAGATAGAGCTTCCACAGGAGAATGATGACCACCAGCAGCACGAATGCCGCCGGTGTGTTGCCGGCAAGCAGGTCGGACAGCCACGCCGGGATTGCGCCGCCGGGCCGCGGCAGGGTCAGCAGTGCGGCGCCGCCGATGATGAACGACCCGGCAAGCGTCACCACGATCGCCGGCAGGCGAAGCCGTACCACGATGAAGCCGGTCGCCGCCCCGATGCCGAGGCCCGTCAGCGCCACTGCGGCAGTGCCCCCGGCGACGCCCAGCGGCCCGGCCATCGTCGTCGCGGCGATGACCGCGCCCAAGCTGACCGTCGCGCCGATGGCTAGGCTGATGCCGCCGGTGAGCATCAGGATCGCCTGCGCCATGGCGACCAGCGCCAATGGAAACCAGCTCTGCGTGAATTTGGCGAAGCCGGACGCCGTGAACAGGCCCGGAAAGAGGACGCCATAGGCGATGAGAAACACCAGGACGACGGCAAACAGGCTGCGCACGCCGACATTGCGACGCATCTGCACCGGCCAGTAGAGCGCATCGGTCTGCCGGGCGGAGGAAGATCCTTTCATGCCGCAACCTTCCGCTGTTCGGCGCCCATCGCCGCGGAGACGATGGCTTCCTCGCTCAGCGCTCCACGCGCCAGCATGGCGACGATGCGGCCTTCGCGGACGATGGCTACACGGTCGCAAAGGTGCACGAGTTCGGGCGTGTCGGAACTGAGCAGCACGACCGCCTTGCCGGCGGCGGCGAAATTGCGAAGCATCATGTAGATCTCACGTTTTGTTTCGACGTCGACGCCGCGCGTCGGATCGTTGAGCAGAAGCACCAGCGGGTCGTGCGGCATCCATTTCGCCAGCGCCACCTTCTGCTGGTTGCCGCCCGATAGAGCCTGCGCCGCCCGCCCGAGGTGACCCTTGATGCCGAGTTGGGCGGCAAGGCTTTTGGCCGTCTCGCGCTCTGCGCGGCGGCTGCGCAGCTTCAGCGCCGGCAGCCTGGCAAAGGCGGGCAGCATCATGTTGGTGATGATGGGATGGATCAGGTGCAGGCCCTCGCGCTTGCGATCCGCGGGCACATAGGCCAGCCCCAGCGCGTTGGCTTTCGGCACGCCGCCGGGCAGGCCGGAGGCGCCGTTGACGGTCGCCGACGCCGTCCGTGCCGGAATGGCGCCGTAGAGACCGAGCAGCAGATCTTCCTGCCCTTGCCCGACCAGGCCGCCAATGCCAAGCACTTCGCCCGTTTTGATATCCAGATCGACGTCGCGCATCAGGCCGGCCGAAAGATTTCGGACAGAGATAGCGTCGGCAGGCAAACTGGAAGGCTGCCATTGCGGAAAAAGATCACCGGGATCGCGGCCGACCATCAGCCGAACCAACCCGGCGGCGTCGGTGCCTTCCAGGGTGCGGTCGGCCGTGCAGGTGCCGTCCTTCAGAACGGTGACGTGCTGGCACAGCGCCATGACTTCGTTCAGTCGGTGCGAGATGTAGAGAATGGCGATGCCTTCGCCGCGCAACCGCTGCAGCAGATCGGTGAGGATTTTGGTTTCGGTTGCCGATAGCGACGATGTCGGTTCGTCGAGAATGAGCACGCGCGGCCGGCGGTAGAGCGCCTTGGCGATCTCCACCATTTGGCGGCGGCCGAGCGACAGATGCCCGACCGGCGTCGACAGCGGCTCGTGCAGCCCGACAAGTTCGCATGCGGTCCTCGCCCGCGCAGCGAGTTCGCGGTAGTCAATCAGGCCGAACCGTTTGGGATAGGCGCCGAGACCAATATTTTCGGCGATGGAAAGACTGGCCGTCAGGCTGAGTTCCTGCTGGACGACGGCGATGCCGGCCTGCCGCGCAACAGCCGGCGTCATGCGTGAGACCGCGCGTCCATCGACCTCGATCGTCCCGCCATCCGGTCTCAAGGCGCCGGACAAAAGGTTGATCAAGGTCGACTTTCCGGCGCCGTTCTCGCCGAGCAGCGCATGCACGCGGCCCGGCTGGAGAGCGATTGAAACGTCGCGCAGGACGGGGTTGCCGAAGAAGGACTTCGACACACCCCGCGCCGCGAGCAGCGGAGCCATGGTTGTCAACGCTACAACCCTTCAGGCTTATTTCTGAGCCAGCAGCTTCTTGAACAGCTCCTCATCGTAAGGAGAAAAGATGTAGCCGTCAGCCGGGAAGTCCTTGGCCCGGGCGAGGTATTCGTCGATGTTGGAATTGTCGATTACCGGCAGCGGAATCTTGACGAAAGCCGGCACATCCTTGCCTTCCAGCGCCTGGACGGCAGTGTAGGTGGCGAAGGCGCCGAGCCAGTTCGGCTGCATCGTCGCCCAGCTCTTCAAGCCCTTTTCTTTCCAGAGTTCCAAAAACTGCCGGGCGTTCTCACCGGTGATCGGCACCTGTTCACGGCCCTGCTTGTCGAGGGCCAGCACGGCGCCTGCCGACAGAGCGCCGCCGAGCGACAGGATGCCGTCGATCTCGGGGTTGGCGAAGAGGAGGCTGGTGACGGCTTCCTGTGCCGGCGCGACGTTGTAGGGCGTGTTGGTCTCGGCAAGCACCGTCACGTCGGGATGGGCCTTGAGCTCAGCGTCGGCGCCTTTGCGCCTGTCATCGCTGACCGAAACCCCGGCCGGGCCGTTGAGGATGAGAATCTTGCCCTTGCCGCCGATAGCGTCGATCAGGAACTTGGCCGCCTGGTCGCCCCACTGCGAAGAATCGGTATTGACCTTGGCGGTGACCTTGTCGGTATCGACGAGGCTGTCGAAGTTGATGATGGCGATGCCCTTGGCGCAGGCATCGGCCAGAACGCGTGCAGGTGCGGTCGACGAACCGGCGATCAGGATGATGGCGTCGACATCGGAATCGATCATCGACTGGATCTGCTGGATCTGGACGTTGGCATCGCCCTGAGCGTCGGTGACGACGAGCTTGTCGACCAGTCCCTGCTTCTTCAGGGTCTCGACTTCGGCTTCGATCGTGCCTTGGGTCTGCTTCATCCAGGTCGGCACGGAATAGATGTTGGCCCAGCCGATCGTGTACGGCGCCTTGCGGTCGCCCTTGATGCAGTTGGCGGCGGCATTGGCTGCCGAGCCGGCGCCAAAGCTCAGCACGAGACCGAGGCAAAGCGCGCTGGCGGATGCGAAAAACGGTGATTTCATCATGACTGTTCCCTTCAGAGGTTGTGGCCTCGACGTGCAGAACAAGGGCGAGGAAACCCGTCGGTCGCCGGATCTTGGAAACCGTGTGTCGCCTCGGGATTTGTCTGCGTCAGGCTCGTTAGTTTGTCTGGTATTTCAGACAATGTGTCTGTATATCGGACAAACTGGATGCTAGTCCGAGCCTTGACATCTTTCAAGCGCCCTGAGACGAGAACCGAAATGATTTTGGCGGAGGGTCATGAGCGAGGGCACTAACGATGCGATCGGGAAGGAAGCCGGCGCGGAGCCGCGCAACGGCGAACGACGACGCGGCATTGACCGCGTCATCATGCTGCTCGAGGCGTTGCTGCGGCACCGCGCGCCAATGCGCGTCGGCGACATCGCCAAAATGATCGGCGCGCCGCGTTCGACCACCTACGAGATCGTCAACAGCCTGCTCGACGCCGAAATGCTCGAAAACGTCGGCGGTGAAGGTTACGTCTATTTCGGACGCGCCATGCATCTGTTCGGCTGGGCCTACTCACATCACAATGCCCATTACCGTCGCATCATCGAGACCTTGGATAAGTTGGCCGCCGAGACAGGCGAGACGGTCCAGCTATGCGGCCTGCGTGGCAACAAATACGTCGTTCTTGACTGCCGAGATTCCCCAGGCCCGTTCCGGATCTCAAGCGATGTTGGGGTTGAGGTGCCGATCCCATGGACGGCATCCGGACGGCTGCTCCTCGGCCATATGAACGAGCAAGAGTTGAGGGATTTCATCCCATCTGGCGACTACAGGCTTCCCGACGGCCGCATCATTGCACCAGCCGAATTCTTTGCCGATGTTGCCTTGGCCCACCGGCAGGGTTTCAGCGAGACCACAGCCTTGGCCGACCGTTTCACCTGGTGCATGGCGGCCCCCATCCGTGACGGCCACGGCGCCATCAAAAGGACCTTGTGTTTGGTGTTACCCGTCGACACGCCGGAGCCACGGCGCGACGAACTGCTTGCGTTGCTGCGCGAGCGCGCCCGTGGACTGTCTCTGGCGGGAGGCTGACGATCAGCCGTCGTGCCCTCAGGTTGAAGCCTCTTAAAGGCACATGGATTCCGCTCTTCCCCATGGGTTCCATTTAGGTTCCGGACCTTAGTCCCACAGTCGGTGGATAAGGTCCGAACCAGGGAACACGCAACCGGAAGCCACATTAGGAGAAGACCGTCGATCAAAGTCCCTTCATCGCCGGTTGAGGATCCCGCCGCTCTTACTGTCGAGAGCGCGGCGGGATCCTTACGCGCGGAGCGAGCACATGAGATTTGTCGAAATTTTCACAGATGTGCTTACTGCCCTGCTTCTCGCTTTATTCGTGTGCGGGATATTCGCTGTTTTCGGAGGCCATCTGGTTCCTCCACGCTACGCAAAGATGGTGTTGCTGCCGGACCTCGATAAGATGACGACTGCATCATCTACACCCAGCTTGCCTGATTCCATCGACTTGCAAGTTCAAAAGCGCCCAGAGGTGCAAAGGTCTGCCGGCGTGACACAGCGCGCAGTCGGTCTGGAGCCGCCAGTGCCATCCAGCAAGCGGTAAGAATCAGCGGAGGTTTTGTGGCTCCCCAGCTATCAGAGAGCGCCGGCGATTATTGACAGACCCGGCTCTTGAAATTGGCTGAAATCGCCGCTCCACATTTCCGCATCTGTTTGAATTGTGTTTATCAACTGGCGCGAACGCTATGGCGAAGCAGGTTGAGTTGGCGGCGTTCCTGGCTGATCCCCGCCAGTGCTTGATCGCGGCGTGGGATCCTTGTCGAGCTTGGGATTTCGGTCCACCGGTTCGCCATTCACATCATCGGCCTTGGAGTTTGCAGGGTCCGTTTGGCCAGGATTTGGGCTGTAAGTATCTGGCGATGGAACCCGGCTGTTTTGTTGTGTCGCCGGTGTCTTAGCCTGCTCGCCATAGATTTCAGCGATCCCCCAGGCAACGAGCGCCAAGACAAGGCCTGCCAAGAGCACGCCAAGGACCGGTCGCCCCAAGCCACCCTGCCTGGCCCGCTTTTCCGGAATGTTTCTGCTCATGATCGCAACCTTGGGCTAAGAGGAGTGGCCCGCGCTCCAGGAGCGAAGACGCGGGCAGTCAAGAGCTCCGGATGTTGGCCATGCGGCGAACAGGGAACTCGCACATACCGAACTCGCTGGCGCTGTTGATGTTCCCACGGAATACAAACAGCGCGCCGCCGCGATCCGGACGGGCAATTTGGTTTGGAGTGGCTGGAACGAGCCAGTTCAAGGTCAACCAGCGGCGGTGTGCGTAAGCGAGCATTGCGAGCCAGACTGGAACTTTGCCGAATTTGCCGCGTCGCCGACCATGGCCGGCTACAACGAGACCACCAATCCGGTGCTGACCGGTTGCAAGGCCCGCGTTGCCACCAGGGACATCTGTTTGAAGGCTATCTGAATTTGCTCCTCGTTGTCGGCGATTCCGCCCGATGGAACATCCTGATCCGCTCGCGGTTGGGGAAGCCCGGGCCAGCGGCAGGAGCATCATCATGAACGTCGAACGTAACCCGGCCGAAGACAGAGGCGATATCCAGTCTGGGGTGACAGAGGACAAGACGCCGGGATTCGACCCGGCGGCGGCGCCTATGGAAACCGATGCCGAAGCAGCAGACACCTGCGCCGTGCCGGTTCCCGCAGCGACGGGCACGCCGGCTTTCGCTAATCAAGCAAGCTTCGCCAATGCGATGCGGCGGCCGGACGACGAGCGAGCCCCGGCCCCGAGTAAAAACGGCCCGGTGCTGGCCATTGTCGCGCTTGTCGTCGTTGCCGCCGTCGTGTTCGTTGTCGCCGCGATGCTGGCGCGATAGCAGATCCTGCGCTTGCGCCAAACCTCTGCCCTGCGAAGCGATCAGGGATGCGGTCGTGGCAGCAGGCGATCAGCGGCTGGAAAAACAAGCTGCAGGTTGCAGCGGCGCATGGCACGCCGGCCGGCACCCTGGCCGAGCAGCATTGCGGCATGGCCGAACCCGGCTCGGCCGCCAAGGGTTGAGGCCGGATGCTCGTTGGAAGCGGGAACATTTCACATCAAGCCAAGTTCGGGCTCGCAGGGCTTGTCGTCAAGGAACAGCACATGAAGGCCCTCACATGGCACGGCAAAGGCGACATACGTTGCGAACAGGTGGCCGATCCGACGATCCAGGATGAACGCGACATCGCTGCAGAAAGTTCAGAACGGCGATATCGACCCGTCATTCCATCGCGCTGGCCTCAAGGCCGGGCCCGAACTTACAAAACCTTCCGCGACAAGGAGGACGGCTGCATCAAAGTCGTGATGCGCCCGCACGGCTGACCGTTCTGTCCAATGGCCCGACTTTGTTGTCCGGCCGTCTGCATGCTGAAAAGGCGAGAGTTGAAAATGGCCAAGGACAAACCCGTATCGACAAACCCGGCCGCGACACCTCCGGTCAGATCGCCTGAGGCCGCCGGTTTGCCACATCCCCGTCGCGATGCTGAAGACAGCGATTCCGGCGCCAAGCCGACGGCACCCAAGACCGCTGGCGCCCAGCAAGCGTCCAGATCGCCACTCGACAGCCGCATTGCAAATCGCAATGCCGGCCGTCCTCGTCAGGCAGGCACGACGCCTCGGCCGACCGACGAACCGCTGGAGTAAAATGAAACCTAAGCTGCGGCGCGGGTATCCGCACCGCGGTGTGTGTGCGCAGTCAGGGTCTTCCTGCCCTGCCGACAGGGCCATACAGGTCTTGATCTCTCGTGGATCGTCGGGATCGGCAATCAATACTTTAGCGGGAAATTCGATGGTACCGTTGGCTGGGATCGAACCAGCGACCTCCGGATCCACAATCCGGCGCTCTAACCATCTGAGCTACAACGGCACGTTCGCCTGAGCCAGATCGTGGTGAAAATTCATTCTCCGAGATCCGCTCTGTCGTTCGGCGATGCGTCCAATACGGTCTATCAGAGACTAATTCAAGGCCTTTGATAAGGCAAAGCCGGTTCTGCCAACAGGCGCCGGTTTTCTTCGGCAAAAGAAAAAGGCCGGCGGGAGGAGGTGCCGGCCTTTTCCTGTTACGAGCCAGCGGGAGGAGGTGCTGGCTGGTCACCCCGGAGAGCAGAGGGAGGAGGTTCCACTCGCCGGGTATTCATTTGGACAACTCTATCGCACACCTATTTGTCTGACGAAATGCGACGTTTTGATGCATCGCAGAGTTGTGCGCAATTATTAGGCGGCCTTGATGTCCTTCAGGGCCTTCTCGAAAGCGGTCTTGACCGGCTTGGAGACGTCTTCGGCAGCCTTCGAAGCAACAGCCTGGAAGTCCTTGGCCTGCTCGACGGTGGTCTCGACGCGCTTGCGCAGGAAGGCGGTCTGCAGTTCGACCACTTCCGACAGCGACTTGGCGCCGATGAGGGCCTCGAGATGCGAGAAGCCGGCTTCGGCATTGGCGCGCAGAGCGGCGATGGTCTTGAGCGACAGGTCGCTGGAAACGGTCTTGGCAGTCTCGAAGGTCGATTCCAGGACTTTCTGGGTCTCTTCGGCGCCGGTCTTCAGCTTGGAGTAGGCTTCCTTCGACTGCTCGACCCCCTTTTCGGCGAAAGCGCGGATCTGGTCGGTTGCCTTGGAAGCGTCGAAGCTCGGGAATTCGACGTTTTCGATGGTCTCAGCGGTCTTGGCCTTGGTCATTTTCCATCCTTTCGGGGTAGCGGCTTTGACAAAAAGCCGTCTCGTTCATGTATGATGGCAATATAGCGGTTTTTTTGTGCGATGCAATATCTTTGTTGCAGTGCACCATAAATTTCTTCCCATGCGTCACCCAAGAGGTTATCCAGGGACATTCCGAGAGCTGTTAACCAAGTGGCCAGAGATTCCACCTGCTTCCCGCCATGGCTTGTGGACCTTCGCCGCGCGGGCTTTTATTAACAAAGCGTTAACTGCAAATTGCCCGCCTTGTAGGTTCGCCAAGAGGGGTTCGCCAAGAGGTTTCACCGAAAGGGTCCGCCAAGCGCATGCCTTCCGAGAACTACTCTTTCCTCGATGTCGCCGTGCTTGATGCGGTTCGCCAGCGCTTCGCCGCCGGCGACGCGATCGCGATTCTGTCGGCCGACCTCGAACAGGTGATCTGGGCCAACGGCCCGGGCGCTGCGGTGTTCGGCTATCCCGATATCGAGGCCATCATCGGCGCCTCGGCTCAGCTGCCGCTGATCGCCAGGCGCCAGATCATGGCGACCGCGGGCTTCCCGCAGATCGGCAGCGACCGCGCCATTACGGTACGGCTGGCGACCGGCATCACCAGCCGCGCCGTCGGCTTCCTGGCCAGTGCGGTGACTATGCCGGACGGCGAAAGCGCCATCATGCTGGTGGTGCCGGCAGCGCAGGCCGGCTCGCGCAGTGCTGCCGACATTGGGACCCGCGCCATCAGCGGCTTTACCGAAGACGGCCATTTCATCGCCTTTGTCGACGCCGCCGGCACTGTCGAGGCGGCTTCGGATGGCTTTGGCGCGCTCGCCATCCGGCCTGAGACGCTGGCCGCGCTTGTCGCCGACGTGGCCAGCCAGGACGACCGCATCGTCAAGCGGCTGGTCCCCGGCGGCGCCACGTCCTATCCGGCCGGCTTCGCGCGCCTGACCGAGTCCAGGCATCTGCTGGTGGTCATCGACGAGGATCAGCTCGGTGAGGAAAATCCTGTCGGCGAGCTGGATGCCGAACCTGCTGCAGCGCAGGTCGACGATGGCCCGGCGCAAGCCGCCGCGGAGAACGCGGTAACGGTGGATGCGGTGGCTGACCACCCCACCGCAAGCGGGAATCAGGGCGCCCCACTCGCGGCCGCGCCTGATGTCGGGGAGACAGGTCCGGCTGCCACCGAGCATGATGCTTCGGCGTCAACCGATACAAAGGCGGACCATCGCGAGCAGACGACCGGCCGCGAGCAGGCGGCGAATGACAGCGCGCCGGCGCAACATGATCATTGGTACTTCCATGCCGGCGAAGAGCCGCAGGCGGGCGAGCCGGACAGCCCGGCGCAGGCCGAGCCGGACTCTGTTTCCCCGGCCGAGAGTGCGCAGTTGGACAGCAGTGCCGCTGCGCCCGCCCTGCCGTCCGACGCAGCCCCACCGGCTGCGCCTCCCGCCAAACGTGAGGTCGACCGCTCGGCGCCGCCGCTGCGCTTCGTTTGGCGCACCGACGCCGAGGGCAAGTTCAGCGCGCTGTCGCCGGAATTCGGCGACATTGTCGGCAAAGCCGCCGCCGACGTGATCGGCCGCCGCTTCAAGGACGTCGCGACAATTTTCGGCCTCGACGCCTCGGGCGAGATCGCGGGCCTGCTTGAACGGCGCGACACCTGGTCGGGCCGCTCGGTACTGTGGCCGGTTGCCGGCTCCGACCTGAAGATACCGGTCGATCTGGCAGCACTGCCTGTCTATGGCCGCAGCCGCGCCTTCGAAGGTTTTCGTGGTTTCGGCGTCGCCCGCGCCGGCGATGCGGTGGTCGATCCGGAAGCAATCGGCATGGCGCTGGTCCCCAATGGCGCGCCAGCGGCAGCAGCCGAGCCGGCCCCGGAACAGCCCGTGGCGGAAGCTCCCAAGGCGGCCGATCCGTTCGAGGGCGAAGTGCCGGCACTGACCATCGTGCCGAAGCAGGAACGTCGTTTTGCCGACAAGGTCATCCGGCTGGCCGAGCATCGGCAGCCCGCCAACGACAAGCAGCCGACAAGCGAGAGGGGCCTGTCGACGCTGGAGCGCAGCGCTTTCCGCGAAATCGGCGAGCGGCTGAAGAAGGACAATCCCCCGCCGGAGCAGCCGGAGACTGCCAAGCAGGCCGAACCGGCCAATCCGGATCAGGTAACGCCAGACCAGGCCAAGGCAGATGAGCCCAAGCCGGATCATGTCGAGGCGGACCAGCCTGAAACAGCCGCGCCAGCCCGACAACCCGCCGAGGTCTCGAGTCCGGACGAAGCCGGCCCGGCTGCCGTGGCTGAACCATCGGCAGCCGCACCCGAAAGCGAAACGGCTGAGGCCGAACCGCCGGAAAGCGATGCCGAGGACGAAAAGGACCTGACGCGGCTTGACGGCGAGCAGCCGGACGACGGCCTTGCGGACAGCGAAGCAGGCGAGGCGAAGGCGCCGACAGTGTCGCGCTCCCTGCTCGACTATGCCGATCCCGAACCAGGCTCCGTCACCGAAGACAGTACGGAAGCAACGTCGTCCAACGACGAACTTGCGCCGGCTTCCGAACCGGATGATACGCAAGCCCAAGAGATCGTCGAGGCCGCAGAGCCACAGCCGGTTGTTGCCGAGACGCCGGCCAATGCCGGTGAAGACGACAGCATGACGTCGGCCGACTTCCGCGATGCCGAGGACAATGAGGATTGGGCGCCGTCCGACGAGGCGACCGATTCCGCCGTGGAAGACGGGGACAAGGCCGGCGATGCGGACACAGTGCCGGCAGAACCACAGCGCCTGAAAGTGCCGCCGCTCAAGCTTGAGGGGTTCATGCCTTCGGCATTCTCGGCCGGAGATGAACACAAGGCCCCTGACACGTCGATCCTCGGCAAGCTGCCGGTGCCGCTGCTCATCCATTCGGGCGACGAGCTTCATTACGCCAATGAGGAATTCCTCGGCCTGACCGGCTATGACACGCTTGAGGACCTGAGCGACGCCGGCGGGCTCGACGCGCTGTTTGCCGATCCCTATTCAGAAATGGCCGGCGAAAGCGACCACACACTCAAACTGAAGACGCGCAAGGGCCAGGAATTTCCGATCGAAGCCATTTTGCGTTCGGTGCCGTGGCGCGCCGGCAAGGCGCTGATGCTGGTGGTGCGACGTACCGGCGATAACGAGCCGCCGATGGTTGCGCATCTCGCAGCCGAGGAGCAGACGCAGCCCGATGTCTCCGAACTCAAAGCGCGCATTGCCGAGATGCGCACCATCATCGACACCGCGACCGATGGTGTGGTGTTGATCGGCCGCGACGGCGACATCCGCTCGATCAGCCGGCCGGCCGAGGCGCTGTTCGGCTTCGACAGCGACGACGTCACCGGTAAACCGTTCGCCTCGCTGTTTGCCATCGAAAGCCAGCGCGCGGCGCGCGACTATCTGAACGGCCTGTCCGAGCCCGGCGTGGCGAGTGTGATGAACGATGGCCGCGAGGTGATCGGGCGCGAGGCGCAAGGGCGCTTCATCCCGCTGTTCATGACCATCGGCAGGCTGCCCAATGACAGCGGCTTCTGCGCCGTGGTGCGCGACATCACGCAGTGGAAGCGGGCCGAAGAGGATCTGACCCAGGCGCGCGCGGTGGCCGAGCGCGCCTCCTCGCAGAAGACCGATTTCCTCGCCCGCATCAGCCACGAGATCCGCACGCCGCTCAACGCCATTATCGGCTTTTCCGAGCTGATGGTGGACGAGAAGTTCGGCCCGGTAGCCAATGACCGCTACCGCGACTATCTCAGAGACATCAACCGCTCGGGCAACCATGTGCTCGATCTCGTCAATGACCTCCTCGACATTTCGAAGATCGAGGCCGGCCAGCAGGAAATGGACTACGAGGCGGTGTCGCTCAACGATACGCTGGCCGAGACGGTGGCGATGATGCAGCCGCAGGCCAACCGCGAGCGTGTCATCATCCGCTCCAGCTTCGCCTCGCGACTGCCGGAAGTCGTCGCCGACCTCAGAAGCGTGCGCCAGATCGCGCTCAACATCCTGTCCAATGCCATTCGCTATACGCAAGCCGGCGGACAGGTGATCGTGTCGACCGCCTATGAAACCTCCGGCGACGTTGTCATGCGGGTGCGCGATACCGGCATTGGCATGAGCCATGCCGAGATCGAGCAGGCGCTGAAGCCGTTCAAGCAGATCAATGCGCTGAAGCGCGGGCGTGGCGACGGCACCGGTCTCGGCCTGCCGCTGACCAAGGCGATGGTGGAAGCCAACCGCGCCCGCTTCACCATCACCTCGACGCCGGGCGAAGGGACGCTGGTCGAGGTCGCCTTCCCGTCGACGCGGGTGCTGGCCGAATAGGCCGGCGATTTCCGGGCGAGAATCCCGGACAAAGAAAAGGCGTCCAACAGGACGCCTTAAATGGGATTTGCTGTCACAACGGGGGCTTGAGCGAATCTGATCCTCAGGGGACGAGGAACGGGATTTCTCCCTCAAGTTACGTGCGACTATCGACGCCGGGCCTTAACAACTCCTTACCGGCCGTCCAAAAAATTTACGAATGTGTACCACTCATGAAATCTAGGTAAATTCGACCGACATATCTGGTTAACCATCCCGGCCGCGTCACTCAGCCAGCTGCGGCAGGTTCCTGAACAGCTCCAGCGCCTCTGGATTGGCCAACGCTTCCTTGTTCTTGATGGCGCGGCCATGCACCACGTCGCGCACTGCAAGCTCGGTGATCTTGCCCGATTTGGTGCGCGGAATGTCGCTGACGGCGACGATCCTTGCCGGCACGTGGCGCGGGCTGGCGCCGCTGCGGATCTTGGAACGAATGCGCTTTTCCAGATCCTCGTCCAGCGTCACGCCGGCGGCCAGCCGCACGAACAGCACGACGCGGACGTCATTGTCGAAATCCTGACCGATGCACAGCGCCTCAAGGATCTCCGGCATCTGTTCGACCTGATTGTAGATCTCCGCCGTGCCGATGCGCACACCGCCCGGATTGAGCGTCGCGTCGGAACGGCCGTGGATGATCATGCCGCCATGCGCGGTCCATTCGGCGAAGTCGCCGTGGCACCAGACATTGTCGAAGCGCTCGAAATAGGCGGCCTGGTATTTCTTGCCCTCAGGATCGTTCCAGAAGCCGATCGGCATCGACGGGAACGCTTTTGTGCAGACCAGCTCACCCTTTTGCTCGCGGATCGGCTTGCCGTCATCGTCCCATACATCGACGGCAAGGCCGAGGCCGGGACCCTGGATCTCGCCGGTCCAGACCGGTTGCGTCGGTACGCCGAGCACGAAACAGGAGACGATGTCGGTGCCGCCGGAAACCGAGGCGAGATGTACGTCCTTCTTGATGCCGTCATAGACGAAGCGGAAATCCTCCGGCGACAACGGTGAGCCGGTGGAGGAAATAGCCCGCACACTCGACAGATCATGGCTGCGGATCGGCTTGAGCCCGGCCTTGCGCACGGAATCGATGAATTTGGCTGAGGTGCCGAAAAAGGTCATCTTCTCGGCATCGGCGAAGCTGAACAGCACATTGCCGTCGGGGTGGAAGGGTGAGCCGTCATAGAGCAGCAGCGTGGCGCCCGAGGCCAGGCCCGACACCAGCCAGTTCCACATCATCCAGCCGCAGGTGGTGAAGTAGAAGAAGCGGTCGCCTTCGACGAGCCCGGCATGCAGCCGGTGTTCCTTGACGTGCTGGACCAGCGTGCCGCCGGCCGAATGGACGATGCATTTGGGAACGCCGGTGGTACCTGACGAAAACAGGATGTAGAGCGGATGCGCAAACGGCAGCCGCTCGAACGTGACCGCTTTGGCGGCAAAGGGTGACAGCGCCTCTTCGAGCGCCACGGCCTTATCGATGACCGCGGCGATGTCACGCGAGGTACCGAGATAGTCGACGATCAGGACCTTGGCTACTGTTTCGAGCTTCGCTGCAACGGCAGCGATCTTGTCGGCGACCTCGATTGCCTTGCCATTGTACCAATAGCCGTCCGGCGCAATGAATATGACCGGCTCGATCTGGCCGAAACGGTCGAGCACGCCCTGCTCGCCGAAATCGGGGGAACAGGACGACCAGACCGCGCCGATGGAGGCGGCCGCCAGCATGGCGGCGACGGTTTCCGGCATGTTGGGCATCATCGCCGCGATGCGGTCGCCCTTTTTCACCTTGAGCGACAGGAAAAGCTGCTGAAAGCGCGAGGTCAGCTGGTGCAGTTCGCTCCACGACAGCCGCCGCTCGATCTTGTCCTCGCCGCGAAAGACGATCGCGTCACCGGAACCGGTCTTCTTCAGCAGGTTCTCGGCGAAGTTCAGTGTCGCTTCGGGAAAGAACGATGCGCCGGGCATCTTGTCGCCATCGACGAGCACGGGCTCGCCCGCATCGGTCCCTTTGTCGCCGACAATGCCGCAAAAGTCCCACAGCAGGCTCCAGAAGCCCTCGCGATCCTCGACCGACCAGCGGTGCAGTTCGGCGTAGGAGGCGAAGGATGTGCCGCTTTTGGCCGCTGCTGCCTTCATGAACGCGGTCAGTGGTGCTGCGTCGATCTGGTCTTGCGTCGGGGTCCAGAGCGGTGCTTCGGCAGCCATTATCGATCCTCCTTGAAGCCCGTCGCGTCGCAAGATAGATATGCTTTTGTTTTGATGCACGTCGTTGTCCCGGAACCGCTGCACTCTCCGGGCGACATGCACTAGCCTCAGCTTTACAGGCGCGCTGTCCCAAAAACGCCGCGCCTCGTAGCAGGCTGAAGCTGCATCGCTTATGCCTACCACCGTGCGGCAGAGCAAGATTTTGTTCCGCTAAAACTCGGCCATATGTTCGCAATTGCCATCGCCGGGCCATAAAGACTTGAAATGCCTCAGCCCTAAGTCGTAGTGACGACTGGAAGGCGTGGTGACAACTGACGGTTACACCCGTCAGGCGATTTTTATCGGAATGAAAGCAACCGGGGCAATATGCCATCACCTTTGATCCGGCGCGGAATATGGGCGATCGGCGTTGCCGTGCTCGTCATCGCGCTGGTCGTCGCCGCTCTGCCGCTGTTTGCCTCGACCCGGATCGTGCGCGATCGCATCGCCTGGGAAATGAGCGCGTGGAGCGGTTTCAGGGTCACCATCGCCGGTTCGCCGCGCATCGAGGTGTGGCCGAAGTTCCGCGCCATATTGAGCGACGTCACGCTGTCGCAGTGGACCGAGACCGACGCGCCGCCGGTGATCGAGGCCGAACGGGTCGAGGTCGACCTTTCGGCCATGGCGGCGCTGCAGGGCGATGTGGTGTTTTCGACGGCGCGGCTGGTGCGGCCGACGATCCGGGTCCAGCGCGCCGCAAACGGCATATTCCTGCCCGCCATACCAACGGGCGGACGCATCACCCGCTCCATCGACACGGCGCGCGGCGTGGTCAACGCCGATCCGACGAAGCCGGATCTGAGCAAGCTGCCCGCCGATCCGTTCGGCACCGTGGAATTCAGGGACGGCCGCATGGTCGCCTCCGTCGGCGGCAAGGACGTCGAATTGCTGACCAGCCTGTCCGGCCAGGCGAGCTGGGCAGCGATGAACAGCAACGCGACCTTGTCGGCGACCGGAATCTGGCGCGGCGAGAGCGTCACCGTCGATGCCGCCTCGCCCAAGCCGCTGGTGCTGTTTGCCGGCGGCGCCGCACCGGTCACGTTTTCGTTCAAGGCAGCGCCGGCCAGCTTCTCGTTCGACGGCACGGCCAGCATGTCGCAAAACGCCTATTTCGATGGCCAGGCGAAATTCGCCGCGCCCTCGCTGCGGCGCGTGCTGGAATGGTCGCAGGCCGGCATTGCTCCTGGTACGGCGATCGGTTCGGTCTCGATTTCGAGCAAGATCACGGCGACCGCCGGCCGCGTCAAATTCGAAAACACCGCGGTGACGCTCGACAACAACCCGGGAATGGGGGCGCTGGATTTTTCGTTCGGCGACGCCTTGCCGGTGATATCAGGCACACTCGCCTTCGATACGCTCGACCTCAGGTCGCTGTTTTCGGCCTTCACGCCGCTGGCGCCGACCGGCGAGACCGGTCCCGGCGAAATCGACACCAGCTTCGCCGACCGGATCAATCTCGATCTGAGGCTGTCAGCGGCGCATGCCTCGGCCGGCGCAATCCAGCTTGCCGACGTCGCCGCCACGGCGCAGGTGAAGAACGGGCTTGCCGTCTTCGATATCTCCGATGCGTCGGCCTTTGGCGGCAACGTGCAAAGTAGCCTGCGTTTCGACCGCAAACCGGAGGGCTCGCAGGTCGAGATCCGGCTGCTCGCCTCCGACATTGACGGCGCCGCTTTCGGCACCGCGGCCGGAATGACGCGGCTGGTGCCGGCCAGCACCGGCACTGTCTCGGTCATTCTCAAAGGGCCGGGCAAATCCTGGGACTCGATCTTCGAGAACGCGGACGGCTCGGTCTCTGCGACGTTCGGGCCTGGCGCGCTGAGCGGGCTCAATTTGCCGGCATTTCTGAAGCACACGGAACAGGGCGGCTTCTTCGCGCTCGACGACGTCTCGGACGGGACACTGCCGATGGACGGCGCCGAGCTCAAGGCCACCATCTCGAAGGGTGTGGCAAGGCTGGACAAGGCCGAGGCCAATTCGGCGAAATACAAGGTCTGGCTGTCCGGCATCGCCTCTTACGGCGGACGCGGGCTGGCGCTTTCGGGGGGTGTCACCCAGGCCGACCCGGCAGCGGCACCGGTCAATGGCCAGCAGGGATCCAACCAGTCGTCATTCTTCGTCGGCGGCACCTGGAGCACGCCGTTCATCTCGCCGATCAGCCGCGGCGTCTCAGGCGAATAGGCGGTCCCTTACCGGAACCGCCCTATCCCTCGTTTGACGCAATCAACCGCGCTGCGCGGCCTGTTCGTCGAGCTGGCGCTGCACCTCACGCCGCTTGTTGGCGACCGAAGCGATGATGACGCCTACCGCCACGACGGCGATCAGGATGGTGCAGGCGGCGTTGATTTCCGGCGTCACGCCGAGCCGCACCTGGCTGTAGATCTTCATCGGCAGCGTGGTGGCGCCAGGCCCGGAGGTGAAGGAGGCGATGACCAGATCGTCAAGCGACAGGGTGAAGGCCAGCATCCAGCCGGAGACGATGGCCGGCATGATGACCGGCAGCGTGATCTGAAAGAAGGTCTTTACCGGCGTTGCGCCGAGGTCCAAGGCAGCTTCTTCCAGCGAACGATCGAACGACACCAGGCGCGACTGCACGACGACGGCCACGAAGCACATGGTCAAGGTGATGTGAGCAAGCGTCACGGTCAGGAAGCCACGGTCGAGACCGACGGCAACGAACAGCAGCAGCAGCGACAGGCCGGTGATGACTTCCGGCATGACCAGCGGCGCAAACACCATGCCGGAAAACAGGATGCGGCCGCGGAAGCGGGTGTAGCGGGTCAAGGTCAGTGCCGCCAGCGTGCCGAGCACGGTTGCCACAGTGGCGGAGATGACACCCACACGCGCGGTCACCCAGGTGGCGTCCATCAGCCCCTGATTGTGGAACAGCGAGGCATACCATTTGGTCGAGAAGCCGCCCCAGACGGTGACCAGCTTCGACTCGTTGAAGGAGAAGACGATGAGCAGCACGATCGGCAGATAGAGAAAGGCAAAGCCCAGCACGACCGAGGTGACGTTGAAGCGGCTCCAGGTGGCGTTCATTTGTCCTGCTCCTGGGCGCGTGCCTGGGCCTGCTGGAAGAGCATGATCGGCACGATCAGGAGCAGCAGCAGGATGACGGCGACGGCCGACGACACCGGCCAGTCACGGTTGGCGAAGAATTCATTCCACAAGGTCTTGCCGATCATCAGCGTCTGCGAGCCGCCGAGCAGATCGGGAATGACGAACTCGCCAACCGCTGGAATGAACACCAGCAGGCAGCCGGCGATGACCCCGGGCAGCGACAGCGGGAAGGTGATCTTCCAGAAGGCTGATGTCGGCGGGCAGCCGAGATCCTTTGCCGCCTCGATCAGCGAATAATCCATCTTTTCCAGCGAGGAATAGAGCGGCAGCACCATGAATGGCAGGTAGGAATAGACGATGCCGATGAAGATCGCCGTGTAAGTGTTGAGGATGATCAGTGGCTGATTGATGATGTGCAGCGACAACAGCAGCTGATTGAGCAGACCCTCGGGCTTGAGGATGCCGATCCAGGCATAGACGCGGATCAGGAACGACGTCCAGAACGGTAGGATCACCAGCATCAGCAAGGTCGGACGGATCGTCGCCGGCGCGCGGGCCATGCCGTAGGCGATCGGGAAGCCGACGAGCAAGGTCAGGATCGTCGAGACTGCAGCGATGATAACGCTGGTCACGTAGGCTTTGAAGTAGAGCGCGTCCTGCGTTAGCCAGACATAATTGTCGAAGCTGAGTTCGCGGAAGCGGACAAAGAACCCGGACATGCCGTCCCTGAAATCGAGCGCCGGCGTGTAGGGCGGCATGGCGATCGCCGACTGCGACAGCGAAATCTTGAAGACGATGATGAACGGGATGAAGAAGAAGAACAGCAGCCAGAGATAAGGCACGATGATGACGAGCCGGCTGACGAAGCCGGCGCCGAGCCGTGTCAGAAACGGTTTGGCCGCTGTCGATGGGCCGGTGCCGGTGATGGCGATGTTGGACATGGCCGCCCCCTACCGTGTCAGCACGACGCCGGCATCCGGCCGGAAGGAGACCCAGGCGCGGTCGTTCCAGGTCAGCGGGTCCTCGGTGACTCGCGCCGCGTTGAGCGCGCTTGCCCTGATGATCTGGCCGTCATCCAGCCGGATGTGGTAGACGGTCATGTCGCCGAGATAGGCAACGTCGTAGACCTCGCCCTCAAGCGCATTGACTGCGTCGGCCGGTTTCTTCGACGACACCTTGATCTTCTCCGGCCTGATGGCGAAGACGATGTCGGAACCGGCCTTTGTATCGGTGCTGTTTTCGACGACGATCTGGGCCCCTGTCGCGCCGGTAATGCGCGTGGTGTTTGCCGCACGCTCGGCGACCTTGCCTTCGAACATGTTCACATTGCCGACGAAGTGGGCAACGAAGCGTGAGCTCGGCGCCTCATAGACTTCCGCCGGCGTCGCCACCTGCATCACCTCGCCCTTGTCGATGATGGCGATGCGGTCGGCCATGGTCATCGCCTCTTCCTGGTCGTGGGTGACGACGACGAAGGTAAGGCCGAGATTTTGCTGCAGGTCCATCAGCTCGAACTGCGTTTCCTCGCGCAGCTTCTTGTCGAGCGCGCCGAGCGGCTCATCGAGCAGCAAGACTTTTGGCCGCTTGGCAACCGAGCGGGCGAGCGCGACGCGCTGGCGCTGGCCGCCCGACAATTGGTGCGGCTTGCGCTTGGCGAACTGCTCTAGCTTCACCAGCTTCAGCATCTCGGCGACGCGCTTTTCGATATCCGGTCCCGGCATGCCTTCCTGCTTGAGGCCGAAGGCAATGTTCTTTTCCACGCTCATATGCGGGAACAGCGCATAGGACTGGAACATCATGTTGACCGGGCGGCGGTAGGGCGGGATGCCGCGCAAGTCCTGGCCGTCGAGAAGGATACGGCCGGCGGTGGGCTCCTCGAAGCCGGCAAGCATCCGCAGCAACGTCGACTTTCCGCAGCCCGACGCGCCGAGCAGGGCGAAGAACTCGCGCTCGAAAATGGTCAGCGACAGATTGTTGACGGCGGTGAAGTCACCGAACTTCTTGGTGACGTTCTCGAATTGGATATATGGCTTGGCGTTCGGGTCGTTCCATGGCGCGAAATCCCTGCGGATGCTGCCAAGCGATTTCATGTCCCACTCCGTCCTATTTTTTTGCTTCTTGCCCCAGAGAAGAATGGTCCCGGCAGGTGGCTGCCGGGACCATGTCGCATTGCTTACTGGCCGGTGACGATCTTGGTCCAGCTGCGCGTGATCAGGCGCTGGGTCTTGGGATCGTAGGGCTGGACCGTATAGAGCTTTTTCAAGGTCTCGGCGTCCGGATAGACCGCCGGATCATCCAGCAGCGCCTTGTCGACGAACTGCTGCGAAGCCTTGTTGCCGTTGGCATACAGCACATAGTTGGACGACTTGGCGATCACTTCCGGCTTCATCATGTAGTTGAGAAATTCGAGTGCCTCGGCGGCATGCGGCGCATCGGCGGGAATCGCCATCTGGTCGAACCACATCTGGGCGCCTTCCTTGGGCACGGAATAGCCGATCTCGACGCCTTGCTTGGCCTCGACCCCGCGGTTGCGTGCCTGGAAGACGTCACCCGACCAGCCGACCGCCAGGCAGATGTCGCCGTTGGCGAGCGCGTTGATGTATTCGGACGAATGGAATTTGCGGATATACGGCCGCACCTTCAGCAACGTCTCCTCGGCCTTTGCGATGTCGTCAGGTGAGGTGCTGTTCGGATCGAGGCCGAGATATTTGAGCGCCGCTGGGATGATGTCGGCCGGCGAGTCCAGCACATAGACGCCGCAATCCTTCAGCTTGGCCAGGCTGTCGGGATTGAAGAAAATATCCCAGCTGTCGATCTTGTCGGTGCCGAGTGCAGCCTGCACCTTCTTGATGTTGTAGCCGATGCCGACCGTGCCCCACATGTAGTTGATCGAATATTCGTTGCCCGGATCGTATTTGGCGGTGCGCTCCGAAACCGTGTCCCACATGTTGGAAATGTTGGGCAGCTTCGACTTGTCGAGCTTCTGGAACACGCCGGCCTGGATCTGGCGGGCCAGGAAGTTGCCGCTGGGCACGACGACGTCATAGCCGCTGCCGCCGGCAAGCAGCTTGGTTTCGAGGATTTCATTGGAATCGAAGGTGTCGTAGACGACCTTGATGCCGGTCTCCTTAGTGAAGTCGTCGATGATCGAACTGTCGATGTAATCCGACCAGTTGAAGACGTTGACGACGCGATCCTCGGCATGGCCGCCAACGGCGAAAAGCGTCAGAAATGCCGAGGTTGCCGAAAGCCAGAGCGCTTTGCGGATCATGCTGTTCTCCTTTGATGAGTGTTCCTTCGCCAAGTCGTCGCTGTTCGAGCGCGATTGGGCATTTGCTTCAGAGTATTGAGCTTTCCGGGCAGCCACAAGCATGAACTGCCAGCGCCGTCCGGGCGGTTCGACGAGCGGCAGATGATGGCTCTGTGTGCCCGCATGGCGGGCGCGCTGACGCCGTCAGAGGCTTTCGCCGCGGCGCTGGCAGGGATACGACGCTGTGGTCCGGTCTTGGTCCGACCGGCGGGGACACTTGGCAAGATAAGCCTGTCTTGTTGTTGCCGTGCCCCAGCCTGCCCGTGCCGCAGCAAGGTTGTCAATGGCCCGCGCGGGGAAGCTCGGTCAATAGGGCGTGCGGCTTCGCTAATTGGGGAAAGACGGGCGTAATTAGGGAAGACGGGCTCAACCAAGGGAAAGGCGGGTCAATTAGGGGATGGCAGGCCAGTGGTCCCCGGCCGTGCAGGCCTCGCCTGGCGCTTGAATTCAAGCGCGATATGGACGAGCAGCGCGGCGACCACCACCGCGCCGCCGATGATGGTGCGCACCGAGGGCACCTCGCCATGAACGAGCCAGACCCAGATCGGTCCGAGGATCGGCTCGAACGTGCCGAGGAGTGCTGCGATCGCCGCCGGAACCAGCCTCGCGCCGGTGGCGAAGAAGGCAAGGCCCAGGCCGAGATTGATGACGCCGAAGGCAAACAGGAAAGCCATGTCGTGGGTCGACGTGGCAAACTGCGTGGCTTGCGATGCGGCGAAAGCCGCTGCCAGCATCGTGCCGAGGCACGTCGCCGGCGTCATGCGCACATGGGCGAAGCGCCGGGTGATGACGGTGGCGATCGAGAACATGACGGCGATCAGCAGCGACAGCCCGTCGCCGATGGGCGATACGGCGCCGTCGAGCGATTCCGACACCATGATGGCGACGCCGGCGATGACGGCGGCGATCGCCACCCAGGTCGCGACGGCGACGCGTTCGCGAAACAGCACCCAGGCAAGCAATGCCGCCAGCAGCGGCACACCGGCCTGCATCAACAGGATATTGGCAACGGTGGTGTAGGCGAGCGCGACAACGAAGCACGTCGACGCCGTGGCGAAACAGACGGCCACGGCAAGGCCGGGCAGGCCCATGTCGCGAAACAGCCGCAACATGCCGCGCCAGCCGTCGCGCCAGGCCATGAAGCAAATCAGGAACACAGCCGCCCACAGCGAGCGCCAGAACACCACCGTCCAACTGTCAGCGGTGTCGATGAAGCGGGCGATGGTGCCGCCAAAGCTCCACATCAGCGCCGACAGGAACACCAGCAGCAAGCCGACCCGCTCTTCGCGCGGCGAGACGATCGGCGGTGCGGCGATTGGAGAAGATGCGGTATCGGTCATGGGGTGCGACTGTCGGCTATCTCGGGGTGGCATGATGCACAATGGACGACAGAAACGTGCCGTATTCGCCTAGCGCATAGGCTACCGCCGGACGTGACCCAGCCCGGCATTCCCTTTGGCGCACCGCCAACCGGCAGCCATACGGGCAAACACCGCCGTTTCTAGGACATGCCCTTGTTGCCGCGGATAAAGCGCCAGAGACCGGCCAACGGTACCAGCAGCAGAATGCCGAACTTTTTCAGGGCGATGAGCGCGACTGCAATCAGGCCGGCCTTTGCCGCGAGTTTTCCGGCGATGAGGCCGCCAATGCCAACCGCGGCGACCGTGTCGGTGCCTGGCAGAAAATCGGTGTATTTCTTGCCGGTGTTGAAGTCCGCCACGCCCAGCACTTCGTCCAGGCTCTGCTTGATCTCCGGCAATTGTTCGACCGTAGCGATGTAGCTCATCACGAAGACGCCTTCCCGGCCGAGGAAACGGACGTCGTAATTGAGCGTGTGGACGGTATCGTCTCCGAACTGCAGTTCCTTGGCCCAGTGCAGCCGCTTGTGGACGAAATCATAGACCGGCGGCGAGGCCCAGCCGATCAGCTTGATCGGGGGAAAGCCGTCCTTCACCCGCTGATCGTTGGCCGACAATGTGTCCGCCTGCATGCTGCTCAGCAATTCGGTGTAGTCGATGGATGCGGCGTCGGCGTCATCGACATGGCCGATCTTTTCATAGCGCAATTCGATGCCCCAACCGTTGCCGGCGATGGGCTCGTACTTGGCCGGGAAGATCATGCCGATTGCTTCGGACGCGGTATCAGGCGGATTGCCCCAGGCCTCGGTCAGGACGGACGTCGCGTCCTTCTTGCCCAGAAAATAGAACTTGTCCTTGAGATCGAGATGGATGCCTTCGGGAAGGTCGACCGCGCCGGTCTTTGGATCGATTTTGTCCAGGAATGCCTTGCCGTCGTCACTATACTGTTGATAGTCCTTGAAGAATTCCGAGGATTTTTCTGCCAGAACAGGCCCCGCCAAAAGGGCAAGCGCCACGCCAAGCCACAAAGCTTTCCTGTTCATAAGCCGTCCCCCCTTGGCTGCCCTGCAGCTCACCTTCGATAGCGCAGCGCCGATGCTTAATCAATATTTGGTTCGGCGATGGTTCGGGCCGCGCTCTATTGCTTAGCGCAAACAGCTGCGGTCTTCCGCGACCTCCTGCCCGAGAAGCATCACTGGAAATCGAAGGCGCTCAGGCCCGTCGCCATCTCGTCCAGGCCCAGCGGACGGGTCACCGGCGGCTCGGCGCGGGCGAGGCAGCCGATGCGTTCGCACAGCCGGCAAGCGGGACCGACCGGCGTGGCGGCGCCCTGTCCGGCCTTTGCCAGCAGCCCGGCGCCATAGACGATCTCGTCGCGAAAGCCGATATCGCAGCCCAACAGCAGCGCGGTGCGGCGCGGACGCTCGGAGAACGAACCCTGCGGCCCTTCGAGCGTGCGTGCGATGCAGAGGAACTCGGCGCCGTCGGGCATTTCCACCGCCTCCACCAGGATTTGGCCAGGCGAAGCGAAAGCGGCATGGACCGGCAGTTTCGGGCAGCCGCCGCCAAAGCGGCTTTGCGGAAAGCCCTGGCCGCCGGCCTTGCGGAAGCGGTTGCCGGCATTGTCGACCTCGAGCATGAAGAACGGGACCCCGGACAAGCCAGGACGCTGCAGCATGGTCAGGCGGTTCGCCGCCTGTTCGAAGGAGACGCCGAAACGCGAGCGCAGCACATCGATATCGTAACGAGCCCGCACGGCGGCGGCATGAAAGGCCTGATAGGGCATCATCAAGGCATTGGCGGCGTAGCGGCCGAACTCGAAGCGGGCGAGCCGGCGGGCTTCGTCCGTACCGAGCTTCAGCGCCTGAATTTCGCCGGCGATCGCGACCGTCATGCGGATCAGGCAGGCCTCCATGGCGACTTCGCGCAACTGGTCGAACGGCGACAGCCGCTCCGATAGAAAAAGACGCTGCGAATGACGGTCATAACGGCGGCGCCAGTTCGGCATGGTGGCGACCGGCAGCACCTTGACGACGATGCCATACTCGCGCTTCAGCCACGCCTTCAGCGCGCCGAACAGATCGTCGCCGGGGTCGAGCACCGAGGTGAAGGCCTCGGCCTCTTCCTCCAGTGCTGCAAAATGGTTCGGCCGGCGCTCGAAAATCTCGTGCACTTCGTCGATCGGCAGCCGCGCACCGGACAGCGCCGTGGCGCGGCCCTCGCGCGCCAGAAGCTCGTTGAGATCGGACAGCCGCTCGGCCTGCTCGCGGTAAGCGCGAAACAGTTTTATCATCGCAGCCGATGCGTTGGGGGCTGCCTCGGCCAGTTCGATCAGTTCCTGGTCGCCCGGCAGCTCACCGGCAAGCAGCGGGTCGCCGAACACTTCCTTCAAGGCCGAGATCGACCCTCTCGCCTCACCCTGCAATTCATGCGGGTCGACCTTGTAGACAGAGGCCAGCTTCAGGATCAGTTGCACCGTCAGCGGCCGCTGGTTGCGCTCGATCAGGTTGAGATAGGACGGCGAGATGCCGAGCCCCTCGGCCATCGCCGTCTGGGTCAGGCCTCTGGCGATGCGGATGCGGCGGATGCGCGGCCCGGCGAATATCTTCTGGTCGGCCATCGGCTTTCCTTGACAGGAATTTACACGACTTGCGAGCGATGAACGGCGCACCATCTTTTACAATCATGACAGATTTACAGCGATAAGCAGTCAAACACAACACAGGTTTTCTCTTATTTTCTACCAGAAATAGCGGTTTCCCTCGCTCTCGTCGCGGCGCAATGTAAATGATGTCACACACAGACGACGCACACTATCCCAGGGCGCGGCGTTTCAAGACACTGGCATCGGATTGATCTGGAGTGACCAATGACTGATTTTTACAATCTTGTCCCATCCGCACCCGAAGGCCGCTTCGACAGCATCGAACGAGCCTATTCGCCGGACGATGTGAAGCGGCTGCGCGGGTCGGTCCAGATACGCCAGAGTCTTGCCGAAATGGGCGCCAACCGGCTGTGGAAGCTCATCCACGAGGAAGACTTCGTCAATGCACTCGGCGCCATGTCGGGCAACCAGGCGATGCAGCAGGTGCGTGCCGGGCTGAAGGCAATCTATCTCTCGGGCTGGCAAGTCGCCGCCGACGCCAACACCGCGTCGGCCATGTATCCGGACCAGTCGCTCTATCCCGCCAATGCGGCGCCCGAACTGGTCAAGCGCATCAACCGCACGCTGCAGCGCGCCGATCAGATCGAGACCTCGGAAGGCAACGGCCTGTCGGTCGACACCTGGTTCGCGCCGATCGTCGCCGATGCCGAGGCCGGCTTCGGCGGACCGCTCAACGCCTTCGAGATCATGAAGGCGTTCATCGAGGCCGGCGCTGCCGGCGTCCACTATGAGGACCAGCTGGCCTCTGAGAAGAAGTGCGGCCATCTCGGCGGCAAAGTGCTGATCCCGACCGCCGCGCATATCCGCAACCTCAACGCGGCGCGTCTGGCGGCCGACGTGATGGGCACGCCGACGCTAGTCGTGGCACGCACCGATGCGGAAGCGGCAAAGCTTCTGACCTCCGACATTGACGAGCGCGACCAGCCTTTCGTCGACTACGATGCCGGCCGCACGGTTGAAGGCTTCTACCAGGTCAGGAACGGCATCGAACCGTGCATCGCGCGCGCCATTGCCTATGCGCCGCATGCCGACCTGATCTGGTGCGAAACATCCAAGCCCGATCTGGCGCAGGCCAAGAAATTCGCCGAAGGCGTGCGCAGGCATCATCCGGGCAAGCTGCTCGCCTATAATTGCTCGCCGTCGTTCAACTGGAAGAAGAACCTCGACGACGCGACGATCGCCAAGTTCCAGCGCGAGCTCGGCGCCATGGGCTACAAGTTCCAGTTCATCACATTGGCCGGGTTCCACCAGCTCAATTTCGGCATGTTCGAGCTGGCCCGCGGCTACAAGGCGCGGCAGATGGCCGCCTATTCCGAGTTGCAGGAAGCCGAGTTCGCGGCCGAAGTCCACGGCTACACCGCGACCAAGCACCAGCGCGAGGTCGGCACCGGCTATTTCGACGCCGTGTCGATGGCAATCAGCGGCGGCCAGTCGTCGACCACCGCCATGCATGAATCGACCGAGCACGTCCAGTTCAAGCCGGCAGCGGAATGAACCGATCGACATAACCAACAGAGGAAACGCCCGAAGGGCAAGGGAGAAGAAAATGGCATCCATAAGCCGCGTCAAGGAACGTGCAGAAGAGCAGTCCACAACGATGAGTGTCGACCAACAGGCGACCATCCGCATGCTGGCCAACGACCTGCACAGGCTCAATCAATCGGTGATGAAGGCAGTCGAGGCCGGCGTCTCGGTGGAACTGGTGCGCTCGGCCCGGCATCATGGCGGCGACGGCAATTGGGGCGACCTGCTGATCCCGGTGATCGTCACGCAGAAGAGTCACGGCTGATCTTCCCTTACGGAAGCTTTGTGCTTGTGGAACCTATGGGCCCCGCCGCTCACTGGCCGATTTCAACGTCACCCGCGAGTTTTCAGCGCGGGTGACTTTCGCTTTTGAGCGTGAACTTAACTACAGTTCGAAAACAGAACTTGTCTCCGGGGTTTAATATTTCCGGCTATATTTCGCAGGTCCGTCATTTCAGCTTGACATGGCGGGCGATCTCACGCCAATTGGCTCTCGGATTTCAACCCTGCATTGAAGCAGCGCCGAGTGCCCGCCCCGCCCATGTGCCCTGTGAACCGCGAGACCGACACCGCCAAACATCTGAATTCGTCAAGCAGGGACGCGAACTCCGAGATATCAACGGATTTCTCCCACGTGCTGGTCGTTGGAAAATCGCCGATCAACCGGGTGGTGGTGTCGAAGATCGTCGAGAAGTCCGGACTGAAGCCGATCTCCGAGTCGCCCGAGATGGCGGCCAAGACATTGCGAACCCTCATTCCGGGCGCCGTCGTTCTCGATGGCGGCCCCGACAACGAGGACTGCCGCGCGCTGATGGCGGCCATCGACGCCTTGCGGCGGACATCTGGGCGGTCGCTCCCCAAGGTGATCCTGCTTTCAACCAAGACCGGCACGCCCGACAGCCTGGGTCTGTCGAGCGTGGTCGATGTGGTGGTAACCAAGCCGATCACCACCGAAAGGCTGCAGCCGGTGGTCGACCGGCTGATCAGTCTCGGGCGCGGCTGATCGCAATCCGCCCGAACGCGTGTGGGGCGGTCAGCCTTCCTTGCCGATGCTCTCGATCAAAGCCGGCAGTTCGCCAAGATCGACAAGCTGACGAAAACGCGGTGCCTCGACCGGCGGCTCGACGTGTTCGAGCACCCAGGTCAGCTCGTGCGGCACATACACACCCCAGCTGCCGGCCTCGATGGCCGGCACCACGTCCGACTTGAGCGAATTGCCGACCATCATGCTGGTCTGCGGGCTGCCGTGACGGCCAAAGATCCTGGCATAGGTGGCGGCGCTCTTGTCGCTGACGATCTCGACGGCATCGAACAGGTCGCCAAGGCCGGACGCCGCCAGCTTGCGCTCCTGGTCGAACAGATCGCCCTTGGTGATCAGCACCAGATGGTAGGCGCCGGCGAGCTTTTCGACTGTCTCGCGCGCATGCGGCAGCGCCTCGACAGGATGGCCGAGCATGTAGCGGCCGGCGGCAAGGATTTCGGCGATCGTCGAGGCCGGCACACGGCCATCGGTCACTTCTATCGCCGTTTCGATCATCGACAAGGTAAAGCCCTTGATGCCGAAGCCGTAGACGGCAAGGTTGCGCTTCTCGGCCTCCAGCAGCCGTGCCGAAATGTGCTCGGCCTCGCCATGGTCGGCGAGCAGGGTTGCAAAATGCTTCTCGGTCAGGCGGAAGAACTGTTCGTTCTGCCATAGGGTATCGTCGGCGTCGAAGCCGATAGTGGTCAATTTGCCTGGCATACGGTGTCTTCTGCTGCTCGATCTGCGGGAGGTTGACCCTAATCTGCGTGGCGCGATTTTCAACCAGGAAGGCGAAGACAGGCAGCTCCCCTTCCCTTCCATCACCGGCAACAGCTATACTGTGATAATTGCAACCCAAACTGGTGAATGATGCCGCCTGCGAAAAAGGAAGTCCGTCCGTCGACCCGCGGAGGACGCGTCCGAACGCCTGCCTTCGTGAAAAATCAACGCGGCGTGAAGAACTGGAAGGAAGTCAGCGCCTGGCTGGAATGGCGCGGCATCGAAGACATAGAATGCATCACGCCTGATCAGGCTGGCGTCGCGCGCGGCAAGATGATGCCGTCGAAGAAATTCACTTCCAACACCTCGCTGGCGCTGCCATCGGCAGTGTTCATGACGACGATTTCGGGCGGCTATCCCGAGGATGGCAACGGTTTCCACTATCCGGAGGATGATGGCGACCTAAAGCTGATGCCGGATCTGTCGACGTTGACCGTCGTGCCGTGGGAAGAAGACCCGACGGCCGCCGTCATCTGCGACCTCGTCCATCAGGATGGCCGTTCGGTCGAGTTCACGCCGCGCAACGTCCTGAAGCGCGTGGTAGCAGCCTATGACAAGCGCGGGCTGAAGCCGGTGGTGGCGCCCGAGATCGAATTCTACCTGGTGCGCAAGAACCCCGACCCGGATTACCCATTGACGCCACCAGTCGGGCGTTCCGGGCGGCCAATCGGCGGCGGAGCCGGCTATTCGATCGCCGGCGTCAACGAGTTCGACGAACTGATCGACGACATCTACCATTTCTCCGAAAGCCAGGGCCTGGAGATCGACACGCTGATCCACGAGGAAGGCGCCGGCCAGCTCGAGATCAATCTGCGTCACGGCGATCCGGTCGAGCTCGCCGATCAGGTGTTCATGTTCAAACGCACCATTCGCGAGGCAGCGCTGAAGCATGAGATCTATGCCACCTTCATGGCCAAGCCGATCCAGGGCCAGCCAGGTTCTGCCATGCACATCCACCAGTCGATCATCGACAAGAAGACCGGGCTGAATATCTTTTCGGCGAAGGACGGCTCGGAAACCGACGACTTCTTCCATTTCATCGGCGGCATGCAGAAGCATGTGCCGAACGCACTGGTGATGTTTGCTCCCTACGTCAATTCCTACCGCCGGCTGACGCAGTCGGCCTCGGCGCCGGTCAACAACAAATGGGGCTATGACAACCGCACCACGGCGTTCCGCGTGCCGCGCTCGGATCCGGCGGCGCGGCGTGTCGAAAACCGCATCCCGTCTTCCGACGCCAACCCCTATCTGGCGCTGGCGGCCTCACTTGCCTGCGGGCTGATCGGCATCACCAACAAGATCAAGGCCGAGCCTCCGGTGCTGACCACCGCAAACGCCGATGAGATCGACCTGCCACGCGGCCTGCTCGAAGCCGTCGACCTTTTCGAAGGCGACGAGGAACTATGCGCTCTTCTGGGCAAGTCCTTCGCCGCAACCTATGCAGCGATCAAGCGGGCGGAGTTCGAGACCTTCATGGAAGTGATCAGCCCGTGGGAGCGGGAGTATCTGTTGCTCAACGTGTGAGCGGCGACTTCGTCGTGTGAATGGTGAATAGTGAATGGTGAGTAGTTTCATATTGGATGGATGAGCGCAGACGTCGTGCGTCTCGCAGCCATTCACCATTCACCATTCACCATTCACCATTGGCTGGTGTCCCCATGCCTTACCAATCACCTATCTCCCCCGGTCGCTCCTGGTACGAAGACACAGCCGGACCACGCCCTGAGTACCCTGCCCTGGACGGCGACCGCAGCTGCGACGTCGTCGTCGTCGGCGGTGGCTTCACCGGGCTGTCGGCGGCCGCTCATTTGGCGAAGGCGGGAGCCGACGTCGTTCTGATCGAAGCGCATCGCTTCGGCGACGGCGCTTCAGGGCGCAATGGCGGCCAGCTAGGCACGGGCCAGCGCGCCTGGGCCGAAGAGATGGAGGCCGAATACGGCTTCTCCCGCGCCAAGGCGCTGTTCGACCTTGCCGAAGAGGCGAAAGCGCACCTGCTCGAATTCGCCGCCGTCAACCAGATCGACATCGACTATATGCCGGGCCAGTTGTCCGTGGCGCACAAGCCGCGTTATCTCGACGACTACAAGGCACATGCCGAGATCATGGCCGGCCGCTTCAATTATCCGCACATCGCCTTCATGGATGCCAGGGAAACGGCCGAACGGCTGGGCTCCACACGCTACTTCGGCGGCACCCGCGACACCGGCACCGGACACATCCACCCGATGAAGCTGGTGATCGGCACGGCAAAGGTGGCGGCAGCGGCCGGCGCGCACCTGTTCGAGCAGACACTATCGACCGGTGTTACCTCCAGCGGCGGCAAGGTCAGGGTGACGACTTCGAGAGGAACCATCACCGCCCAGAAATGCCTGATCGGTGTAAATGCCTATGGCGGCACGCTCGAGCCGGTGAGTGCCGCGCACATCATGCCCATCGGTTCCTTCATCGGCGCGACGGTGCCGCTGGGCGTCGATTCGAAAGTGCTGCCGGGCGGCGAGGCGGTCGACGATTCGCGTTTCGTCGTGCGTTATTTCCGCAAATCCAGGGATGGAAGGCTGCTGTTCGGCGGGCGCGAGGTCTATGGCGTCAACGATCCGAAGGACATCCATGTCCATATCCGCCGGCAGATAGCCGAGCTTTATCCGGAACTGAGCGATGTCGAGATCACCCATGGCTGGGGCGGCTATGTCGGCATCACCATGCCCAGGAAACCGTTCGTGCGCGAGGTGATGCCCAATGTGATCTCGGCCGGAGGCTATTCCGGCCACGGCGTGATGCTGTCGAACTTCTTCGGCAAGCTCTATGCCCAGGCCGTCGCCGGCAACCGCGACAGACTGAAGCTGATCGAGGACCTGAACATCCCGGCTTTTCCAGGTGGCCGGCGCTTTAGAACGCCATTATTGTTCCTCGCACTGAACTGGTTTGCCCTGAGGGACCGAATATAGGGAAAGTATCTCATATCAGCCGGGGCTGGTACTGAGCCGATTCTATTGAGCTGTTGGTTGCCGCAGCGAGACGTTGCAGAATCCTTAACAAGAGCGCACAATTCCCCTGAGGGCGCACTGATGCCACAATCAAGGGCAAAGGATGCCGGTTCTGGGCGATTGAACGGGGATTTCTGCGGGCCTGCCCGCTTTGTTGTTGGGACCGATGCCGATCGAATGCCGGGCTGCCGGCGCCGATCGAAAGAACACCGGCTCATCTTTTGGAGGTGGCAAGAGTGAACGAGCCCTTCAGTTTCGGCGCGCCGGAACGTCGGCGGTTCGCCATGCAATTCGGTTATGACATGCGGCCCTCCTTCTGGCAGGGGGTGCGCACGAATTCGCATCTGGTGATCGCCGCGGTCGGCACCGCAGCGCTGCTTGGCGTGGCGGGCATAGCGCTTTGGCTGGCGTTGCCGGCCAGCGACCGGCAAGCGATCGCCAGCACACAGCAGAACGTTCCGACTTTTCCGGTCAAGACGACCAAGATTGCCCCCGTCGCGGCCACGGCCGCCGCGGTAGCGGCGCCACAAGCCGCGCGCAAGGGCGACGCGGTTTCATCGACGGTCGCTGTGGGTGGGGCTGCGATGCCGCCGCTGTCGGCCAACGATCCGCGCTGGACTGCGGCGCAATCCAACAGCGACCCTGCCGCGACGCCATCCGATCAGGCGCCTACCGAGCAGGCTGCCGCCAAACCGTCCGATGCCGCGGCATTCGAAGAACCGGCGGCCCAGGGCGACGCCACGACGCAGTTGTCAAAGGTCGCTGCTCCCGCCAATGACGACGACGCGGAAACCGCCGCCATACCGACGCCAAAACCGCAACTTCCAGACGAGCAATCTTCCGCCGCAACGAACGATACCCAGGCCAAGGCCAAGCCACAGAAGGTGGCTGCTGCCGCCGGCACCGGACGCATCCTCAGGGCGGTGACAATGCGCAGCGGTCCGCAGAAAAACGCCGCCGCCATGGGGACCGTGCCCGCCAAGTCGTCGGTGCAGGTGATGAGTTGCAAGAAATGGTGCCAGATCGTCTACAACGGCAAGCGCGGCTGGATCTACAAGAGCTACATCAAGACCGGGGCTTGAGACGCAAGCCGCCAGATCTGGTCAGCCGCCGAGCAACCACCTGAAACGGTGTCTCCTGCGAGCAAGTTTGCGCTTCGCCAGGAAATCCCGGTGTTCCTCGAACGGCACCTCGTAGAGGCCGCACATTTGGCAGCTTTCCGACTTGCGGCATATCGGGACCCAGCATTTGACGTCGTGTGTCCAGGCGAGCGCGATCCTTTCCAGATGAAGGTTGGACGAACTTTTCAGCAGAATCAGTTCTCCTGGGACTGCCGTCCGTTTGATATGATCCGAAACTTCCTTGGCAGTGCGAAGCTCAATGAAACGGCCGCTGTCGCGGTCGGCCTGGCTGGCGCGCGAGCGATGCGCATTGTCGCCGGTATAAATGACCTCATCGGCGATTTCGCGCGCGATGTTGTAGGCGGCGCCGTATTTCCTCGACGAGCCGGCGTAGTCGGATATCTGCCCCAGCACAATGCGCTTGCGAGCACCCTTGGCCTTTGCAATCATCTCCAGGGCAATGTTGAGCGAATGCCAGGGCGCTTTGGCCGTATCGACCAGGAATTTCGGACCCGCGGATACCTCTTGCACCGTAGAGCGGTTGGGCAGTGGTGCAAACGATGCCGTTCTCGCTACGACTTGCTCTGGCGGGACGCCAAGTTCCAAGGCGGCGGCAACAGCCGCTGCAGTCGGCAGCCAGAATTGCTCGCCGGGAAAAGGCGCTTGAATATTCAGGCTGCCACCGCGCCAATGAAGGGTGAACCGCAGCAATTCCGGATACGCGGCATGCACGTCACTCACGCGGTAGTCTGCCTCGCCGGACTGGCCGAAGGTCGCAATCCGGCATTTCGCGCCAGACGCCATGCCGATCACCAGTGGGTCATCGCAATTGAGAACCGCAAGTCCATCAGGTTGGAGTGCCCCGACCAGCGCCCGCTTCTCTCCCGCCACAGCTTCCAGAGTCTTGAACTTGCCGAAATGCTCCAGACGGATCATCGTAACCACCGCCACACTCGGCTTCAGCATCTGCGCCATGGCGCTGATCGTGCCGAAGTCGGAAGCGCCGGCTTCGAAAACGACGTAATCGACTTTGCCGGCCTTCCTCAGGCGCTTGTAAAGCGTTCGGATGAGCGCAGGCATTGTATTGGCCTGGGCCTGTAGATGCACCTTGCCTTGGGCGGCCAGTATGTGTGCAAGCAGGCTGGTGGATGTGGATTTGCCGGAGCTGCCGGTAATGCCGATGAACGTCGCCTTGTTACGCGCCCGCACCCAGCGCGCCTGCAGCCGTCGCAGCGCCCAGCCCAAGTCCTTGCGAATTTTCAGCAATTCCAGTTTCACACCCCGCCAGCTTTTAGCCCAGCCTAATATGCGTCGTGCCAAGTTCCAGAGTCAAACGGGCGCTGGCGTGCTTCAGCCAAAGATTCTAGCGGCCGAGGAGCCGCAGCAGTCTGTGCTTGCGGCGCTTCGATTTTCTCTGCGCCACAAACTCACGGTGCTGCTCAAACGGCACTTCATAGAGGCCGCATTGCTCGCATCCCTCGGTCTTGCCGCATACCGAAACCCAGCACTGGACGTCGTGGGTCCAGGCAAGAGCGACACGCTCGAGGTGCAGATTGGACGAGCTCTTGAGCAGGATCAACTCGTCACGCTGCGCGGTTTGGGCGATGTAGTCCGACACTTCCCTGGCCGTGCGCAATTCGATGAAGCGGCCGCTGTCGCGATCTGCCTGGTTCGCCTTGGAGCGATGGGCATGATCGCCGGCATAAATCACCTGGTCTGCAATCTCGCGCGCGCTGCTGTAGGCTTGGGCATATCTGTTATTCGAGCCGGAAAAATCCGATAGCTGGCCAAGAACGATACGTTTTCGCCCGAATGTCGATCCGGCTACCATGTCGAAGGCAAGGCTCAGCGAATGCCAGGGCGCCTTTGCGGCATCCACGATGAAGTGGGGGCCGCCCGCGGGGACGAGCACCTGGCCGCGATTTTCCAGAGGCTGGAACGTCGCGGTTCTGTCCTTGACCATCTGCGCAGGCACGCCCAGTTCAAGAGCGGTTGCAACCGCCGCTGACGTCGGCAGCCAGAAATGCTGGCCGGGGAACGACGTCTCGATATCGAGCACACCGCCGCGCCAGTGGAGCGAGAACCGCAACGGCTTGGGATAGGCTGCCTCGATATCGCTGACGCGATAATCCGCCTGCTCCGATGTGCCGAATGTGACGGAACGGCAATAGCTCGCCGAGGCCATGCCCATCACAAGAGGATCATCGGCATTGAGCATCGCGAAGCCGCCCGGCTCCAGCGCCGCGACTAGGGCGCTCTTTTCTCGAGCGACGTTTTCCACAGTCTTGAAACTGGCCCGATGCTCCAGCCGGACCATTGTGACAACAGCCACGTCGGGGCGAAGCAACTCGGCCATGGGCTTCATTGTATCCGGGCCGAATGCAGCAGCCTCGAAGACGACGTAGTCGGTTTTGCCGCCCTTTCCCATTCGCCTGGATAGGGTCGAGACCAATAGTTTCATCGTGTTGGCCAGAACCTGTGTATGGACCGAACCATGACCGGCCAGGATGTGTCCAAGCAGGCTTCCCGCCGTGGTCTTGCCGGAGCTTCCGGTAATGCCGATGAAAATCGCCTTGCTTTGTGCCCGCGCACGCGTGGCCAGGTAAAGCCGCAGCCGCCATCCCAGATCGTAGCGACTTTTCTGCTGCCTGATCTTCATCACCCGCCAACACTATCCACGATCCGTTATGCCTTTCGGGGGATCGAGAAGTCAAACTGGGGTCCGGCGTGACGACGTCAACTGTTCGTTCCTCGGCCGGCCGGCGCACCGATGCGAACTCTTGCCGACATTGCTCTGTCTGCCATGCATTGCGAACAGCGAGGTACTTCCCGAATTGCTCAAATGCAGCGGCCGCCGTCGACCTCCAGCGCCACACCGGTGATGAAGGCGGCTTCGTCCGACGCAAGCCAAAGCGCAGCGTTGGCGATATCGAGCGGCGTCGACAGACGGCCGAGCGGTATCGAGGCACGGAATTTCTCGCGGATCTCCGGCGTGTCAGTGCCCATGAATTTCTCCAGCATGCCGGTCTCGCCGGCGACCGGGCAAAGGCAGTTCACGCGGATGTTCTTGGGCGCGAGTTCGACCGCCATCGACTTGGTCGCGGTGATCGCCCAGCCCTTCGAGGCATTGTACCAGGTGAGCCCCGGCCGCGGCCGCAGACCGGCGGTCGAAGCCGTGGTCAGGATGACGCCGCCGCCCTGCCGCTCCATGATCGGCACCACGGCAAGTGCGGCGTGGTAGATCGCCTTCATGTTGACTGAAGTGATCAGGTCGAAGGTCGCCTCGTCGACGTCGAGCATGTCTCCATTGCGATGGGTGTAGCCGGCATTGTTGACCATGATATCGATGCGGCCGAAGGCGCTTTTTGCGGCATAGACCATCTCGTCGAATTCGGAACGCTGCGAAACGTCGGTCTGGGTCCAGATCGCGGCCTGGCCGATCTCTGCTGCAACGCGCTCCGCGCCCTTGGCGTTGAGGTCGGCGACGACGACCTTGGCGCCCTCTTCGGCAAAGCGCCTGGCCATGCCTTCGCCGAAACCTGACGCAGCACCCGTGATGACGGCAACCTTGTTTTCCAGACGCATGCTTTTTCCGCTCATTGAAGACCCACCTCGCAAGCGCATTTTCCTTTTTGTTTGATGCGTGTCTGTCTCCCAGAGCCGCTTCGCACTTCTGGGCGACACGCATTAGCTTTCGTCACATTCCCGCTTTATGTTGCAGGCGCGAAAGCCCCGGACCATCGCTTGACGAAAAGCCTCCGGGTGGCAGCCAGTGTCAAGGCACATTTGGAGCGAATCAATATGCAGTGATTTGGCCTCGATGTGACACCATGGCACTGGATAGTTTAAATCGATTAGATTATATCCTGCCGCGTCACAGCGAGCGGCGTCAAAGCGGACAGACCATGACCAGCCAGATCATTCCCGTCGAGCCTTTCGACTTCATCATTTTCGGTGGCACCGGCGACCTGTCGGAACGCAAGCTGCTGCCCTCGCTCTACCACCGCCAGCGCGACCACCAGTTTTCCGAGCCGACCCGCATCATCGGCACCTCGCGCTCCAAGATGAGCGACGAGGAATTCCAGGCTTTCGCCAAGCAGGCGATTTCCCAGCATGTTAAGCCGGCCGACATCGACGCCGAGGAACTCAAGACATTTCTTGCCCGGCTGTCCTACGTATCGGCCGACGCGACGACTGGTGTCGGCTTCGACAAGCTGAAAAAGGCGATCGGCGAAAGCGACCGCATCCGCGCTTTCTATCTGGCGGTGGCGCCGGCGCTGTTCGGCGACATCTCGCACCAGCTGAAAGCCCACAATCTCATCACGCCGAATTCACGTATCGTGCTGGAGAAGCCGATCGGCCGCGACCTCGATTCGGCGCGCAAGCTCAACGACGTGGTTGGAGACGACTTCCACGAAAGCCAGATCTTCCGCATCGACCACTATCTCGGAAAGGAGACGGTGCAGAATCTGATGGCGCTGCGCTTTGCCAACGCGCTCTATGAGCCGCTTTGGAATTCTGCCCATATCGACCATGTGCAGATCACGGTGGCCGAGACCGTCGGTCTTGAAGACCGCGTCACCTACTACGACAAGGCCGGCGCGCTGCGCGACATGGTGCAGAACCACATGCTGCAGCTGCTCTGCCTGGTTGCCATGGAGGCGCCATCGTCGATGGATGCCGATGCCGTGCGCGACGAGAAGCTGAAGGTGCTGCGGGCGCTGAAGCGCATCAACGGCAATGAGGCACCCAAGCACACCGTGCGCGGGCAGTACCGCGCCGGCGCCTCTGCAGGCGGCGCGGTGAAAGGCTATGTCGAGGAACTCGGCAAAGACAGCTCCACCGAGACCTTCGTCGCCATCAAGGCCGAGATCGGCAATTGGCGCTGGGCCGGCGTGCCGTTCTATCTCCGGACCGGCAAAAGGCTGGCGACCCGCGTTTCGGAAATCGTCATCGAGTTCAAGCCGATCCCGCATTCGATCTTCGGCGACAGCGCCGGGCCGATCTCAGCCAACCAACTGGTGATCCGGCTGCAGCCCGACGAAGGCGTCAAGCAGTTCATCATGATCAAGGATCCAGGCCCGGGCGGCATGCGGCTGCGCCAGATTCCGCTCGACATGAGCTTTGCAACATCTTTCGACGGTCGCGCGCCGGACGCCTATGAACGGCTGATCATGGATGTTATCCGCGGCAACCAGACGCTGTTCATGCGCCGCGACGAAGTCGAGGCGGCATGGAAGTGGATCGACCCGATCCAGAACGCCTGGGAAAGCGCCAGGCAGGAGGCGCAAGGCTATACGGCCGGCACATGGGGTCCCTCGGCCTCGATTGCGCTGATCGAACGCGACGGGCGGACATGGCACGAAAGCAATTGAGCGAGCCCGTCTACAACTGGAACGGCTTTGCCGGGCGCCAGGATCTGGCGGCAGCCCTTGCCGGCAATGTCGCGGCGCGCCTGACCAAGGCCATCGACGGGCGCGGCACGGCCCTGCTTGCCGTTTCCGGCGGCACCACGCCGGCAAAGTTCTTTGCAGCACTTTCGGCCATTCCGATCGCCTGGAACAAGGTGACGGTGACGCTGGTCGACGAACGGTTCGTGCCGGCCTCCTCGCCGCGCTCGAATGCGGGGCTGGTCGCGGCCAACCTGCTGCAGAACAAGGCGGCTGCCGCGCACTTCGTGCCGCTCTACCATGAGGCGGCAAGCATCGAGACCGCCGCGGCGGCCGACGATGCGGCGCTGAAGGCTCTGCCCTGGCCCCTCGATGTCGTCGTGCTCGGCATGGGCGGCGACGGCCACACCGCCTCGTTCTTTCCCGACGCCGAGAATCTCGGCGATTTGCTCGACCCGGCCTCATCAAGGATCGTGCTGCCGGTTCACGCGGCAAGCGCCGGCGAACCCCGGTTGACGCTGCCGCTGGCGCGGATCGTCGACGCCGGCTTCATCGCGCTGCATATAGAAGGCGAGGACAAGCGCACCGCCTTCGACGGTGCGATGGGACCGGGTGCGAAAAAGCCCATCCGCAAAGTGCTCGAAGCGGCACCCATCCCGGTAGAGGTGTTCTGGGCACCCTGATTTCACGCAAAGCAGTCCCGGCAGACGGTGGAGGACGTTCTTCCGGGGCTCGAAAGGACCGACCATGACAGCCAGACGCGACATCGAAGCCATCACGGAACGCATCCGCCAACGCTCGAAAGCCGGCCGCGAGCGCTATCTCGGCCGCATCGCCGAGGCCTCCAGCCGCACCGCCAACCGGGGCGTCCTGTCTTGCGGCAACCTCGCGCATGGCTTTGCCGTCTGCAGCCCGTCTGAAAAGCTGGCGCTCGGCGCCGACAAGGTGCCGAACCTCGGCATCATCACCTCCTACAATGACATGCTGTCGGCGCATCAGCCGTTCGAGACGTTTCCGGCGCTGATCAAGGATGCCGCGCGCGAAGTCGGCGGCATCGCGCAGGTGGCCGGCGGCGTGCCGGCCATGTGCGATGGCGTGACCCAGGGACAGCCCGGCATGGAGCTCTCGCTGTTTTCGCGCGACGTGATCGCCATGTCCGCGGCGATCGGCCTGTCGCACAACATGTTCGACGCCGCCGTCTATCTCGGCGTCTGCGACAAGATCGTACCGGGGCTTGTGATCGCGGCTCTCACCTTCGGCCATCTGCCGGCGGTGTTCGTGCCGGCCGGGCCGATGACGACGGGCCTGCCCAATGACGAGAAGGCCAAGGTTCGCCAGCTCTATGCCGAGGGCAAGGCCGGACGCGCAGAACTGCTCGAAGCGGAGTCTAAATCCTATCACGGGCCGGGCACCTGCACCTTCTATGGCACCGCAAATTCCAACCAGATGCTGATGGAGATCATGGGCCTGCATACGCCCGGCGCGTCCTTCGTCAATCCAGGCACGCCGCTGCGCGACGCGCTGACGCGCGAGGCGACTAGGCGAGCCCTGGAGATCACCGCGCTCGGCAACGCCTACACGCCGGTCGGCCGCATGATCGACGAGCGCTCTTTCGTCAATGGCGTCGTCGGCCTGCACGCCACCGGCGGCTCTACCAACCACACCATCCACCTCATCGCCATGGCGGCGGCCGCCGGCATCACGCTTACCTGGCAGGACATTTCCGACCTGTCGGAAGCGGTGCCTCTTCTCGCGCGCGTCTATCCGAACGGGCTTGCCGACGTGAACCATTTCCATGCCGCCGGCGGGCTCGGCTTCCTGATCCGCGAATTGCTCGACGAAGGCATCCTGCATGAGGATGTGCAGACGGTATGGGGCGAAGGCCTGAGGCCCTATGCGGTCGAGGCCCGGCTCGGCGAAGATGGCGGCGTCCTGCGTGAAGCCTCGCCGCTGCAGAGCGGCGACGAGAAGGTGCTGGCGCCGTTCAAGAAGGCCTTCCAGCCGACCGGCGGCCTGAAAGTGCTCGCCGGCAATCTCGGCCACGCCGTCATCAAGACGTCCGCCGTGAAGCCGGAACGCCGCGTCATCGAGGCGCCGGCCAAGGTGTTCGACAGCCAGCAGGGACTGAACGAAGCCTTCAAGGCCGGCACGCTGACCGGCGACTTCATCGCCGTCATCCGCTTCCAGGGCCCGAAGGCAAACGGCATGCCGGAACTGCACAAGCTGACCACCGTGCTCGGCATCCTGCAGGATCGTGGCCAGCGCGTCGCGCTGGTCACGGACGGGCGCATGTCTGGCGCTTCCGGCAAGGTGCCGGCGGCGATCCATGTAACGCCGGAAGCGGTCGAGGAAGGGCCGATCGCCAGGATCCATGACGGCGACATCATCCGGCTCGACGCCGATGCCGGCACGCTGGAAGTGCTGGTGCCGGGGCCCGAGCTCGCGCTGCGCCGCACGGCCGACATCGATCTCATCGGCAACGAGTTCGGTTTCGGCCGCGAGCTGTTCGCCGGTTTCCGCCAGCTGGTCGGCCGCGCCGACCACGGCGCCAGTGCTTTCGGCACGGCCTGAGGCATCATTGCCTATTTTGTAAAAAAGGCGGCTCGAGCTCGGTTTGAGGCCGCCCTTTGGTGAGGGATGGATGGCGATTACGGCTGAACCGTAATCTCGCTCCGTTCGCCGGCCTTGACCGTCACCGGCATTTCCTTGTCATGGCCCTGATCGGACATGTGGCGGAGGACGACATAGTCGCCGGCCGGGATAGTCTGCTGCCAGGTGTCGCCATAGCTCAGGCCGAGCGCCTTGCGGTTGCCCTGGATATCCTTCTTCGACGACAGCACCTCGATCGAATAGGCGCCCGGCGCCGACATCACCAGCACGCCGGCATCGAGCGTCACCTTGACGTCCTTGACGTCGCCAACCTTGACGCTGAAAGGCTGCTCGACGGTTGCGAGCTCAAGCGAGGTGACCGCGACATAGTCGTCCGGCGCCAGCCAGAATTTGCTGTCGGGCCCATAGGAGTGGGCGACATCGTCACGCGAGCCGTCGATCTTCTTCTTGGCCTTGACGATCTGGACGCCGATGCCCGAGGAGTCAGCCTTGTCGCCGCCTGCGGTGTAGTAGGCGTTGACGGCGGCATGGCCGACGCCGACGACTATGTCCTTTTCCACAGTCTGCCCGGCGGCGAGCTGGATGGTCTCGGTCACCGAGCCGCTGCCGATCGCAACCGTCACCTTCTGCTCACCAGCCGGCACGATGATCTTGGTGTCGCCATAGTGGGTGGTGCTGCCGCCCGGGAAGGCGAAGTCGACATGGGCTTCGTCACTGATCTCGGCGCCCTGGCTTGGCTTCGGATGGATGAGCATGGTCCCGGCGTTCAAGGTGAAGAGCGGCTTGTAGACCTGGCCCGCCTCGATCTTGACCTTCTGTTCCGCCCAAGCTTCGTCGGCGCGCGCGACGACGACATAGTCGCCCGGCTCGAGATTGGCCTCGTAGTTGTTGTACTGGGTGGTGACGGCCTCGCCGCGCGTGCCATCGGCCTTGGCCTTGTAGACCTCCCAGGCATTGCCGTCGGTGATCGGATCGCCGCCTTCCGCCATGACCACGCTCGGGATGAAATTGAATTCGGGCTTTGCCGGGGCAGGCGCCGGAGCGGGTTCGGGTGCCGGCGCCGGAGCCGGCGCGGCGACGGTTTCGACCAGTGCTTCCTGCAGCGCCTTCTCGTCCGAGGCCTGGATATATTTGCCGCCGGTGTTGTCGGCAAGGCAGGCGATCTGCTTGCCCTCGTCAGCGGTCAGGCCGAAGCCGACGACGTCGACGGTGAAATCGACGCCTGAGGCCTCCAGTTCCTTGCCCAGCGCGCACGGGTCACCTTCGCAGGTTTCAAGCCCATCGGTGATGAGAACCACGGTCGCCTTGTCCTCGGTGTATTTCAGAGCTTCGGCCGCCTGCTTGACGGCTGCGGTCAGCGGCGTCTTGCCGAGGAATTTCAGGCTGTCGGCAGCGGCCGAAATGGCGCTAGCCGAGCCGGCTTGCGGCGGCACGATCAGTTCGATGTCGTCGCAGCTGCCCTTTTCGCGGTGGCCATAGGCCATGAAGCCGATCTCGTCGTCGCCCGGGACCGACTGCAGTACGGTCCTCAGCGATTCGCGCGCGATCTCGAGCTTCGGCTTGCCGTCAATCTGGGCCCACATCGAGCCCGAAGCGTCAAGAATGATGATGACCTTGTTGGCGGCAAAGCCGAGCGAAGTCATCGACAAAAGGAGCAGCGCCGCAGCGACGCTCCGCAAAAGTCCCGCCATGGAAATCTCCTTGAGACCGCCCTCTGATCCGCGCCGGAAGCTATTTGACGGCGCGTCCGGGCACAAGCCCCGGAGCGGGTCACGAACGGTTGCCGTGTAACAGGATCGGCGCCGGCCGAGGCCTGTTCCGAGGCCGGCTCAGCACCGCGTCAGTACGTGGTGCGCCGCTCTTCGGAAGGCGGACGGCCGAACTGCAGCCGATAGCTCTGCGCGAAATAGGAGTGCGAGGTAAAGCCGGTGGCAATGGCCACGTCGAGGATCGGCATGTTGGTCTGGCGCAGCAGTTCGCGCGCCCGCTCAAGTCTGAGCCGCATGTAGTAACGACCGGGCGTGACGCTCAAATGGCGCAGGAACAAGCGCTCGACCTGGCGCACCGACAGGCCCGCCGATTTGGCAAGCTGCACGGCTGATAGCGGCTCGTCGAGATGGTCGGCCATCAGTTCGACGATGCGCCTTAGCTTCTCCGACTTGCCGGTCAGGTCGCGCTCCGGCCCGACGCGCTGGCGGTCGCCGGCGGAGCGGATGCGCTCATGCTGGAACTGGTTGGCAACGCCGTTGGCGAGGTTCGAGCCGAAGTCGCCACGCACGATCTCCAGCATCAGGTCGATCGAGGTGGTGCCGCCGGCGCAGGTGTAGCGCTTGCGGTCGATCTCGAAGACGTTGCCGGTGCAATTGATGTCGGGAAAGCGCTCGACGAAGCCGGCGCGGTTTTCCCAATGGATGGTGCAGCGATAACCTTCGAGCTGACCGGCTTCGGCCAGGAGGTAAGAGCCGACCGACAGCGCGCCGAGCGCATTGCCGCGCCGGCCCCAGCTGCGCAGCGCCGCCAGCACCTTGCTCTTGCCGGGGAACTCGACCGACAGGCCCACCGACACGAACAGGATATCGACGGGCGGCAAATCGGCGACGGCATAGTCGATCTTGAGCGGCAGGCCGTTGGAGGCCATGACGGGATCGCCGTCGGCCGAGACCGTCGTCCAGCCATAGAAATCGCGGCCGAGCAGGCGGTTGGCCGAGCGGAAGGTATCGATCGCCGCTGCCAGCGAAAACATCGAAAACTTGTCGACCAGCAGGAACGCGAATTGCCGGCCCCCTTGAACGGGATCATCCACGACCGGCCGTTCAGAGGGTACAGTAAGGTTCGGCAAAGAAGCTGCTTTCTGGGTCAGAAGGAAGGCCGCTTCAAGCCGGCCGCAAGGTAGGCTGAGGCTAACGTATTGGCCATCAGCATGGCAATGGTCATCGGTCCGACACCGCCGGGCACGGGGGTGATGGCGCCGGCGGCCTTGGCCGCTTCGGCATAGGCTACATCGCCCACGAGGCGGGTTTTGCCTTCGCCCTTCTCGGGTGCGGCAATGCGGTTGATCCCGACATCGATCACGGTGGCGCCCGGCTTGACCCAGTCGCCCTTGATCATTTCGGGCCGGCCGACGGCGGCAATCAGAATGTCGGCTGTGCGGGCCAGCGCCGGCAGATCCTTGGTGCGGCTGTGGGCGATGGTGACGGTGCAGTTGGCGGCAAGCAACAGATTTGCCATCGGCTTGCCGACGATGTTGGAGCGGCCGACGACGACCGCGTTGAGGCCGGAAAGATCCTTGCCGCGCACGCGTTCGATCAAAAGCATGGAGCCGGCCGGCGTGCAGGGCACGAAGGCTGTTTCGAGTTCGCCGGTGCCGAGCTTGCCGACATTGATGAAATGAAAGCCGTCGACATCCTTTTGCGGTGCGATGGCCTGGATGATCTTGCCGGCATCGATATGGGCGGGAAGCGGCAGCTGCACCAGAATGCCGTTGATGGCCGGATCGGCGTTGAGTTCGCCGATGATCTTCAGCAGTGCCGCTTCGGACGTGTCGGCCGGCAGTGTGTGCTGCAGCGAATGAAAGCCGCATTCCTTGGCGGTGCGCGACTTCGACGCGACATAGACCTGGCTTGCCGGATCCTCGCCGACGATGACCACCGCTAAGCCGGGCTGGGCCTTTCCCTTGGCGACCAGGTCCTCGGTCAAGGCCTTGACCTTCTGAACCACGTCTGCGGCGACGATCTTTCCGTCAATCACTTCGGCCATGAACCATCCTCGACATCATTCCAGCCAAGGCGCGGCGCGCGCCTTGAACGTTGCTTCGTGCATGTCGTTGTTCCAAACGTTCCGCCCATTCGGGTAAAGCCCGACGGCAGCGTTTTTTGGGCGCCATGCTGCGCGGCATTGTCACGAAATTTGGCCTAAGCAATCCCGTCAAAGCGCCGTCACATGCCGTAAACTCGAAACCGGCAGCTTTTATTCTGTGCTGACGGGCTCAGAGCGACTCATCCTTTCACGGAAAGGCTGAACCGCTCTATTTCTTGTTTTGACGCAATTCCCAAGGGAAAGCGCGCTACGCGCTTTTCCCGGGAAAACCGTTTCACACTTTTCCTGGAATTGCTCAGAAATAGCGGCGGTGCGAACGGCTTTCGGTGAGTTCGCGCACCGCTTCGCGAAATTCGCGCAGGCTGGCGCGGATATCGTCGATTTGCGCCTGCTGGTCTTCCGGCGCCGCCCCAGCGGGCTGCGGAGAAGACCACGGCCCGGACGCCGCGGGCATCGGCTGAGCCTGCGAATAGGCATAGTCAGCCGGCTGACGAGGCTGCGCGTAGCCAGGCTGCTGCGCAGGGGAATTGGCGTGCGGAACCTCGTTCCGGAAGTCCGGCTGGCGATAGCCCACAGGCTCCTGCACCGGCCTTGTATATTCGGCGGCTGGTTGGGCGCGGTAGGTCTCGACGGGTTCGCCTGACGTCCCGCTACCCGGCGCGGCTTTGCGCATCGCCGAGAACAGTCCGTCGAACAGACCTGGGCTCCGGGCGGGAGCGGCCGCGGTCGGCAACACCGGAGGTGCTGCCGGTGGCGGCGCCACAGGCAGCGGCGCGCGATAGACCTTGTCCTCGACCGGAGGGGGGCGCTCGTCCATTCTGCCGCGCGAACGCGAATTGGCAGCGCCGCGCAGGCTGGCAAAGGCGCCGCGCATGGCGCCGACACCGATGCCCGAAGCAAGCCCGAGCAGCAGGCCGGCCATCGCTATTACAGCCCGCGACGGTCCGTTGGGTTCGAGCGGCGGTTGCGCGGGGGTCATCAGATTGATGTTGGTGGTGTTGATGTTTTGCTGTTCGCCGGTCTCCTTGGCGCGCAGAAGGTACTGTTCGTAGACGGAGCGTTTGGCCGTGGCGTCACGCTCCAGTTCGCGCAGGCTGACCAGATCGCTGTTGACGTCGCCGCTCTGGACCTTTGCCTGAGCCAGGCGGGAAGCGAGATCCTGCTCAAGCTGAACCGAGCGCTTCAAATCGACCTGCAGCGACGAGGCGATGCGGCGCAGTTCGCCTGCGATGCGCTCGCGCGAGCCGTCGAGCTGGGCGTTGAGCGCCTGGTATTCGGGATGACGCGGTCCCAGACGCACGGCGGCGCGGTCGGCCTCCTGCTTCAAAACTGCATATTGCGCGCGCAGTTCGCTCATCGTGTTGGAATTGATTTCTTCCGGCAAGGTGCCGTTGATGACCGAATTGACGTCCAGCGAACGCGCCGACGCGGCCCGGGCATTGAGTTCCAGCGTACGGGCCCGGGTGACTGAGAGCTGCTCGTTGAGCTTCAGCATCTGGTCGTCGCTGATCAGATGGCCCTGCGCGTCGACGAGATCATGCGTGGCCCTGAAATCCTCGACCTTGCGCTCCGCTGTCTCGACATTCTTGCGCAGGTCATCGAGCTTGGCCGTCAGCTGGTCCGTCGCGCGCCCGGCCATCCCGAACTGGTATTGGGCCGCCTCCTGCTGGAAAACGTCCCTGGTCGTATTGGCTATCTTCGCCGATTTGTCGGCGCTTTGAGTGGTGGCGCTGATGGAAACGACAAAGCTCTTGCCGCTGCGCTCAACCGACAGGCTCTTGGCCAGATTGCCGACCGCCAGCGCCTGGCGGCGCACTTCACCGCCGCCGCCAGGGCCATCCTGGCGCGACAGTATCGAGCGAATGAGCGACAGGACGCCAAGGCCGCCAGAGCCCTGTCCGTTGAATTCCGGATCGTCGACGAGATTGAGATCGGCCACGACCTTGTCGAGGACCTTGCCGGATGTCACCATCTTGATGCGGGTTTCGACAACAGCCAGCGCCGCATCGGGCTGCCCGACCGGTTGGGTGAGATCGTTGTCGGAAAGCTTCAGGTCGCCTGGCTCGATGACCATCTGTGTGGTGGCTTCGTATTTCTTCGGTGTCGAAACGGCGACGGCGACGCCGAGCACCGTGCCCAATATCGTCGTCGAGACGATCAGCAACTTGGAACGACTAATGCCGCGGACGACCTGGAGCGGATCGATCAGCGGCTTCCATTCCTGCCCGTCATCGTCGTCGCGGTCCGGTCGCTGCTCGTGGAAAGAGCGGAGCTCATAGGCGGCGTGCTGCTGACGCCGGCCGGAAACAGGCTCCTCACGCGCGCTGGCGGCCGAAACGGGTTCGCCGTCGGCCTGGAACTGCGGCGGCTCGGGCGGTGACGTTGGCGCCGGATTCGACCGCGCCTCGCGTTGCGAGCGGGCTATGCGGTGACGCGTGGCGGCGTCCTCGCGCCATGACGGATCCACCCGGTCACCGATCGAGACCGCCGACGCATCCGCCGCCTCATCGCCGCGCACGGCTTTGCCGAGCGCCAGGAGGGAGCGCTCGCGCCTCCAGTCTTCACGGTTTTCCCTGTCGACCATTGTCTCGAAACTTTACCTTCGACGGCGCAGGAGCGGCGGTCGGCCAATCGTTAAGTCACGCTAAACAGGCATGGGAAACAAAAGGTTAATTTCCGAAGTCTGCAAGTGAAAGTTTCTCGCTTCGCCACGCATTGCCGGGATCTGTAAAATGGCGTCAGAACCGCACGTTAAGCTTTGCGGCTTACGGCTTTCCTCGATATGACGCAGGCCAGCGACATACCGCAAAGGCGGACACTCGCCCGCATCGGCACCTTCCTCGCCGAAAGACGGGGGCTGGTTCGCGACTATCTTTCAGCCATCAGCGGCGCCGGCGGGCGGCTGGTGTTCTCGCTTGCCTATTTCATCGCACTTGCCAACACGCTGTCGATTGCCGAGTTCGGCATGTTCGCCACCGCCTCGGCGGCCGGCGTCATGCTGTCGCGCATCCTCGCTTTCGGCTTCATCTCGGCGCTTTACCGCACAGCCACCATCCGCCCCAATCTGATCGGCACCTTCACCGCCGGCTTCCTTTTGCTTGGCGCCGTGTCCTTACCACTGCTGGCGGCGGCCTCCTGGGGCGTCTACCTGATCTTCTTCGCCAGCACCGTTCCGCTGGCCGTCTTTGCCGCAATCGTCTTTGCAGAGGCGCTTTTGTGGCGGCCGGTCGAGGTGGTGCTGATCGTCAACAACGGGCTCGGCAAATTCGGCCGCGCCGCCGTGCTGTCGATCGTGGCCACGGCGTTCCGCGCGCTGGGCGCCGTGCTGTTCATGCTATCGGGCCAGCACAGCGTCTGGATCTGGTCGTTGTTCTACATCGGCGCCAACGCCGCCTCGCTGCTGCTGGCCTTCGGCTTCTATTATCCACGCCAGCGGCTGAGGCTGCGCACCGAGCTCTATCTCAGGCGGCTTGCCGATTCGATCTATGTTGCAGGAGCCGAAGTGCTGTTCTACCTGCAGTCGGAATTCGACAAGCTGCTCGTGCTGGCGATCGGCGGGCCGCATCTGGCCGGCATCTATGCCATCATCATGCGGCTGGTCGACCTGACGGCAATCCCGATCCGCACCTTCTCGATGATGCTGGTGCAGAGGATGATGCGGGCGCCGGAGCTGTTGTCGCGACTGCGGGTCAAGAGCGGTATCGAAGCCGGCGTGTTCCTGGTGTCGACATTGGCACTGGCCGCACTCGGCATCGTGCTGCATTTCTTCCCCAATGCACTTGGCCGGAATGTCGCCGAGGCGGCGCCCTTGGTGGCGTTGGCAATCGGCGTGCCGGGACTGCGCAACCTGGTCGAATACCAGGCCGAGCTGCTGTTCGCGCGCGGCCAGACCGCGCTCAGGGCGCTCAACCTCGGCCTGCTGGCGGGGCTGAAGGCGGTGCTGTTGACCTATGTGCTGACCACGATTGCCGACACGCCCAGGCTTGTCGTATCGCTCAATGTCGTCTTCCTGCTGCTCTATCTCGCCTCGGCGCTGCTAACCTATTCGGCGCTGCGCAAGCCCGCCAAGGCAATCTAAGCCAATCCGATCAGGCGGCGGATGCGGCCGATATCGGTGCCGATGAAGGATTGCATGCCGATCGCCACCTGCCCCGGTGCCATAGCGGCGACGAAGCTGCGGAATTCGTCATCCGACAGCGCCTCCCCGGTCCAGTGCACGCGGCAGAATTCCTCCGAGCCGTGGAAATGGCCGGCGCCCCCCAGCACATCGTCGACATAGCGGCCATAGATCATGCATTCGGAGAACCGGCGCACTGAAGCGATGACCTCGACCCAGCCGCGCGCGTGCACCTTCTCGATCTCGGCGCACATCGCCGTCACGGTCTGACGGCGCCAGGCGATCAGCGTCGAAATATAGTCGTGGTTCGAAACCTCGGATGCATCGATACCAATCGCCGAGGCCGCATTGCGCGACCAGATGCGATGCTCGTCGTGACCGTCGCTCGACAGCACGCCGTCGCGCCGGAACAGCCGCACCTTGCCGTCGCGCCAGAAGGCGCTCAGATCGAATGGCTTGAGGAAGGCGACGTCGGAATCGCAGAAGACCAGCACGTCTTCTCCAGCATGCGCAGCGATGGCGATGCGGCGCAGCTGCTGCACATGCCAGCCGCGCAGCGGCTGGGTCTTGAGACTGAGCCAGATGCGACGGCGAAAGAGGCTCATCGGATCGTCGAACACACGCAGCCAGCGCGGCAGCAGGTCGCGCTCGTCGACAACGCTGCGGCGGTCGTTTTCCAACTGGCGAAACAGCGCCACGTCGCGGTGCTCGACCAGAATGTAATGATGCGCCAAGCCGGAGACATGGCGGTCGAGGGTCTCGCACAACAGGCGGCAGCGTTCGAAATCCGGCGCATAGCTGGCGGTCACCACCGCCGCCGTCGGCGTTTGCGGCAGGGCACCGGTCTCGGCTGCAGGGCTCGGCACGACGCGGCTGTTCACCGCAACTCTCCGGCGGGCTCGGGCCGACGCGAGAATTTCTGCCTGACGACACGCAGCAGGAACACCGGATTGCCGACGACGTAGCGGCGCCACAGCCGGCCGGGCTCGATGCACAGACGGAACAACCATTCGAGCCTCAGCTGGCGCATCCACAGAGGCGCCCGCGGCACCGTGCCGGAGAGAAAATCGAGCAGCGCGCCGACGGCGATCGGCAGCGTGCAGTGGCGGGCATCGATATGACGGGCGATCCACAATTCCTGGCGCGGCACGCCCATGGCCACAAGCAGCACGTCGGGCCGCAATGCCTCGATGCGATCGACGATCGCCTGCTCTTCGGCGGGGGAGAAATAGCCGTCATGGATGACGACGAATTCGTGCTGCACCGCCAGAGCGGCTAGCCTGACCGACGCCGCCTCGGCGTTGGCGCGGGTGGCGCCAAGCAACCCGACGGTCAGCGGCCTCGCCGATGCCTGCAGAAAGGCCGGAATGAGATCAGTGCCGTTGAGATTGTCCGGGAACGGCGCGCCGTAGAGCAGCTTTGCCGCCAGATCGACGCCAACGCCGTCAGGCAGGATGAGGAAATCGTCGAGCGCCTCGGCAAAGACCGGATCGGTAGAGGCGATGTTGGCGTTGTGAGCGTTGAGAAAACTGACCTTGGTGAAGCGCCGCTCGGCAATCAGACGAGCGAGCAGCGCGATCGCGTCATCCCAGCCGATGGCAAGGACCGAAATGCCAAGGATCGTCTTCAGCGTATCGAGCCCGAAGGCGGCGCGGGCGGTGTGCATGTTCATGCAAACACCTCCTCCCCCACCGACCCGAGCTTTTCCAGGCCGAGCCTGATGGCGGCATCCAGTGCCTTGATCTGCCGGCGGTGAAAGGCGCTGCCATCGACATCCTTGACATCGGCCGCCGCTGCCTCCAGCGCGCCGGCGAAGGCGGCCGGATCGTCGGTGACGAAGCAATTTGCCGGGCGATGATCGATGCCGCGCAGCGAACGGCTGGTGGCGACCGACGGCAGGCCGAGCTCGAAGGTTTCGATGGTCTTGAGCTGAACGCCGCTGCCCGCGGTGCTGATCAGTGGAATGACGGCGGCGCCGCGCACGAAATTCTGGGCGTCGGACACGCGGCCGACAAATTCGACACCGGGATGGGCAGAGGTGATATCCGACGGCATGTTGCCGGCGACCCTGATGCGAAAGCTCCGGCGAAGATGCGGCACGACTTTTTCCAGGAACCAGTCGAGGCCGATGCGGTTCGGCTGCCAGGTCCAAGTGCCGATCAGCGCCGCGTCGCAATCGATGCGGCGCGGCTTGACCGGCTTTGGGGCCGTGGCAGTGGTCACCAGCGGCAGCACCGCCGAGCGGTCGTCGCTGGCAACGCCGAGTGCGGCGCGGTCTTCCTCGGCCAGCGTGAAGACGAAGCGAGCCCGGCGGCAGAGCCGCTCCTCCATGGTCTTGAGCAGCCTGGCCTCGCGGGCAAACAGCAGGCGCTGGAAGCGACTGTTTGCTGCTGCCGCATTCTCTTTGGCCGAACCATGTTCGACATTGTGGGCGACGAAAATCGAGGGACGGTCGGCGAACAGTTTTTCAAAGGCGCCGGCGAACTGCACCGAATTCAGGACATAGCCGTCGAAGGGACCGGCGCGCTCGATCGCGGCACGGACTTCGCTGTCGGAAACCGCGCGCAGCTTCACGGAAGCGAAGGTGAGCCCTGACAGCACCGCCTTGCCAAGCCAGGCGAGCTTCTGCCGCGCCGAGGCGCTTTCCGTGCGCACGTCGACGGCGCCGAGCACGATGGTGTTTTCGGGGTCGCTGGGCGCCTTGCCCGGCCAGATGAAGCCGATGACGGTGACGCGCACGCCGGCGCGCCGCAAGGCGGCGATGATCGCAGCGTTGGCGATCTCATAGCCCGAAGCGAGAGCGCCGTCGGGCACGATCGATGTGGCGAACAGCAGATGCATCTCACCTATCCAGGCGTCAGCCACTAGCAAAGCTGGGTGAACCCTTGATTAAATCATGCGACGCAACGGCTGAAAGGCGCGGACCAGCAGGCGCCGCTGCGAAAGGTGATTAACGAAACGTTATCGTCGCGGTGTTATCAAAAAGTCAGATTCAAAACATGCGGCTGGAGCGGATGATCCCTTTGCCATCGGACGGTTCGGTATCGATTGCGGGACGCTCTCCGGGGCTCGCCGCAGAGACGATCGCTGCCGTCGTCACGCTGCCGACCTTCAAGCGGCCGCAACTGCTGCTGGAAACGCTGGCGTCGCTGAAGGCACAGCAAACCAGCCGGCGCTTCGCCGTCATCGTCATCGAAAACGAAGCCAAGGCGCGTGAGGGCGCCAAGGCGGCCGTGCCGCTGTTCGAACGCGACGATATGAAAGGCATGGTCATCATCGCGCATGAGCGGGGCAATTGCAGTGCCTACAATGCCGGCTGGCAGACGGCGATCCTGCATTTTCCGGATTTCCGCCACCTGCTGGTCATCGACGATGACGAGATCGCCGACGCGGACTGGCTGGAGCGCATGTGCAAGACGGCGGAGACGCTTGGCGCCGACATTGTCGGTGGCCCGCAAGTGCCGGTGTTTACCGATCCTGCTCACGCCAAATGGGCCGAGCACCCGGTGTTTGCGCCGCCCTATCGCCAGACCGGGCGCGTGGCCGCACTCTATTCCTCGGGCAACCTTCTGGTCGGACGCAATGTGCTCACCATCATGGGGCCGCCCTTCCTCGACCTGCGGTTCAACTTCATGGGCGGCGGCGATTCCGACTTCCTCAGCCGCTCGGCGCAGAAAGGTTTCGTGCTTGGCTGGTGCGCCGAGGCAAAGGTGCGCGAAGGCGTTCCAGCCCGGCGCATCGAGGCTGACTGGATCCGCGCCCGATCCTTACGCAACGGTGTAATCTCGACGCTGGTCGAAAAGAAGAAGCGCGCCGGCACGCCATTCGCCGGCGCCAAGGTGTTTGCAAAAAGCCTGGCGCTGCTGATAGCCTCGCCCGTGCGCGGCGCAATCAAATTGGCGCGGACAGGATCGCTGTCGACGGCGCTTTACCCCGTCTATGTCTCGCTCGGCCGCGTGCTTGCCGAATTCGGATACGCCAATGAGCAATACAGGCAGCCTGAGAAGAACTGACGAGCTGCTGCTGGGCGGCATCGTCACCCGCAACAGTGTGGCGACGGCGATTGCCGCGCTGTTATTTGCCGTCGTCATCGTGTCGTTCCGGCCGTTTCAGCCGGCAGGCGCGGAACTGACCGGCGACGGCGGCGACATCGTCAACCAGCTCGGCTTCAGTTCGCTCGGCGCCATTTCGATCTTCTCACTGCTGACGTTCGCCGACCCCAAGGTGGTGCGCTCGCTGCTCAGCCCGTCCTGGATTCTGATGCTCGGCTTTTTCATGCTTTCGGTCATCAACGCGACCGACCCGTCCTCGGCCATGCGCGCGGCCTTCTTCACGCTGCTTGGCGTTCTGACGATAGCGACGGTCCTGGTGCTGCCGCGCAATGCCGACAGCTTTTCGAAAGTCATCATATTCTGCGCGATCGTCGTTATCGGCCTGTCCTATATCGGCCTCATCGTCTTTCCGCATGAGGCCCTGCATACGGCCGATTCGCAGGAGCCCGAACATGCCGGCCTGTGGCGTGGTGTATTCGCCCACAAGAACATTGCCGGACCAATCATGGCCTGCTTCAGCTTCGCCGGCCTCTATCTCTTCCGGCGCGGCCAGAAATTCTGGGGCGTGGCGATCTTCGGCGCGGCGATGATCTTCATGCTGCACACCGGATCCAAGACGACGGCCGGCCTGGTGCCGTTCTCGATCCTGATCGTCGTGCTGCCGGGCCTGATCGGCATGCGGTTCGGCACGCCGATCCTGTTTGCGCTGGCGATCATTGCGACGGCCATCGGTACCTTAGGCATCGTCTTCATCCCGCCGGTGAAAGAGCTGGCGGCCACCTATTTCCCCGACCTCACCTATACCGGGCGCACGACGCTGTGGGAGTTCTCCGGCGAGATGCTGGCGAAGAAGCCTTGGACCGGCTACGGCTATGAAAGCTTCTGGGGCACGCCGCTGCTGCTGAGCCAGGACCAGCCTTTCGACCGGGCCTGGGACATCCGGACCATCGTGCATGGCCATGACGGCTATCTCGACATTGCGGTGCTGATGGGCATCCCGGCGCTGTGCGTTGCCGTCTACACTTTCCTGATCGCGCCGCTGCGCGACTACATGCGCATCCCGCCGCGCAAGGAGAACATCTATCTCGGTGACTTCTTCATGATGGTGGTGCTGTTCACGGCGCTGAACGCTTTCCTCGAAAGCTTCTTCTTCCACCGCGGCGACCCGGTCTGGCTGTTCTTCGTGCTCGGCGCGCTTGGCCTGCGGCAAGTGTCGCTGCGGCCGATCGCGGTGCGCCGGCGACCTTGACCGGCTGGCCTGATCCAGCACCCCTTGAGGGGCTTTCCCGTCTGCCCGCTAGCGTCTAAGGAGAACCCTTGTCTCGGAGGGCTCTCAATGACGATCAGGCTTGTTCTCGCCGGTTGCGGCAATATGGGTTACGCCATGCTTGCGGGCTGGCTGAAATCCGGCAAGCTTGCCCCGCAAGCCGTGTTCGTGGTCGAGCCCACTGCCGAATTGCGCAAGCGCGCCGAGCACCTCGGTTGCAGTGTCGCCGCGGACGCGAACGGGATCCCCGCCGACGCAGAGCCCGACCTCGTCGTCATCGCCGTCAAGCCGCAGGTGATCCGCGACGTCACCGCCGCCTACAAGCGCTTCGGCGACGGCAGGACCACCTTCGTCAGCATCGCCGCGGGCACGCCGGTCGCCACCTTCGAGCACATACTCGGCCATCTCGCGCCTGTTATCCGCTGCATGCCCAACACGCCGGCCGCGATCGGCAAGGGCATGATGGTGGTCTATTCCAACCCGCTGGTGACCGACGACATCAGGCGTTTCGTTGCCGAGCTGCTGTCGGCGAGCGGTGTGGTGACGACGATCGACGACGAAGGCCTGATGGACGCGGTGACGGCGGTTTCGGGGTCCGGTCCGGCCTACATCTTCCATTTCATCGAGGCGCTGACGGTTGCAGCCGAGAAGGCCGGGCTGCCGACCGAGACCGCCAGGCTGCTTGCCATGCAGACCGTCTATGGCGCTGCTGCACTCGCTGCCGAAAGCGGCGAGGAGCCCGGCGTCCTGCGCCAGCAGGTGACCAGCCCCAACGGAACCACGGCAGCCGCCCTTGCCGTGCTGATGGGCGAAGACCGGCTGACGAAGCTGCTGACCGAGGCGGTGGAAGCCGCGCGGCTGCGGTCGGTGGAATTGGGGAAGTAGCCCAGACGCTCGCGGGGCCGTATCAGCCCCACTTCATCTCACCCTTGGCGACCTTTGCGCCCAGTTCCAGGGACGAGACGTCCAGAAGATCGGGATAGCGCCGCTTCATCGCTGCAATCAGCTCGACGCTGGATTTCGCTTTTTCGGCTTCCTTATTGAAAGCTTCGAGGTAGGCGCGGGTGAATTCCACGGCCGCCAGACCGTCCGGTGCACCGGCTACCTGATGGGACGGCACCACGATGTTTGGTTTGCGGGACGCGATTTCGTTGAGCGCGGCAATCCATTTCTTGCGGTCGTCTACGGTTGGCTCGTCGGCAACCCAGACATGCACGCCCGACGAGATCAGCACGCCGCCGAACACCGCTTCAAGGCTGGGCACCCAGAGATACCGCCGGTCTTTCAGATCGGCGACGGTGACGATCTCGATCTTGTTTCCTTCGACTTCAAGTGAGGTGATATCGGATGCCTCGGGAATGACGACATCCGCCAGGACCTTCGGTCCATTGTCCTTGAGCTGCGGGCCCCAGACATCCAGCTTGGCTTGCACATTGGCTTTGATGGCCGCCACCGTCGCAGCGGCCGCGATGATCTTGGCGCCGGGGAAAGCATCCGCGACGGGACGCAGGCCAAAATAATAGTCAGGGTCGCTGCAACTGACATAGATCGTCGTCAGGGTCTTGCCCGTCGCCTTGATCGCATCCGCGACCGCACGGCCATCGGACAGGGTAAATCCGCCGTCGAGGAGGATGGCTTCTTTTTCCCCGGTCAGCAGCACCGGCGTGCGGCGGAAACCATTCTCGTCAGCCTGAAAATAGGTCCATTCCAGCTTGGCGGCCGCCCTGGCTGCAAAAGCCAGAGGCTGAAGCATGGCAACCATGCCCGTTGCCAGAAGGGTTTTCATCGTCTCGCGTCTTGTCCAAATGGTTTGCAAGATTTCAATCCTCAATGGGGGTTCAACTGATCGTTCGGAGATTGGCATCTCGGCATCGTTTGAAAAACCCGGATCAAAGAGACAGACTGTATGAATGGATCATACAATGGCAGCCGATGGGTCTGCGCCGTCAGCACGAGCGCAATGACCAGGCGTGTTGCGCGAGCAGGTCAAAAGCCCCATGGCGCGACCGCGGCAGCATTTGGCCTGCTGGGCGGGAGCGGCTGACGAAGCTGCTGACCGAACCGTGGAACTGGGGGAGTAGGATCAGGCCAGATCGGTGTGGGAAAAGTCTTTCCCTTTGTAGAGCAAGGGCATCCCACGGCTTTTTGCCGAGGCATATGACAGGCAGTCAGCGAGATTGAGCTGAGCCGGGTGGCCGCGACCTTTGCCATAGTTCGAAAAAGCCTGGATCGCGAGCTTGGCATCACCCATTTCGATCGGAACCACCTCGATCGCGGCCTCACGCAGGAAGTCCTCTATCGCCTTTTCGGCGAAGAGCGGCTCCACCACCAACTTCGATGAAAGCCGCATCGCCGCTTCGAGCACGACCAGCGGAGATGTGATCCGTATCGAGGCCTGCCCGATCCGGCGGCTCCAATCGGCGGCGTCTTCCTCTCCGGCGAGGACAGCGATCACCACCAGGTGTCGATGAACATCAGGAATGTCCCCACATCTCGTCGATCTCATCCTTAGTCAAATCCCTGCCGCCGCTTCCCGCCTTGGCCTTCAGATCGTTCGATATGGCGGCCAGCCGCTCAGCCAGCGGAACCTGTTCACGTTCGCGCTGAAGCTCGGATTCGAGCGCTTCGATCACCGCTTCGGTCAAGGAAATCTTTCGCTTTTCGGCAAGCTGCCGGGCGAGGTCACGGGCGCGCGGGTCTCTGATCTGGAGATTCATTCTGGAAGCCTCCGTTCGCTGTCACTACAATATAGTGATCTTGTCATGACAAAGCCAGAGAGCTGGCCTGTTCATGCCATCTCAGCCCCGTAGAGCATATCATCCTGCAGCTTCCGCAAAGCGAACAGCCTCGTCGTGCGGTCGGGCGTAGCATTGTCGGCGGTGAGCAGTTCGCCCTTCCTCACCGGTTTCAGCACCTTGCCGCCTTCGAGCAGGCCGACCGGCACTGCGCGATTGGCGCGCGCCTCTTCGACGGTCATGGTCCATGAGCGGTAGCAAGTCTCGCCGATGGCATCGAAGGTCTCGCCCATGGCGAGATCGCGCTTGGCCACCGCGCAGACCTCGGCGACCGGCCTCGGCAGCGGCACCATGTCTGGCCGGCCATAGAGCATGATGCGCGCCGCGGTCAGCGGCACTTCCAGCGAGGTCAGGTGATACGGCCGGAAGAAGCTGTAGTAGGGGCCGTGGCCTATGTGCAGGTCGTCCATGCGCTCGACGATGCGCGGATGCGTCGCCTCGACGATGACGAACACGCCGGGCGCCACGCCCTTGCCGATGGTGTAGTCGACAACGCCCTTCTTCGACAGGATGCCGCCATCCGCCTTCGGGATGAGCACATTGGCCAGCTGATCGCGGTCGGCCTTTGGGCCGTGCATGCCCGGCACATCGGGCACCAGCCCGGTGGCGTTGGCGATGGCGCACATCTCGACCATGGTTTTCGAGCCGTCTACGAACTCGACCAGCATGCGCGGGTTCATGTTGCGGCGAAGGGCTTCCTCGCGATAGTCATCCGGAACGGCATCGTGGTTGAGCGGGTTGTTCTTGCCCTTGCCAGCCGAGACGATGGTGTAGCCGAGCGCGGAGGCAAACTCGATCAGCTCCATGCAGCTCGACGGCTCGTCGCCGGCGCCGACCGAATAGACGACGCCGAGCCGGTCTGCCTGCTGCTTGAGGTAGCAGCCGATCGTGACGTCGGCCTCGACATTCATCATCACCAGGTGCTTGCCGTGCTCCATCGCCTTCAAGTCGAAATCGGCGGCGACACCAGGCTTGCCGGTGGCGTCTATCACGACGTCGATCAGCGGATTGGTGACCAGCATCTCGTTCGTGGTAATGGCGATTTTGCCCGCCTCGATCGCCGCGGTGACTTTCGAGCCCCTGTCCGCCTCGACCGCCATCGCCTCATCGCCATAGGCGATGCGGATGGCGTCACGGGCGGTGTGCGGGCGGCGTGTCGAGATGGCCGCGACCGAGATGCCGGGCATCAGCATGCCTTGCGTGACCAGGTCGGTGCCCATTTCGCCGGAGCCGATGACGCCGATGCGCACCGGGCGGCCCTCGGCGGCGCGCCTGGCGAGATCGCGGGCCAGTCCGGTCAGGGCGACATTGGTCATGCAAGCGTGTCCACGGCTTCTTGATTGCAGGCGGGAATAGCAGGGAACGGCCCCGCTTTGCCAACGAAACCAGCGGACGGCGGCAATTTCTCCGACAACAGGCCCGGCAGGTGAGGCCAACCCCGGTAGAGGCTGATTGACCCGCCTCGGCGTCAAACCACCCTGATATAGCTCGTCATGCCGGTTTTCTGATGTTCGATGATGTGGCAGTGCAGCAGCCAGTCGCCGGGATTGTCCGCGACGAAACCAAGCTGAACCTTCTCGTTGGGCTGCATGAGATAGGTGTCGGAGATGACCGGCTGAACCTGGCGCGTCGAAGACGACAGCACCTTGAAGCTCATGCCGTGCAGATGCATGGGATGCGATTGCGGCGTCAGGTTTTCCAGGTCGATGACATAGCTTTGGCCGAGCTTCAGCTCGGCCAAAGGCGCGGTCGGGTCCGGCGTGTCGCCGGGCCACGGCACCTTGTTGATGGCCCAGAAGGAGTAGCCGAGCGTGCCACATATGCTGTCGCTCGGCACGTTTTCCGCGGTGGCGCTGAGCGAGAGCGCGATGTGTTTCGCGCTGGCGAGATCCACCTCCGGCACCGGGTTCGCTTCCAGCGGTGCGAGGTCGCGCAGGTCGCGCTTAAGCGAGCTTCCGGTAGCGCGCAAGGTGGCGAGGACCTTGGGTTTGGTGCCCCTGATGTCGCCCAGGCTGACGATCGCGCCCTCCTGGTCAGGCATGCGGATGGCGAGCTCCATGCGCTGCCCCGGTCCGAGCAGCAAGGCATCGGGCGCAAAACGCTGCGGCACCGGATTGCCGTCCAGCGCGATGACCGCGGCCTCCCCACCCTCGACGCGAAAGGCGTAGATGCGGGTGACATCGGTGATGGCGACCCGCAGCCGCACCAACCCGCCGGCCGGCGCGTCGAATTGCGGCTGGTCGAGCCAGTTGGCGGTGCGCACCGTGCCATAGGTTCCGGTTTTTGCGGCATCGCGCGGCCGGAATTGCTGGATGAACTGCGCGTCGTCGCCGAGGCGCCAGTCGCGCAGGTTGACGACGGCTTCGGCGTCGAATTTTGGATCGTTGGGGTTCTCGACCACGATCACGCCGGTGAGGCCATGGCCCATCTGCTCCAGCGTGTTGCAATGCGGGTGATACCAGAACGTGCCGGCGTCGGGCGGGGTGAAGGCGTAGTCGAATCGATCGCCGGTATAGACGTAAGGCTGAACCAGGAAGGGAACACCGTCCATCTTGTTTGGAACGCGAATGCCGTGCCAATGGATGGTCGTCGGGTCGTCGATGGCGTTGACGAGACGCGCGGCAAAGGGCTCGCCTTTTTTCATCCGCAGTACAGGCGGCATGCCTGATTCACCATACGTCAGGACATCCCGGGTCTCGCCCGCATCCATGAACCTGGCCTGGATCTTTGCCGTCTTGAGCACCACCGGCTCAGGTGTGACAGCTGCCCAACCGCTGAGCCTGGTCATTGCTGCCAGCCCGACGCCGCCACCGCCGGCAACCGCAGCCGTTTTCAGAAGCCCGCGGCGGGTGAATAGGGTCATCTGGCGCTCCAACGGAATATGATTACCTGTCGTCCTGAATGACGGGTGGCGACCGGCGCACAAGCCGATACTGCCACATCGCATCTCTGTCATGCCATGGCGAGCCGGTGACATCTGCTTGCGCAACAGCGTGAACGCTGGCGTGCCCACCATTCGCCCGCATCCGGGAGCGCGGGCTCGGATTAATGCAACTCGGCCAGCAACGCCTGTGCCTCGGCGAGGTTCTTTTCGGAACCGGCGGCGAGATCGTCCATCTTCTTGTCACGGAAGATGACGAGCGCGTCCTGGCATGCGGCGATCGCTTCCTGTGCCATCGCCTTGTCCTTGTGGGCGGCGCCCAGATCGACCAGCACGTCGCACAGGCTGTCCTGCGTGAAGGCGACAGCCGGCACCGAATAGATCTTCTTTTGCACCACGATCGCCTCGCGCAGGACCAACACCGCCTCCTCGAAATGCGCGACATTGTTTTCGGCGCGGCCAGCCATGGTCAAGGCATAGCCCATCTCGTTGCGCGCATTGGCCCAACGTTCGGGATCGCGGTCGCGACCGAGCTGCTCGGCAAGCGCCCGGTTGACGACAATCGCCTCCTCGTACAATTCAGCCGAAGGCTCGCGGGCCGCGATCATGCTCAGCGTCTGCGCGAGACTGGTCTGGTTGGTGATCCAGAGATCGGGATCGCGGGCGATCGTTCGCACCGTGGCGAGGTCGCGGTAGATCTGAGCGGCTCGTTTCAGCTTGCCGACATCGTTCGCCCAGTAACCAAGACTCGACAGCCCGCCGGCGAGATTGTTCTGATTGTTCTCCCAGACAGCCAGCGCATTCTCGCGCGTTACCACGCTGAGCGCTGCGTCATAGGCGGCAATCGCGCGGGTGAGCAACTCGACGTCCTTGCCGTCCGCGGCCATCAGCAAGGCATTGCCGATATCGCCCTTGGTGCGCGCCCATTGCATGCGGTTGGGAAAACCGTCGTAGATCCGCGCTGCCGTCTCGAAGCTCTGCACGGCCTTGGCGTAGAACGTGGCGTCGCCACCAATCCGGCCCTGGCTGTAGACGGCAAAGCCGAGGTCGTAATTGATATTGGCCCACTCCTCCGGGTCGGCGTCCTTGGAGTAGGCGGGGAGCGCGGCTTCCAGCATGTCGGCTGCTTGCGCCAGCAAGTCCAGGTTGGATGTATTGTCGCCCAGGATCGACAGGGTCTGGCCGAGCACGCGCCGCGTTTGGCCGATCTCCGTGACATCACCGCCTTTCGTCTGCCCGTCGAGCGCCGCCCGCAGCGCGTCGACCGATTGCTGCAGCAGTTGATCGTCAGAGGCCAGCTTGCCTGACATCATCAACGCGCAGCCGAGGCGGAATTCCGTCTTGGCCCAATTGACTGGGTCCTTGTCGCGGGTGCGAACCCTGAGCACCTGACCGTAGACATCGATCGCCTGCCGCAGGGTCGAGATGTCCCCCGCGCGTTCGCCCCAGTTCGATAGCGTGCCTGCAAGGCTGTAGCCGATCGAAGCGAACTCGCCCGGCGCGGCGGTTGCGGTATAGACCTCCCATGCCTGACGATACGCGGTCACCGCCTGAATGTAGTAATCGGTTCCCGTATCGAGATCGCCGAGCGTGTCGTTGACCGATCCCAGATTCTGCTGCAGCGAAGCCCAGTCAAGCGGCAGTTTCTCACGCGGATATTCGGACAGAGCGGCCTGGTACGCGGTGGCTGCCTGCAGCAGCAGTTCCTTGTTCTTCTGCTTGGCGCCGAGGCGCTGCAAGGCGTTGCCGAGCGTCAGCTGGCCGTTGGCCCAGCTCGCCGCGGCGTGCTCGCGCGTCCAAACCGTAAGCGATGCCAGGGCGGCGTCGCGCGCCTGCTCAAGCGTGGCGACATCGCCGTTAATGGTTCCGATCGATTCCAGCGCCGTGCTCAGATTATTCTGGATTGTCGCCCATTGCGCCGGCGCGCGTTCCCTGGTCATTTCGCCGGTCGCCGCCTGATAGGCAGCAACCGCCTGCTGCATGGTCGCGATATCCTTTTCGCGCTCACCGAGGCGGTAGAGCGCAGCACCCAGATTGACCTGGCTCAGCGCCCAGTCGAGCGGCACGCGCTCTCTGTTGTATTCCGTCAATGCCGCACGATGCGCTTCGATTGCGGCGCGAAAACTGTCCGATGTGGTCTGGCGTTCGCCGATCTCGGACAGCACGATGCCGAGATTGTTCTGCGTCGCCGCCCATTCAAGCGGCAGTTTTTTCGACGACTGTACCTCGAGCGCCGAGCGGAAGGCCGCGACTGCCCGCTCAAGCAGTGCCGTCCCGTTCTCGCGCTGGCCGAGCCGCCAGTAGACCGTGCCCAGATTGCCATAGGTCGATGCCCAGTCGTCAGGGTAGGCGTCATGCGTATAGACGGTCAGCGCCTGCTCATAGGCGGCAGCTGCCTTGTCGAGGTTGTCGCGGCCGGCTTCCCGTTCGCCCAAAGTAGCAAGCGTGGCGCCCATATTGTTCTGGGTGGCCGCCCAAAGCAGCGGCAACTTTTCGCGGGTGACATAGGTCAATGCCTGTTCATAGGCTGTCAGGGCCTGGGCGAGATACGCATTGTCGCCGGAGAAGTCCCCTTGTTCCGACAGAGCGTTGGCCTCTGCCGCCTTGTAGTAGAACGCATCTTCGTCGCTCCATTTCGCGGCCTGCTCATAGGCCTTGGCGTAGTCCTGAGCCGCCTCCTTGAAGTTGAAGGAAATCTCGTAGGTTCTGGCGCTGCTGGCGAAAACCTTTGCGAATTCGAGCCGCTTTGCCTTCAGCTCGGCCTCGGCCTGGTCGACCGTAGACGAAAGTTCGCCGATGCGGGCCTTGGCCTGCTCGTTGAATTTCTGCGCCGCTTCGAGCGCGCCTTCCTGAACCGCCTGTTCGGCGAGTTTCGATAGCCTGGCAATTTCGGGGTCCGGGTTTTTCAAAGTCTCGCGTTCGGCCAACACGTGTTTCAGCCGTTCGGTCTGGCCACGCAGCAGCTTGTCGAGCTCAGCCGGATCCTTGGGTATGTCGACCCCGAGCGCCTTCAGCATGGCGTAAAGCCCATCCATCGGCACCTTGCCGTCACTCGATATGGTTTCGATCTGGCGGCGCTCCGGATCGGGTAGCGTCGAGATGGTCAGCAGGAGCTGGCGCCGCTCCCTGAGGATTTCGCCCTCATCGCCTTTCGGTGCCTCGGCGGGGGTACCGAAATAGAGCAGCCGGCGCAGGCTCTCATTGACCCAGGGCCGCTGCTGGCCGTTGGTCTTGAGATAGACCTCCTCGCCGATCATGCGCAGAACGGTGCCGAATTCCTCGCCGCCCATCGTGTCGATGTGGCGCAGGATCGCTGCCGCATAGGGGCTGTTGCCATCGGCCGGACCGTCCAGCGCAACCTTGCCGGGCTCGGCGGCAAAGGCGATGACCTGGCCGAGGCTGCCGTCGACCGAGCCCTTGGCGTCGGTGCCGCCCTTCAGGGAAACCACGCCGCGCGTTTCCCCGAGACCGCCGGCGCCGATCGGCTTGCCTTCGTCGCCCGGCGCCAGCTTCAGGAGCGTGCCCGGCGGGAACGGATCGTTGCGGCAGGCGTCCAGCAGAACGATGGTGACCGGCACCTTGGCCTTCAGTTCGGCGACGATGGACGACAGCGGCACCAGCTTTTCGCCGGCATTGTCGAGCGCCGAGATATCGGCATCGACAGGGACTAGATAATTCTCGCCGCCGGCTTCGATGCCGTGGCCGGAATAGTAGATGATGGCGACATCGGCGCCCTCGGCATCGTCGACGAAGCCTTCGAGATCGCGCCGCAATTTGCGCGCGTCGCGGTTGGTGGCGACATTGGTCTCGAAGCCGAGCCTGTCGAACATCTCCTCGATGGCGCGGGCGTCGTTTTCCGGATTGGGCAGTTTGCCGACATGCTGGTAGTCGGACTGACCGATGATGAGCGCGACGCCTTTCAGCGCCTTCGGCTCTTCAGCCAAAGCGGGGCCAAACGCGCATAGGCACAGCGCCAGTGCCGCAGCAATTGCCGCGCACACGCGCCCTGTCGCACCTGCCGTTCGCCCAAAGAGCATTCTCTACCCCAAAACCCAACGCTATCTTCCGCAGGCGAGATGGCATCATGATGGCCGGCCGATGGCAAGTCCTTGGGCGAGCTGTGTTCTTGTCGTGGATATGCGTACGAGGCGGCTGGCTTTCAGCGTGCGAGCGGTAGTGTTCAGCATGCCGGATACGGCCAGTCCGGCCTGTTCATGAGTTGACAGGTCCGGACTTGTTGAGCAGTCGTCCGGCCCCGTAAAGCCTCTTTCTCTCAATGTTTCCGGGCGAGGGGGCCACGGTTGGATGCGCGGGATTGGCACTTTTGCGTCAGCCGGCTTTTTTGGTCCGCAACGAGACCCCGACTTCGCGACTGCATCTTTTTAAAATCAAAGGAATGAACTGGTGCTGCGAGAGAGGATTGAACTCTCGACCTCTCCCTTACCAAGGGAGTGCTCTACCACTGAGCTACCGCAGCCGCTGATGGCGGGGCTTCTGCCATATAGAACCGGCAAGCGCAAGGCGTCTGTGAAAGGCTTTGCCAGACAAGTTTCGCTGACATGGCGGCGCCACAATGCTAGCTATCCCTTGAACGGCAGGCCCTGCCAGTCGCGGGCGGGACGGAACGATGGACGACAAGATAAATCCACCGAAAAAGGCTGATCCGGCAAAAAAGGACGGGACTAACCGCAAGGACCGTCTGGCCGAGCAGTTGCGCGCCAATCTCATGAAGCGCAAGACGCAAGCGCGTTCGCGGCGCACCGGTGACGCTGACCAGCGCCCGGAAGGCCTGGCGGCTGCTGAAAAAATGCACAAGGACTGACCGATATCGGCCACACTGGCCGGCCAACTTGGCCAACGGGCTCAGGAATCTTGAACCAAGCCGGCCAATGGTCTAGACGGGCCGATACGCAAACTGACGAAAACCGGCTTTTCGGGCCGAGGGGACATTCTCTCATGGATCGCATCAGAATTGTCGGCGGCAACAAGCTCGCCGGAAGCATTCCGATTTCGGGCGCGAAAAATGCCGCTTTGCCGCTGATGATCGCCTCGCTGCTCACCGACGACACGCTGACGCTGGAAAACGTGCCGCATCTGGCCGATGTCGAGCAGCTGATCCGCATTCTCGGCAATCACGGCGTCGACTATTCGGTCAACGGCCGCCGCGAGAAGCAGAATGAGGGCTATTCGCGCACCATCAACTTCTCGGCCCGCAACATCGTCGACACGACCGCGCCTTACGAGCTGGTGTCGAAGATGCGGGCGTCGTTCTGGGTGATCGGCCCGCTGCTGGCCCGCATGGGCGAGGCGAAAGTGTCGCTTCCCGGCGGTTGCGCCATCGGCACGCGGCCGGTCGACCTGTTCCTCGAGGGCTTGCAGGCGCTGGGCGCCGACATTGATGTCGACACTGGTTATGTGCTGGCCAAGACCAGGAACGGCCGCCTTGTCGGCAATCGCTATGTGTTCCCGAAAGTCTCCGTCGGTGCCACCCATGTGCTGATGATGGCGGCAGCGCTCGCCAAGGGTGAGACGGTGCTGGAAAACGCCGCCTGCGAGCCCGAGATCGTCAACCTCGCCGAATGCCTCAACGCCATGGGCGCAAAAATTTCAGGCGCCGGCACTCCAACCATCACCGTCGACGGCGTCGACTCGCTTTCGGGCGCGCGCGTGCGCGTCATCCCCGACCGCATCGAGACGGGCACCTATGCCATGGCTGTGGCCATGACCGGCGGCGATGTCGTGCTCGAAGGCGCCCGCCCCGAGCTGCTACAGACCGCGTTGGATGTGATTGCCCAGACCGGTACCGAGATCACGCCGACCAATTCCGGCATTCGCGTCCGGCGCAACGGCGCCGGCATTTCGCCGGTCGACGTAACGACGGCGCCGTTCCCGGCCTTCCCGACCGATCTGCAGGCGCAGTTCATGGGCCTGATGACCATGGCCAAGGGCAAGTCGCGCATCACCGAGACCATCTTTGAAAACCGCTTCATGCATGTGCAGGAACTGGCCCGGCTCGGCGCCCACATCACGCTGTCCGGCCAAACGGCGATCGTCGACGGCGTCTCCAAGCTGAAGGGCGCGCCCGTGATGGCGACCGATCTGCGCGCCTCGGTGTCGCTGGTCATCGCCGGTCTGGCGGCCGAAGGCGAAACGACGGTCAACCGCGTCTACCACCTCGACCGCGGTTTTGAGCGGCTGGAAGAAAAGCTGTCCAATTGCGGCGCGGTGATCGAGCGGATTTCGGCTTGACCGCACGGCAGTTGCTTCAGACAGACAGGCGTCTGGTGCTGCCTCCATTCACCGCCAACACTTCAAACCCGAGGCGCTAGCCTCGGGTTGAATTTGTGTCGCGGTTGCACCGACCGGAAAGACCGCCTAACAGAAGGCTGAAACCAACTTTCAGGTGTGCATTCGGCATGGCAGCCCTCAAACTCATTGCGCTCGACGATCAGGATCTGAGCATCGTCTCGGCTCACGTCCAGGACGCCGTGATGAAGGTCTCGGATCTCGAATACCTGCCTTCGGCCAAGCGTTTCATATTGACCATGAAACGCTTCGTCTGGGAGGCGAAGTCCGGATTGTTCAGCCAGCACAATGAGCGGCGCCAGGCCGTGTTGCATTTCGACCGCGTGCTCGGCGCCAAGACCAGCGGCATTGCCCGCGATCGGCCGGCCGAGGTGCTGTCGCTTCTGGCAATCAGCTTTATCGAAATCAGCAAGCCGGCCGGCATCGTCGAATTGGTCTTTTCCGGCGGCGGCGCGATCATGCTCGACGTCGAATGCATCGAGGCGCGGCTTGCCGACATAGGCGGCGCCTGGGAAGCCACCTCGCGTCCGGTGCACAGGGTCTAGAGCATGATCCCAAAAAGTGGGTGCCGGTTTTTGTTGGACAAAACGGGAATCGTTTGTCCAGAGATCTTGCTCCAACAAAGGGTTAGATCGTGATGAGATTTCAACCAAGTCTCATCACGATCTAGACGCAGCCGATGGCCATTACGCTTATCCAGTCCGATGCCGGTTTCGAGCAGCGTTTCGCCGCCTTCCTGACCACCAAGCGGGAGGTATCGGAAGACGTTGACACTGCCGTGCGCGCCATCATTGCGCGGGTTCGTGCCGAGGGCGACGCTGCCCTGGTCGACTACACGCTGAAATTCGACAAGGCCGACCTCAATAGCCTCGGCATTGCCGTGTCGAAGGACGACATCGCGCAGGCCTACAAAGACGCCGATCCGCAGACGGTCGATGCGCTCAAGTTCGCGCGCGACCGCATCCGATCCCATCACGAGCGACAAATGCCCAAGGACGATCGCTATACCGATGCCGCCGGGGTCGAGTTGGGTTCGCGCTGGACGGCGATCGAGGCGGTCGGGCTCTATGTGCCGGGCGGCACGGCAAGCTATCCAAGCTCGGTGCTGATGAACGCCGTGCCGGCCAGGGTGGCGGGCGTCGAGCGCATCGTCATCGTCGTGCCGGCGCCGGGCGGCATCATCAATCCGCTGGTGCTGGTGGCAGCCGATATATCAGGCGTTTCGGAGATTTACCGCGTCGGCGGCGCGCAGGCGATTGCCGCCCTTGCCTATGGCACGCAGACGATCCGGCCGGTCGCCAAGATCGTCGGACCGGGCAATGCCTATGTCGCCGCCGCCAAGCGCCAGGTGTTCGGCACGGTCGGCATCGACATGATTGCCGGACCGTCTGAAGTGCTGGTGGTGGCCGACGGCAGCAACGATCCCGACTGGATCGCCGCCGATCTTCTGGCGCAGGCCGAGCACGACGTGTCGGCGCAGTCGATCCTCATCACCGACGATCCGGCCTTCGGCAAGGCCGTCGAACAGGCGGTCGAGCGGCAGCTGCAGAACCTGTCGCGCGCCGAGACGGCGGCTGCCAGCTGGCGCGATTTCGGTGCGGTGATCCTGGTGGAGACCATCGAGGCCGCGCTGCCGCTGGTCGACCGCATCGCCGCGGAACATGTCGAGCTTGCTATCGACGATGCCGAAGGCTTCCTGGCCAGGATGCGCAATGCGGGTGCTGTGTTTCTGGGACGCCATACGCCCGAAGTCATCGGCGACTATGTCGGCGGCTCCAACCACGTGCTGCCGACGGCGCGTTCGGCGCGCTTCTCTTCGGGCCTGTCGGTGCTCGATTTCGTCAAGCGCACCTCGATCCTGAAGCTCGGGCCGGAGCAGCTGAGAGCACTTGCGCCGGCGGCGATTGCGCTGGCCAAGGCGGAAGGCCTCGACGCGCATGGCCGCTCCGTCGCCATCCGGCTGAACATGTAGGCGGCGATGGCGGACGGCGATCAAACCCGCGCAAGGCTGATCGATGTCGAGCTCGACGAATCGATCGGCCGTTCGACGCCCGATGTCGAACATGAGCGCGCGGTGGCGATCTTCGACCTGATCGAAGAAAACAGCTTTCAGCCGGTCAATGATGACGGCGCCGGGCCTTATCGGCTGAAGCTCTCGCTGGCCGAATCCCGGCTGGTGTTTGCGGTCGCCCGCGAGGATGGTGCTGATGTCGTCACCCATATCCTGTCGCTGACGCCGCTCAGGCGCATCGTCAAGGACTACTACCTGATCTGCGAAAGCTATTACGACGCCATCCGCTCCTCGACACCGAGCCATATCGAGGCGATCGACATGGGCCGGCGCGGCCTGCACAATGAAGGCTCGCAGACGTTGATGGACCGGCTGGCCGGCAAGATCGACATCGACTTCGACACGGCGCGGCGGCTGTTCACGCTGGTCTGTGTGCTGCACTGGCGGGGTTAGACCTGACTGGGGCGCCCCGCTCGATCCTGTTCTTGTGCGGCATGAACGCCGTGCGCTCGCCGATGGCCGAGCAGCTGGCGCGGCGCATGCTGCCGCCGGCCACTTTCGTCGCCTCTGCCGGCGTGCACAGGGGCGAGCGCGATCCGTTCGTCGACGCGGTGCTGGCCGAAGAGGGCCTGACGCTGGGCGAGCGCCAGCCGCGCTCGATGGACGATCTCGAGGACGATTATTTCGACCTGATCGTCACCCTGGCGCCGGAAGCCCACCACGCCGCGCTCGAACTCACCCGCTCGCTTGCCGTCGACGTCGAATACTGGCCGATGCCGGATCCGACCGATGTCGGCGGCAGGCGCGAGCAGATCATGGCCAGCTATCGCGACGTGAGAGAACGGCTGAAAGCGCGCATTAGCCGACGTTTTCTGCTTCCGGAGGTAAAAAACGCGGCGGATTGATGCATGTCGCTCAAAAGCGGTCCCGGTTTTGAGACAACGACATGCATAAAACGAAAGCTTGGAGCGCGTCGCTTATGACGCGATCTAAGCGTGTTCACAAGCGCACGATTATCATATAGGTTCCGCCGAAATTCCGGCCTGGGCGCTCCAGGGCGCCGGAACTGCAATCCAAGCAAAGGTATCGAATGCCGAAGGAAGAAGTCCTCGAGTTTCCGGGTGTCGTGACGGAATTGTTGCCCAACGCGATGTTCCGGGTGAAGCTCGAAAACGAACACGAGATCATCGCCCATACGGCCGGCCGCATGCGCAAGAACCGCATCCGTGTGCTGACCGGCGACAAGGTCCTGGTCGAGATGACGCCCTATGACCTGACCAAGGGCCGCATCACCTACCGTTTCAAGTAACAGTCCGGCGCGAACCGCGATGAGCATCCTGCAGAAGCTCGTGCTTGCCTCTGGTTCGCCGCGCCGGATCGAACTGTTGCAACAGGCCGGCATCGAGCCGGGCCGCGTGCTGCCGGCCGATGTCGACGAAACGCCGCTGCGCGCCGAACATCCGCGCTCGCTGGCCAAGCGGCTGTCGAAGGAAAAGGCGGAGAAGGCGCTGGCGTCGCTGAAAAGCGAGGAAGATTATGCGCCAAGCTTCGTGCTGGCCGCCGATACGGTGGTCGCGGTCGGACGCCGCATCCTGCCCAAGGCCGAGACGCTGGACGACGCCGCCAATTGCCTCGGACTGCTTTCGGGCCGTTCGCACCGGGTCTATTCCGGCATCTGCCTGATTACGCCGGGCGGCAAGCTGCGCCAAAGGCTGGTTGAATCCAGGGTACGCTTCAAGCGGCTTCCGCGCGAGGAGATCGACGCCTATGTCGCCTCCGGCGAATGGCGCGGCAAGGCCGGGGGCTATGCCGTCCAGGGTCTCGCCGGTTCGTTCGTCGTCAAGCTGGTCGGCTCCTACACCAACATTGTCGGCCTGCCGCTCTACGAGACGGTGGCGCTGCTTTCGGGCGAAGGCTTCAAGGTCCACACCAGCTGGCATACCGCGCGGCCATGAGCCTGGACGATAAGGTCACACCACTGCGCCCGAAGCGCCCCTGCCCCGAATGCGGCAAGCCGTCGGCGCGCGAGACCTATCCGTTCTGCTCGAAGCGCTGCAAGGACATCGACCTCAACCGCTGGCTGAAGGGCGCCTATGTCATCACCGCGCGGGATGACGAGGACGAGAGCGACGAGCCGAAGTAGGGTTTGGGCGGTGCCGGCCGCGCAATTCCACTTCGCCGACCTTACGCAATTGCTGCTTTGCCGGCGTCGGTATTGTCTGCGACAATTGCCCCGGAAAATCAGCGCTTAGGCGCTGGACAGGCCGGATTCCCGTGCTATAACCCACGCGCTTTCAAGGGGTGCGCCACGGCGCTTTCCTGAAATCCGGTCAGGCGATGTCTCGTTTGCCGGCGAGGCCCAGATAGCTCAGTTGGTAGAGCAGCGGACTGAAAATCCGCGTGTCGGTGGTTCGAATCCGCCTCTGGGCACCAGTTTTCTCTGGGTCCATTCCGGACACATAGGTTACGGTTTATATCGGAGACATGGGTAACACTTTTGGCCCGAAGGGGTTTTGGAGTGGTTCGAG
>NZ_JAMYUO010000019.1:0-121549 GCF_040323125.1 Mesorhizobium sp. M0062
AAACCCCCCCCCCGGCCCCACCCACCCCCCCCCCCCACCCCCGCCCGGCGCATCCCCCCCCCCCCCCCCCCCCCCCCCCGGGGGGCCCCCCCGGTCCAGTCAAGGATGATTATCAGTCCTTGGAGACGAAGCGGGACGGATGGATGTCCATCACATTGTCATCGAAGCCATGCAGCTTCGAGGAGACGATATCGTGGAAGCTGTAGTAGAGAAGCGGAATGTTGCCGACGTCATCGACAAGGATGCGCTCGGCCTCAGTGAGGTCCTTCATGCGCTCTTCCGGCTTGCCGCCGGCAGCCGCGGCCTTGTCCATGGCCGCCTCATATGCCGGGCTAACGTAGTTCGAATAGTTGTTGCCGCTGGCCTTGCGGGTGATGCCGAGGAAGGTCTCGGGATCCTTGTAGTCGGCGATCCAGGCGGCACGCGCCACGTCGTAGTTGCCCTTCTGCTCGAGGAAGGAATAGTGGGTCTTGGTATCGGTGTTGAGCAGCGTGATCTCGACGCCAAGCGGCTTCAACTGTTCCTGGATGGCAACCGCGGTGTTCTTGTGGTTTTCCGAGGTGTTGTAGCGGATCTCCATCTTCAGCGGATGCTCGGGCGTATAGCCGAGTTTCTCAAGGATCTTCTTGGCGGCGTCCTCGCGGTCGATCTGCGGCATGTCGGCGTATTTGGCCATTGCCGGCGTGTAGCCGGCGATGCCCGGAGGCACCATCGAATAGCCAGGCAGCATGGAATTCTGCCAGACCTTTTCGGCCAGGAAGTCGCGGTCGATCGCCATCGAGATGGCGTTGCGCAGCTCGACATTGTCCCAGGGCGCCTTGTCGGTCTTGATCGCGTAATAATAGGTGCCGAGATACGGTCCGACGCGGACCTGATCGCCGAACTTGGTCTTGAGGTCAGCGAGCTGTTCGGTCGGCAGGTCGCCGTAGCTGTCGAGTTCGCCTGCCTCGAAGCGCTTCATCGCCGAAGAGCGGTCTTCGGTCGGGATGTAGTTGACGACGTCCATCTTGACGGTCGCGGCATCCCAGAATTTCGGATTCTTGACCAGCTTCATGTGGTCGTTGGGAATCCACTCGGCCAATGTATAGGCGCCGTTCGAAACGAGATTGCCCGCCTTGATCCAGTCGGCGCCGAGCTTGTCGATCGAGGCCTTGTTGACCGGGTAGGTAGCCTGGTGGGTCAGCATCTCCAGGAAGTATGGCGTCGGCGCCTTCAGCGTCACTTCCAGGGTGTTGGCGTCGATCGCCTTGACGCCCATGTCCTCGGGCTTGCCTTTCTTGGTGTTGACTTCCTCGGCGTTCTTCACGGGATAGAGCATGGAAGCGTATTCGGCGGCGGTCGCCGGATCCTCCAGCCTACGGAAGGAATAGACGAAATCGTCAGCCGTCACCGGGCTGCCATCCGACCACAAGCCGTCCTTGCGCAGCTTGAAGGTGTAGACGGTGCCGTCATCCGATACCGTCCAGCTTTCGGCGGCGCCCGGGATGAGGTTCGTCTTCTGATCGTGCATGACCAGTCCCTGGAACAGGTCGCGTATGATATCGGCTTCGTAGACGGTCGAGGTCTTGTGCGGATCGACCGTCTCCGCTTCGGCGGCGCTGCCTCTGTTATAGACGGTCTCGGCAAGGGCCGGCGTCAGGAACGTGCCTGCGGCAAAGGTCATGGTCGCGGCGACAAGCGTCGCCTTCAGCATATTTTTCAGCATGAAGTCTCTCCCTGTGGCGCTGCCCATCGGCTGCGCCTTACGAGTGTTGACGCCCCGGAACCGATTTCTGGCCCCTTCGAGCGCGCCGCCGGTTCCCGTTCCGGCAGCTGGTGGCAGGAGACTAGACAGACGGAAATATTATTTCAACCGAGTCTTGCTTGACGCTAAGTGAGCATCCTCACCCTAAACCAGCCATAGCTAATCTATATTACCAGGTTCAATTGGGTGCAGCTTGCGGTTGTCCTGCAATTTTGCAATTTGCCCTCAGCAGTTGTCATTAGCGCAACCATCTGGAAACATTCCAGGAATGCAGTTCGTGGCGAAGCTCAACGAAAGTACCTAAGAAGCCCGAAAATGAAAAACGTGGCGCCGGTGACGTTGCGCGGATCACTCGGCACGGTTGCATGCGGACTCGATCTTTTGAAGCCGGACGGCGTCCCTGAAAGATCAGCCAACCTTGCCGACAAACCAGCCCAGGGCCGGCAGCAACAGCCCCTCCTCCTGCAGGACGGCACCGCCACCCAGAGCGATCGCCTCGACAGGCTGGAGATCCGGCGGCAGCCGCCAGTCGGCCGGCTTGTCGGCGAAATTGAAGACGCAGAGCAATATCTCGTCCTCGCCCTGCCGGATGAAGGCAAGGACATCGCCGTCGGTATCGAGAAAGCGGATCGGGCCCTTGACCAGCGCCAGATGCGCCTTGCGCAAGGCGAGCATCGTCCGGTAGCCGGCGAGCACGGACTTGTCGTCGGCGTTCTGGATATCGACCGCCCGAGCGCGGTGGCTTTCCGGCACCGGCAGCCAGGGTTTTCCCGAGGAAAAACCGGCATTGTCGGCGCCCGCTTCCCAGACCATCGGTGTGCGGCAGCCGTCCCTGCCCTTTACCCCCGGCCAGAAACGGATGCCGACGGGATCGCGCAGATCCTCGAAGGTCAGTTCCGCCTCCTCCAGCCCAAGCTCTTCGCCTTGGTAGAGACAGATCGAGCCCCGCAGGCAGGAGAGCAAAGCGATAGCGAATGTCGCCACCGCATCTGGATCGCCGCCCGGCCGCGTCCAGCGGCTGACATGGCGCACGACATCGTGGTTGGAGAATGCCCAGCAGACCCAGCCGTCGGCGACAGCTGCCTCGAAGGCCTCGACGCAGCCGCGCACATGGGCGGCTGAGAATTGCTGACCGAGCAGGTCGAAGGTGTAGCACATGTTGAGCTTGTCGCCGCCGGATGTGTAGGCGGCCAGCGTCTGCAGCGAACGGCCTTCGTCGCCGACCTCGCCGACACTGGCGCGGCCGTCATATTCGTCGAGCAAAGCGCGGAAGCGCCTGAGGAAACCGAGGTTTTCCGGTTGCGTCTTGTCGAACAGATGCTCCTGGAAGAGATAGGTGTTGGTTTCGCCATTGGTGCCGCCGACGCTCGACGCCAGCGGCGGATTGCTGCGCAGCCAGCGGTCGTGGACATAGTAGTTGACCGTATCCAGGCGGAAGCCGTCGACGCCGCGCTCGAGCCAGAACCGCACCGTCTGCAACAACGCGTCTTGAACCTCAGGATTGTGGAAGTTGAGGTCCGGCTGCGAGGCGAGGAAATTGTGCATGTAGTATTGCCGGCGGGTCGCGTCCCACTCCCAGGCCGGGCCGCCGAAGACCGACAGCCAGTTGTTGGGCGCGTTGCCGTCCGGCCTGGTGTCGGCCCAGACATACCAGTCAGCCTTGGGATTATCCTTGCTGGCACGGCTCTCTACAAACCATTCGTGCTTGTCGGAGGAGTGCGACAACACCTGATCGATGATCACCTTCAGGCCGAGCCTGTGCGCCTCGGCAACCAGCGCGTCAAAGTCGCCGAGCGTGCCGAACATCGGATCGACCGCCTGATAGTCGGAGACGTCGTAGCCCATATCGGCCATTGGCGATTTGAAGAAGGGCGACAGCCAGACGGCGTCGACGCCGAGCGAGGCGACGTGCGCCAGCCGTGAGGTGATGCCTGAGAGGTCGCCGCTGCCGTCGCCGGTGGAGTCCTGGAAGGAGCGAGGATAGATCTGGTAGATGACGCAGCCGCGCCACCAGTCGGCGCTCTGTTCGGGTCCCGGCTGGGCATTGTCGTCGGCCATCACGGACCCTTCCTGGCGCGGGCCTTTGCGGTCCGGCGCTCGATCATGAAACTGACACTGCGGCCGGGCAGCGGCCACGCGAGGTCGACCGCTTGCGCTTCAACAGCCGGCTGCCATTCAAACCCTTGCCGCGCGGGCAGCGTGAAGACGCATTGGCGGCGATCGCCATTGACGATCACAGCCAGGCGGCCTTCCCCGCCATCGCCGAGCAGCATGACGAGGCGATGGCGCGAGCCATCGTTCCAGTCGGCTTCGCCGAGCGGCGCGCCGGTCTCGGTCAGCCAGGCGACGTCGGGCGTTTCAGAACCGGCCGGCGGCTCTCCGGTCAGGAAGCGCGTATCGGAAAGCGCCGGCACCGCGCCGCGCAGAGCTGCGAGCGCGGACACATGGGCTTCCAGCCCGACGTCGCGCCTGGCCCAGTCGAGCCAGGTGATGGCGTTGTCCTGCGCATAGGCGTTGTTGTTGCCCCCTTGCGTGCGGCCGAATTCATCGCCCGCCGTCAGCATGATGGTGCCGCGCGAGGCAAACAGAGTGGCGAGCAGCGCGAAGCGATCATGGGAACGGGCCTCGGCAATCGCCTTGTCCGAGGTTTCGCCCTCGACGCCGTTGTTCCAGGACAGGTTCTCATTGTGGCCGTCGCGGTTCTTCTCGCCATTGGCTTGGTTGTGCTTGGCTTCATAAGCGACGATATCGGCCAGCGTCATGCCATCGTGCGCGGCGATGAAGTTGACCGTGCGGCTGGCGGATTGGCCCTCCCTGCCGAACACATCGGAGGAGCCGGCGAGCCTTGTCGCCAGCGCACCGACCGTGCCGGCATCGCCGCGCCAGAAGCGCCTGACGTCGTCGCGGTAGCGGTCGTTCCATTCGAGGTAAGGCGGCCGGAAATTGCCGAGCTGATAGCCATTCGGGCCGATGTCCCAGGGCTCGGCGATCAGCACCCTGTCGGCAAGGATGGGATCGGTTGCGATGGTTTCGAGCAACGGGGCTGCCGGATCGAATGCGCCATCGACGCGACCGAGGACCGGCGCCAGGTCGAAGCGGAAACCGTCGACGCCGGCTTGGCGGACGAAATGGCGCAGCGTGTCGAGTACCATGTCACGAACGACCGGATGGTCGCAGGCGATGGTATTGCCGGTGCCGGTATCGTTGGCCAACCTGCCGTCCGGCTCGCTGCGGTAGTAGGCTTGATTGTCGAGGCCGCGCAGCGACAGCGTCGGCCCGAGCCGGTCACTTTCGCCGGTATGATTGAAGACGAGATCGAGGATGGTGCCAATGCCAACCCTGCGCAGCACCCCCACAGTATCGCGCAACTCGGCGAGGCCGCCGGGCGCCAGGCGCGGGTCGAGCGCCATGAAGGTGACTGGGTTGTAGCCCCAGGCATTGCTGAGGCCCAGCGGCGGCAAATGGCGCTCGTCGACCCATGCCGTCACGGGCATCAGCTCAACGGCGGAGACGCCGATCTTCTTGAGATGTTCGACGATAGCCGGATGGGCAAGGGCTGCAATGGTGCCGCGCTGCGCTTCGGGCACGTCCGGATGCAGCCTGGTGAAGGAGCGGACGTTCAGTTCGTAGATCAGGCCGCCTGGCTGGAACAAAGGCGGCTTGGCCGGCAGCGGCTTCGGTTGAGCCCGCGCGATGGTCTTCGGCATCAGTGGCGCGGTGTCGGCGCCTTCGTTGCGCCGGGCGGCAAGCCGCCAATGATGCTGGTAGGGCCGGTCTATCTCGACGGCGTAGGGATCAGTGAGCAGCTTGTCGGGATCGAACCACAGCCCGCGCTCCGGCGCATATTCGCCGTCGGCGCGAAAGCCGTAGCGCGTACCCGCGGCAAGGCCGGCGACGAACAGCGCATGGACGCTCTCGCCTTCCGGCTGAAGTTCGAGCCGGTCGATTTCACGGGCGCCGGTGTCGTCGAAGATCGACACCCACAGGCGCCGCGCGGATGACGACCAGGCGGCGAAGCGGATGCCTTCGGGAGTGACGGTTGCGCCGAGCTGGGTCATCGGCGCATCCTCCACTCTCCCCCTTGTGGGGAGGGTCGCGAACGAAGTGAGCGGGGTGGGGGTCGGCGCGGGGAAAGCGCTTTACGAGCACCCCCAACCCGATCCGCTGCGCGGATCGACCCTCCCCACAAGGGGGAGGGTAAAGACGTCACCACCCTCAAGTAATCACGCTCGGCTTGTTGCGCCCGGTGTGGCTCTTGATCCCGGCGATATCATCGGCAGCCGCGATCAGGTCAGCGAGCGCCTCTTGCGTGTCGAGATCATGCCGCGCTCTGTCCGGCTCGTAGCGCTCGATGTAGACGCGCAGCGTAGCACCCGACGTGCCGGTGCCGGACAAACGAAACACGACACGCGAGCCGCCTTCGAACAGGATGCGGATGCCTTGGTTCTTGCTCACCGAACCGTCGACCGGATCGTGATAGGCGAAGTCGTCGGCATTGGCGATCTTCAGGCCGCGCACGCTGGTGCCGGGCAGCGAGGTCAGCTTGGCGCGCAACTCGTCGACCAGGGCGTTGGCGCGCTCGGTTTCGACCTCCTCATAGTCATGACGTGAATAGTAATTGCGGCCGTAGGTCGCCCAATGTTCGGTGACGACGTCCTTGCAGCTTTCGCCGCGCACGGCCAGGATGTTCAGCCACAACAGCACCGCCCACAGCCCGTCCTTTTCACGGACATGGTTCGAGCCGGTGCCGGCGCTTTCCTCGCCGCAGATCGTTGCCATGCCGGCATCGAGCAGATTGCCGAAGAACTTCCAACCGGTCGGCGTTTCGTAGATGCCGATGCCGAGCTTTTCGGCGACGCGGTCTGCCGCGCCGCTGGTCGGCATCGAGCGGGCGATGCCTTTGAGGCCGTCCTTGTAGCCCGGCGCCAACTGCGCATTGGCGGCAAGCATGGCCACCGAATCCGACGGGGTGACGAAAATGCCCTTGCCGATGATCAAGTTGCGGTCGCCGTCGCCGTCGGAAGCGGCGCCGAAATCGGGCGCATCCGGTCCCATCATCTCGTCATAGAGATGCTTGGCGTGGACCAGGTTCGGATCCGGGTGATGGCCGCCAAAATCCGGCAGCGGCTTGTAGTTGCGGCAGGTGCCATTCTCCGCGCCGAGCCGGCGCTCGAGGATTTCCTTGGCATACGGCCCGGTGACCGCATGCATGGCGTCGAAGCGCATGCGGAAGCCGTATTTGAAATTGGCGCGGATGGCGTCGAAGTCGAACAGGCTCTCCATCAATTCGGCATAGTCGGTGACCGGGTCGATAATCTCGACCGCCATGCCGCCGGCGGTCACCGTGCCGATCTTGTCGATGTCGATCTGGTCGATGTCGGCGGTCTTGAAGCTCGAAATCGTCTTGGTCTTTTCGAAGATCGCGTCGGTCAGCTTTTCCGGCGCCGGGCCGCCATTGCCGGCATTGTACTTGATGCCGAAATCCTCGTGCGGGCCGCCCGGATTGTGACTGGCCGACAGGATGATGCCGCCGAAGGTCTTGTATTTGCGGATGACATGCGACGCCGCCGGCGTCGACAATATGCCGCCCTGCCCGACCATCACCTTGCCGAAGCCGTTGGCCGCCGCCATGGCGATGGCGTTCTGGATGACCTCGCGGTTGTAGAAGCGGCCGTCGCCGCCGATCACCAGCGTCTTGCCCTCAAAGCCCTCCAGCGCGTCGAAGATCGACTGGATGAAGTTCTCGGCATAGTGCTCCTGCTGAAAGACAGGCACCTTCTTGCGCAGGCCGGACGTGCCGGGTTTCTGGTCGAGATAGGGTTTGGTGGCGACGGTCCGGATCATGCTTCAGGCAACCCTTTTCGAAAGCAGCAGGCGGTAGAGTTCAACGTATTTGTCGGCGCTCTTGTCCCAGGAGACATCGGCCTTCATGCCCTGGCGCTGGATCTGTTCCCAGACGGCCGGGCTCGAATGCGCATCGACCAGCCGGCGGATGGCGTGCAGCATGGCGCCGCCACTATTGGGCGCGAACTGGAAGCCGGTGGCGACACCGGCCGAGATCGCTGCTTCATTGGCGTCGATGATGGTGTCGGCAAGGCCGCCGGTGCGGGCGACGACCGGCACGCAGCCATAGCGTAGGCCGTAAAGCTGGGTCAGCCCGCAAGGCTCGAAGCGCGACGGGATGACGATGGCGTCGCAGCCGCCCTGCATGGTGTGGGAAAGCCCCTCGTCATAGCCGACGACGACGCCGACACGGCCGCGATGGCGGGCGGTGGCAGCCAGCAGCGCGCCTTCCAGGCCGGCGTCGCCTGAGCCGAGGATCGCCAGCCGCGCGCCGGTGGCGACGACGCCGTCGACCACAGCCGCCAGTATGTCCATGCCCTTCTGCCAGGTCAGCCGGCTGACGACGCAGACGATCGGACTGTCGTCGCGCTCGAGGCTGAAGCGGTCCTCGACAACCGCCCGGTTGGGAAGCCGAGCCTTGAGCGTCGCGGCGGAGTAGGCCGACACCAGATGCTTGTCGGTCTCCGGGTTCCAGATGTCGGTGTCGATGCCGTTGACGATGCCGTAGAGGTCGGAAGAGCGCATGTTGATCAGGCCGTCGAGGCCCATGCCGAATTCCGGCGAGCGGATTTCCTGGGCATAGGTGGGGCTCACCGTGGTGATCGCCCAGGCCGCCTGCAGGCCGGCCTTGAGGAAGCCGACGCCGCCATAGTATTCTACGCCGTCGAGCGCCATCGCCGCGGCCGGCAAGCCGAGCTCGCCAAAAATGCCGGCGCCGAACTGACCCTGGAAGGCAAGGTTGTGAACCGTGATCAGCGACGGCACGCCGACCGCCTTGCCGTAGCGCATATAGGCCAGCGTCATCGCCGACTGCCAGTCATGGGCGTGGACGAGATCCGGCTGGTAGCCGGAAATGGCGCCGCCGGCGATATCGCCACCGACCTGGCTCAGCGCAGCAAAACGCCGCCAATTGTCGGGCCAATCGGCGCCGGCCGCATTGCCGTAAGGGCCGCCGGGACGGTCGTAGAGATGCGGCGCGTCGAGCACGAACAGGTCGAGCCCGGCGATCTTGACGGCATGGACCGAAGCCTTGCCGCCCTGCAGCAGCGGGTATTGGTAGACAGCCTTCTTTTTCTTGAAGGCGTCCATCACCTGGGGAAAGCCGGGGATGAGCGTGCGCATGGTCACGCCCTTGGCGGCCAGCGCGATCGGCAATGCGCCGGTCACGTCGGCAAGTCCGCCGGTCTTGATCAGCGGGAATATCTCGGGCGTGACCGACAGAACCTGCATGCGTTTATGGTACCCCGTCTTACAGCTTCAGCTTGTCGATCATGTCCTGCGTGACCAGGCAGATGCCCTTTTCCGAAACCCGGAAACGCTTGGCGTCGAGAACAGGGTCTTCGCCAACCACCAGCCCTTCCGGTATCCTTACACCGTGGTCGATGACGACGCGCTTCAACTTTGCGTTCCGGCCGACATGAACGTCGGGCAGCATGACGACCTCTTCCAGCGTCGAATAGGAGTTGATGCGCGCGCCGGTGAAGATCAGGCTGCGCTTCAGCGAAGCACCCGAGACGATGCAATCGCCTGAGACCAGCGAGGAGACGGCCGAACCACGCCGGCCATCCTCGTCATGCACGAACTTTGCCGGCGGCTTCAATTCGGCATAGGTCCAGATCGGCCAGTCACGGTCGTAGAGGTCGAGTTCGGGGGTAATATCGGTCAGGTCGATATTGGCTTCCCAGTAGGCATCGACCGTGCCGACATCGCGCCAATAGGCCTCGTTCTCGGCAGTCGAGCGCACGCAGGATTTGGCGAAGCGATGCGCGATCGCCTTACCATGCTGGACGATGTAGGGGATGATGTCCTTGCCGAAGTCGCGGCTGGAGCCTGGCTCGGCCGCATCGCGGCGCAGCTGTTCCATCAGGAACTTGGTCTTGAAGACATAGATGCCCATCGAGGCCAGCGCGAATTCCGGCTTGTCGGGAATGCCGGGCGGGTCGGCGGGCTTTTCGACGAAGGCGATGATGTTGTCCTTGCCGTCGACATGCATGACACCGAAGCCGGTCGCTTCCAAGCGCGGCACTTCAAGGCAACCGACAGTGACATCGGCATTGGCATCGACGTGCTGGCGCAGCATCAGCTCGTAGTCCATCTTGTAGATGTGGTCGCCGGCCAGGATGACCATGTATTCGGGGCCATAGGCCTCGATGATGTCGATGTTCTGGTAGACGGCGTCGGCCGTGCCTTCATACCACTGGGTTTCCGAGACACGCTGGGAGGCCGGCAGGATGTCGAAGCTTTCGTTCCGCTCCGGGCGCAGGAAGTTCCAGCCGCGCTGCAGGTGGCGGATCAGCGAATGCGCCTTGTACTGGGTGGCGACACCGAGGCGGCGGATGCCGGAATTCAGCGCATTGGACAGCGCGAAATCGATGATGCGCGTCTTGCCGCCGAAATAGACAGCCGGCTTGGCCCTGCGGTCGGTCAATTCCTTGAGCCGGCTGCCGCGGCCGCCGGCCAGCACATAGGCCATGGCATCGCGCGCCAGCGGCTGGGTTCTCTTCAAGTCTGCCATTTTTACCCTCCCAAATTACCAGTCTGGAGCATCGCCCGGTCCGCAACGAGTCGACGGACCTAATCCGAAACGAGTTGACGGATCTAGTCCGCAACGAGTTGACGGACCTAGTCCGCAACGAGTTCAAGCATGATCGTCGACAGCGGCGGCAAAAGCATCGTTGCCGAAATGCCTCCTCCTTCCGCCCTGGCTTCGACCACACCGCCATTGCCCTTGCCCGAACCACCGTAGTCCGAAGCGTCGGTGTTGATGATTTCGCGCCATTTGCCGACCTTGGGCAATGGCACGCGATAATTGTCGCGCGGCACTGGCGTGAAGTTGGAAATGACGGCGATCGGGTTGCCGCCGGGCGCGCTGCGCAGCCAGGCGAAGACCGAGTTTTCCTTGTCGTCGACGATCAGCCAGGAGAAGCCGTCCGGCTCGCAGTCGCGTGCATGCAGCGCCGGGCGCGAGCGATAGAGATAGTTGAGGTCGCGCACCGTCTGCCAGACGCCGCGATGCGGGTGGAAGTCGAGCAGGTTCCAGTCGAGCCCGCGCGCCTCGCTCCACTCGCGGCGCTGGGCGAATTCCTGGCCCATGAACAACAGCTTCTTGCCGGGATAGCCCCACATGAAGGCATAGAAGGCGCGCAAAGTCGCGAACTTCTGCCAGTCGTCGCCGGCCATCTTGCCGAGCAGCGTGCCCTTGCCGTGCACGACCTCGTCATGGGACAGCGGCAGCACGAAATTCTCGGAAAAGGCGTAGGTCAGGCCGAAGGTCAGGTCGTTGTGGTGATGTTTGCGGAAGATCGGCTCCTTGGCGAAATACTCCAACGTGTCGTGCATGAAGCCCATGTTCCATTTGAAGCCGAAGCCCAGCCCGCCTTCATGCACCGGCGCCGAGACCTTCGGCCATGAGGTCGATTCCTCGGCGATGGTCATCACGCCGGGATGGTGGCCGTAGACCTCCTTGTTCATCTTCTGCAGGAAGGAGACTGCTTCGAGGTTTTCGCGGCCGCCCTTCTCGTTGGGGATCCACTCGCCGGCCTTGCGCGAATAATCGAGGTAGAGCATCGAGGCCACCGCATCCACGCGCAAACCGTCGACATGGTATTTCTCGGCCCAGAACAGCGCGTTGTTGACGAGGAACGACACCACCTCGCGGCGGCCGAAATTGTAGATCGCGGTGTTCCAGTCGGGATGAAAACCCTTGCGCGGATCGGCATGCTCATAAAGCGCTGTGCCGTCGAAATTGGCCAGGCCATGCGCGTCGACCGGGAAATGCGCCGGCACCCAGTCGAGGATGACGCCGACGCCGGCGCGGTGCGCACCGTCGACGAAACGGGCGAAGCCGTCGGGGTCGCCGAATCGCGCCGAGGGGGCATAAAGTCCGGTTGTCTGATAACCCCATGACGGGTCATAGGGATGTTCGGAGATCGGCAGGAACTCGATGTGGGTGAAGCCGGTCTCGACAGCATAGGGGATGAGCTGGTTGGCGAGTTCGTCCCATGACAGGAAGCTGCCATCATCGTGCTGCTGCCACGAACCGGCATGGACCTCGTAGATCGATATGGCTTCGCGCCGCGGATCGGCCTTTCGCCAGTAATTGCGATGCGCCTCGTCGCCCCATTCATGCGCCGGCGGCACCGCCGTCACGGATGCTGTGGCCGGGCGCAGTTCAGACTTGAAGGCGAACGGATCGGCCTTGAGCGGCAGGCGCACGCCGTCGGGGGCAATGATCTCGTATTTATAGGGGTGGCCGGCGCCGATATCGGGAATGAACAGCTCCCAGATGCCGGTGTCGCGGCGGTCGCGCATCGTGTGCCGACGGCCGTCCCATTCGTTGAAGTCGCCGACCACCGAGACACGCCGCGCATTGGGCGCCCAGACGGCGAAGTGTACGCCGGAGGCGCCCTCGTGATCGATGAGATGAGCGCCGAGCTTGTCGAACAGCCTGAGATGCGACCCTTGGGCGATGTAATAATCATCCATCGGGCCGAGTACCGGGCCGAAGGAATAGGGATCGGTCAGCCACCAGTCGCCGCCGGCATTCTTGGCGTGATACCGCAGCGGCTGGCGCTTCTTGATCGACAGTCTGCCTTCGAAGAAACCGGCGTCGTCGCGCCGCGTGAGTTCGCCGGCGTTCTTGCCGGCCAGCGTGTATGCGGTGACGAACTCGGCATTGGGGACGAAGCAGCGGGCAACCAGGCTCTTGCCGGCATCATGCACGCCCAGGATTGCAAAAGGATCGCCATGCGTGCCTGCAACAATTGCGGCGACATCGCCGGCTGACGCCAGCCCGTCCGACCCGCTCGTCGTCGCGGTCGCGCGCGGTTTCTTCATCAGGCGGTGTCCCTCCCTGGGAACCAGTTCTTGTGCACAAGACCCATTGTCGTGGCCTCATGCAATCATATCAGGCGGGCACGTTCCAGATTTCTTTCGCATATTGGCGGATCGTGCGATCGGAAGAGAACCAGCCGACGCGGGCAACGTTGCGGATAGCGCGCGCGTACCAATCGGGGCTGTTGCGCCAGACGGCGTCGACATCGCGCTGGGCGGCGGCATAGGCGTCGAAATCCGCCGCCACCATGAACCAGTCGCTGTTGTAGAGACCGTCGACCAGCTCGCGGTAGCGATCCGGCTGGTCGGGCGAGAACACGCCCGACGATACTGCGGCAACAGCCTGCGCCAATTCAGGGGAGCCCTCGATCACGGCGCGCGGGTTGTAGCCATTGCTGCGCCGCTCGGCGACTTCCGCCGTGCTCAGGCCGAAGATGAAGATGTTGTCGTCGCCGACGCATTCCTTGATCTCGACATTGGCGCCGTCGAGCGTGCCGATGGTCAAGGCGCCGTTCAGCGCGAACTTCATGTTGCCGGTGCCCGACGCCTCCATGCCAGCAGTCGAAATCTGCTCGGACAGGTCGGCGGCCGGCATCATCACCTCGGCCAGGCTGACATTGTAGTTCGGCACGAACACCACTTTCAGCAGCCCGCGCACCGACGGGTCGCTGTTGATGACCTTGGCGACGTCGTTGGCCAGTTTGATGATCAGCTTGGCATTGTGGTAGCTGGGCGCCGCTTTGCCGCCGAAGAATTTGACGCGCGGCATCCAGTCCTGCTCGGGATGCGAGCGGATCTGGTCGTAGAGCGCGATCGATTCCAGGATGTTGAGCAGCTGGCGCTTGTATTCGTGGATGCGCTTGACCTGGATGTCGAACAGCGCCGACGGGTCGAGCTTGATGCCGAGCCGGTCTGCGACCAGATTGGCGAGCTTGACCTTGTTGGAGCGCTTGACGGCGGCGAACTTGTCGCGGAAGGCGGCGTCGCCGGCAAAGGCTTCGAGCCCCTTGATGGCGTCGATGTCGTCGAGGAAACGGTCCCCGATCGCCGCGCGGGTGAGCGCGGTGAGGCCCGGATTGCACTGGATCAGCCAGCGCCGTGGCGTGATGCCGTTGGTCTTGTTGTTGATGCGATCGGGATAGAGCTTGTGGAGATCGGCAAACACCGTCTCCTTCATCAGTTCGGTGTGCAACGCCGACACGCCATTGATCGAGTGCGAGCCGACAAAGGCCAGGTTACCCATGCGCACGCGGCGGTCGCCATTTTCCTGGATCAGCGAGATGCGGCTGATCTGCTCATTGGAAAACTGGTTGGTGGCGCGGGCCTCAAGCAGCACCTGAGCATTGATGGCGTAGACGATCTGCATGTGGCGCGGCAAAAGCCGTTCGAACAGCGGCACCGGCCAGCTTTCCAGCGCTTCTGGCAGCAGCGTGTGGTTGGTGTAGCCGAAGGTGCGCTTGGTGATGTCCCAGGCCTGGTCGAAATCCATGCCATGGACGTCCATCAGCAGGCGCATCAGCTCTGGCACGGCGATCGCCGGATGGGTGTCATTGAGATGGATCGCCGCCTTGTCGGGCAGCGAGGCGAGATCGCCATACTGGCTGAGATGGCGCTGGACGATGTCCTGCAGCGATGCGGTGGAGAAGAAATATTCCTGCCGCAGCCGCAGTTCCTGGCCGGCCTTGTGGGAATCGGCGGGGTAAAGCACGCGCGACAAGGCATCGGCCTTGTTGCTTTCGGCCAGCGCGCCGATGTGGTCGCCGGCGTTGAACTTGTCGAGCAGGATCGGATCGACCGGCATGCCGGACCAAAGCCGCAGCGTGTTGACGCGGTTGGCCCGCCAGCCAACCACCGGGGTGTCGTAGGCGACGGCCTGGACATGCTCGGTCGGCTTCCAGACGTGACGTTCGAGCCGGCCATCCTTGGAGGTGATCGATTCCACCGAGCCGCCGAAGCCGACTTCGAAGGCGCGTTCGCGGCGCTCGAACTCCCAGGGGTTGCCGTGGTCGAGCCAGGTTTCGGGCAGTTCGACCTGCCAGCCGTCATGGATCTCCTGGCGGAACATGCCGTTGGCGTAGCGAATGCCGTAGCCATGCGCGGGAATGTCGACGGTCGCCATGCTTTCCATGAAGCAGGCGGCGAGCCGGCCGAGACCGCCATTGCCGAGCGCTGCATCCGGTTCGAGCCCGGCGATGAGGTCGAGGTCGACGCCCAGCGACTTGAGCGCTTCTCGCATATTGTCCATCAGGCCGAGATTGGAGAAGGCATCGCGCATCAGCCGGCCGATGAGGAATTCGAGCGACAGGTAATAGACGCGCTTTTCCTGCTGGGCGTAGGCCTCCTGCGTCGCCTGCATCCAGTGATCGACGATGCGGTCGCGCACGACCTTGATCGAGGCTGTCAGCCAATCATATTGCGTGGCAACGGAGGTGCCTTTGCCGACCCGGTATTTGAGAGCCAGCAAGACTTCGTCGGCCAGCGTCTTGGGATCGGGTATTTCGAGATCGGGGGCTTTGGCTGTCATTGTTCGCGTCATACTGCCTCTCGTGATCGTGCTGCGATCATACCGGCTTTCGCTCTCAGTCCCAGCCTATCCTAGTGCATCGCAACATACGTTCAATCGATTTAGACCAGCATGCCGCCAGTTCCCCTGCGGCAATTTATCCGTCGAGCGGATCAGGCAGCGAGTGCAGCCTCCGGCGGAACCTTCGCTCCCGTCATGAAGGCGACGGCGTCGGACATGGTATATTGCTTGGGATCGATGACGCAGAGGCGGCGACCCAGCCGATGGATATGGATGCGGTCGGCAACCTCGAAGACATGCGGCATATTGTGCGAGATCAGCACGATCGGCAGGCCTCGTTTCTTGACGTCGAGGATCAGTTCCAGCACGCGGCGGCTCTCCTTGACGCCGAGTGCGGCGGTCGGCTCGTCCATGATCACCACGCGGCTGCCGAAAGCAGCGGCGCGCGCCACCGCCACGCCCTGGCGCTGGCCGCCCGACAGCGTTTCCACCGCCTGGCTGATGTTCTGGATGGTCATCAGCCCAAGCTCGGTGAGCTTGTCGCGGGCGCGCTTTTCCATTGCGGGCCGGTCGAGCATACGAAGCCAGTCGCCGAGGAAGCCGGGTTTGCGGATCTCGCGGCCCAGGAACATGTTGTCGGCGATCGACAGGGCCGGCGACAAAGCCAGGTTTTGGTAGACCGTCTCGATGCCCGCCTCGCGCGCCTCCATGGGCGATTTGAAAGCGACAGCCTTGCCTTCAAGACGGATCTCGCCTTCGTCGGGCACGGCGGCGCCGGAAATCGCCTTGATCAGCGATGATTTGCCGGCGCCATTGTCTCCGATGACGGCCAGGATTTCGCCGGGGTAGAGGTCGAAGTCGGCATTGTCGAGGGCGGTGACACGGCCATAGCGCTTGATCAGGCCGCGCGCGGTGAGGATGGGTTCCACGGTCATGCCGAAACCTTTCTGATCCATTGGTCGATCGCCACGGCGCCGATGATCAGCACACCGGTGAGCAGCACCTTCCATTGCGGATCGGCGCCCAGCATGTTGAGGCCCATCGAGACGACGCCGACGATCATCGCGCCGAAAAGCGTGCCCAGAATTGAGCCGCGCCCGCCGAACAGTGAAATGCCGCCGATCACCGTCGCGGTTATCGCCTGCAGGTTGTAGTCGGTGACGGCGGCTGACGGCGAGATCGAGCCGTTGCGGCCGATGGACACCCAGGCAGCGAAAGCGGCGATCAACCCGGCAAGGGTGTAGACCGTCATCAACACCTTCTTGGTCTGGATGCCAGACAGCTTCGCCGCCTCCTGATCATCGCCAACGGCGTAGACATGGCGGCCCCAGGCGGTGTGATTGAGCACGTACCAGAGGATCAAAACGAGCACGACCGTGGCGATGACGCCCAGTGTCAGCACCGCCGTGCCGATCTTGAAACTCAGGGCAAAGAGATGCAGCAGCGGCGCCTGGGCGTCGACGTCGGTATCGCGGATCGTCTCATTGGCCGAATAGATGAAGTTCGTCGCCATGACAATGTTCCAGGTGCCGAGCGTGACGATGAACGGCGGCAGCTTCATGTAGGCGACCAGCAAGCCGTTGAGCAGGCCGCAGGCTGCGCCGGCGGCAAGCCCGATGGGCACTGCGAGCACGGCCGGCATGCCGTAGCTGACCGCGCAATTGCCCATGATCACGGCCGAAATCACCATGATCACGCCGATCGACAGGTCGATGCCGGCGGTCAGGATGACCAGTGTCTGCGCGGCACCGAGGATGCCGACGATGGCGATCTGCTGCAGGATCAGCGTCAGCGTATAGGATGAGAAGAAACGCCCGCCAATGGCGATGCCGAAAATGACGATCGACAAGACCAGCACAATCAGCGGCACCGCCGCCGGCGTGGAGTGCAGGAAATGCTGGATCCGCTTGACGGCCGATTTGTGCTCGTCAAAGGCGGCAACGCTTGTGTCGCTGCTCGAGAGAACCTTCTCGAATTCCTGTGCTTGAGCCATGTTTCCTCCCCTGGGCTTCAGCTCCATGCCGATACCCGCTCGCGCCTGTCCGGTCTGCTGCCGGGATTATTCGCGTGACGCATCGTCCACCCGAAGCGGCCGGGGATCAAGCCCCCGGCCGTCAGCTTGCCGCTGGCTGTCAGGCAGCCATCAGCCCCAGCACTTGGCGAGGCCTTCCTTGGTGTCGATCGACTTCACGCCATTGGCCGGCTTGTCGGTGACGAGGTTGACGCCGGTGTCGAAGAAGTTCTTGCCTTCGGTCGGCTTCGGCTTGGCGCCGTCCTTGGCGAAGGCGGCGATCGCCTCGATGCCGAGTGCCGCCATCTGCAGCGGGTATTGCTGCGAGGTGGCGCCAATGACGCCTTCGGTCACCGACTTCACGCCGGGGCAGCCGCCATCGACCGAGACGATCAGCACCTGGCTTTCGAGACCGACCGCCTTGAGCGCCTGGTAGGCGCCGACAGCGGCGGGCTCGTTGATGGTGTGGATGACGGTGATGGAGTTGTCCTTCTGCAGAAGGTTTTCCATCGCCTTGCGGCCGCCTTCTTCATTGCCGTTGGTGACGTCGTGGCCGACGATGCGGGCATCGTCCTCATCGCCGATCTTGTTGGGATCCTTCACGTCGATGCCGAAGCCCATCATGAAGCCCTGGTCGCGCAGCACATCCACGGTCGGCTGTGAGGGGGTCAGGTCGAGGAAACCGATCTTGGCGTCCTTGGCCTTGTCGCCGAGGGTCGCGGCTGCCCAGGCGCCGATCAGCTTGCCGGCTTCCAGATTGTCCGTCGCGAAGGTCGCGTCGGCGGCATCGATCGGGTCCAGCGGGGTATCGAGCGCGATCACCAGCAGGCCGGCGTCACGCGCCTTCTTCACCGTCGGCACGATGCCCTTGGTGTCGGACGCGGTGATCAGGATGCCCTTGGCGCCGTCGGCGATGCAGCTTTCGATCGCCGCCACCTGGCTCTCGCTGTCGCCGTCGATCTTGCCGGCATAGGTCTTGAGGTCGACGCCAAGTTCCTTGGCTTTGGCGGTCGCGCCCTCCTTCATCTTGACGAAGAAGGGGTTGGTGTCGGTCTTGGTGATCAGGCAGGCGCCGACGCCGGCGGCCGATGCTGTCGAAGCAAACGCCATCAGGCCGAGGCCCGCCGCGGCGAACACGGTGGACTTCAATAAAGCTTTGGTCACGATCTTCCTCCCATGGAACCATGCGGATGCCGCCAACCGGCATCTTGAGCGCATCCACTGAAGTTCTCCCAGTGTGGACGCGCCCTCAAATGACACCAGCGGGAGCCGCCTGTCAATAATTAAATCACTCTTATTTATTATTGACAGCTTTGCGCGGTTCACTCATTCTGCCGCAAAAGCAGTAAGAATAAACCAAGGGAAGGAACAAGGGTGGAGACCGGCATTGCGAGGCACGGTTCGCCCGAGGCGGCCGCCAGCCGTCTCCACCGTGGCACCAACCAGAGCGGCATGCGCGACCACAATGAGCGGCTGGTGCTGTCGTTGGTTCGCCAGCACGGCAGCTTGGCCAAATCAGACATTGCGCGCATGACCGGGCTTTCAGCGCAGACCGTCTCGGTCATCATGCGCGAACTGGAGGAAGACAGCCTGCTGCTGCGCCAGGCGCCGTTGCGCGGCAAGATCGGCCAGCCCTCCATCCCGATGGCGCTGAACCCCGAAGGCGCCTTCTTCATCGGCCTCAAGATCGGCCGCCGCAGCGCCGAACTGGTGCTGATCGATTTCCTCGGAACTGTGCGTTCCATGCTGCAGCACTCCTACCGCTATCCGGCGCCGCGCGAGACGGTTGAGTTCGTCACCGAAGGCATGAAGACGATGCGCGCCGAACTGACACCTGCGCAGGACAAGCGCATTGCCGGGCTCGGCATCGCCATGCCGTTCGAACTGTGGAACTGGGCCGACACCGCCGGCGCGCCGCGCGACATCATGGACGAATGGCGCCATCGCGACATCCGTGCCGACATCCAGGCGCAGTGCGAATTCCCGGTCTATCTGCAGAATGACGCCACCTCCGCCTGCGGCGCCGAACTGGTGTTCGGCCAGACCGGCGGGGCGCGCGACTTCGTCTATTTCTATATCGGCGCCTTTGCCGGCGGCGGCATCGTGCTCAACGGCCGGCTGTTCGGCGGGCCAACCGGAAATGCCGGGGCGCTGGGTTCGATGCCGGTGCCGGGGCCGGACGGCAAGCCGACGCAGCTCATCGACGTCGCCTCGATCGCCATGCTGGAAAAGGCGCTTAACGCACGCGGCGTCGAGGCTTCGCATCTGTGGACGTCGCCTGAGGATTGGGGCGAGATCGGTCACGAGCTCGACGACTGGATCGCCAATGCCGCTCAGGCGCTGGCCTATGCCATCGTATCGGCGTCCTCGGTGATCGATTTCGAGGCCGCGGTGATCGACGGCTGGATGCCGCTCGCTGTCCGGCGCCGGCTCGTCGATGCGATCAGGCAGGCGATCGGTACGATCGATGGCGAAGGGCTGAAGCTTCCGGTGGTGCGCGAAGGCACCGTCGGCATCCATGCCCGCGCGCTGGGCGGCGCCAGCCTGCCGCTGTCCGAACGCTTCCTCATCGGTTCGACCACGATTTCCAGGAGCATCTGAATGCTGATCGGTATTCCGTCGCTGCTCGGTCCGGAGCTTCTGGCGACATTGCGCGCCATGGGCCATGGCGACGAGATCGCGCTCGTCGACGGCAACTATCCGGCGGAAGAACAGGCAAACCGGCTGATCCGCGCCGACGGTCTTCACCTCATACCGGTGCTTGACGCCATTTTGAGCGTGCTGCCGGTGGACGACTTCGTGCCGGAAGCGCTGTTTCGTGCCTCGGTAAAAGGCGATCCCTCGGTCGCCGATCCGGTCCACCATGAAATCGAAACGATCTGCACCAGGCGCGCGCCGGGCCGCAAGGTGGTTGCGCTGGCGGGCGCCGACTTCTATGCACGCGTCCGGTCGGCATATGCGATCGTCGGGACCAGCGAACCCCGGCTCTACGCCAACATCATCATCCGCAAGGGCGTGATCTATCCGCCGGAGAACAAGAAATCATGATCCTCTGCTGCGGCGAAGCCCTGATCGACATGCTGCCGCGCACCACGACACAGGGCGAGCCGGCCTTTGCGCCCTATGTCGGCGGCGCGGTGTTCAACACGGCGATCGCGCTTGGCCGCCTCGGCGCGCCCGCCGGCTTCTTTTCCGGCCTGTCGTCGGATCTGTTCGGCGGCCAGTTCCGCGAGGCGCTCGGCGCAAGCAAGGTCAGCTCCACCTATGCGCACACCTCCCCTCGCCCGACCACGCTCGCCTTCGTGCGGCTCACCAACGGCCAGGCGACCTACACTTTCTACGACGAAAACACCGCCGGGCGCATGCTGACGACAGAGGATCTGCCGAAACTGGGCGCCGAGATCGAAGCCATGCTGTTTGGCGCCATCAGCCTGATTTCGGACCCGGCGGGTGCTGCCTACGAAGAATTCATGAAACGCGAGCACGAACGCCGCGTCATGATGCTCGACCCCAACATCCGGCCGAACTTCATCCCCGACAAAGCCAAGCACCTCCGGCGCATCCGCTCGATGATGGCGATGGCCGACATCGTGAAGCTATCGGATGAGGATCTGCACTGGTTCGGCGAGGCCGGCTCGCATGAGGACGTCATCCGCAACTGGCTGGATCGCGGCCCGAAGCTGATCGTCGTTACCCACGGCAGCGAAGGTGCCGTCGGCTACAGCAGGGAACACAAGGTCACGGTGATGCCGCATAAGGTGGAGGTGGTCGACACGGTCGGCGCCGGCGACACTTTCAATGCCGGCATTCTGGCCTCGCTGCACGAGCAAGGCCTGCTCACCAAGGCCGGGATCGGCGGCCTTTCGGAGGACGCCATCCGTCAGGCGCTGGCGCTCGGCGCCAAAGCGGCGGCGGTGACCGTGTCGCGGGCCGGCGCCAACCCGCCCTGGCGGCACGAAATCGCCTGATCCACGCTTAGTCCGCCGCCAGCCGCTGCAAGCAGCCGATCACTTTATGTTTCCGCGAGCCGGAAAGACGGACTGATCAGCCGGATTAATAGGCGGCGAAGCCCGGATTTCCGGCATCTTGCGGCAATGCAGGGAAAGCCTGAAGTAACAGGCTGCGACACCTAGACAACCCGTCCCGCGGCCGGTCCGGCTTTCTAGACCGGCCCAACTCTGGTACCAGCGGCCCGGTTAAGTTGTTGTTTCTGTGCGTGTCATTGTCCCCGGGGCAGCCCGCACCACACCGTTTTGAGGCCGACATGCAGTTCATCGATCTTGGCGCGCAGCGCGAACGTATCCGCGACCGGCTGAAGGCCGCGATCGACAATGTCGTCGAGGAAGGCCGCTATATCCTCGGACCGCAAGTCACCGAATTCGAAAACAAGCTCGCAGCCTATATCGGCACCAAGCATGTCGTGGCCTGCGCCAACGGCACCGACGCGCTGCTGTTGCCGCTGTTTGCCGCCGGTATCGGCCCCGGCGACGCGGTGTTCGTGCCGAGCTTCACCTTTGCCGCGACGGCGGAAGTGGTGGCGCTTGCCAAGGCCGAACCAGTGTTCGTCGATGTCGAGGCCGAGACCTACAACATCGACATCGCCAGCCTCGAGGCGGCGATCGCCATGATCAAGAAGGAAGGCCGGCTGAAGCCGAAGGCGATCATTCCCGTCGACTTGTTTGGGCTTGCCGCCAACTACGAGGCGATCATGGCGATTGCCAGGCGCGAAGGGCTGCTGGTGATCGAGGATGCGGCGCAGTCGATCGGCGGTTCGGCCGACGGCACAATGTGCGGCGCCTTCGGCCATGTCGGCTCGACCAGCTTTTATCCGGCCAAGCCGCTGGGCTGCTACGGCGATGGCGGCGCGATGTTCACCAATGACGACGCGCTGGCCGACCAGCTGCGCTCGTTTGCGTTCCACGGTAAGGGCGGGACGCAGTATGACAATGTCCGCGTCGGCATCAATTCACGCCTCGACACCATCCAGGCGGCGATCCTGATCGAGAAACTCGCCATCCTCGAAGACGAGATGGTCGCCCGCCAGGTCGTGGCCAAGCGCTACGCCGAAGGTCTCGGCGACATCGTCAAGGCGTCACGCAATCTGGGCGGTGGCCGCTCGGCCTGGGCGCAATACGCCATCGAGACGCCGAAGCGCGACGGGTTGAGGGCGCATCTCGGCGAAAAGGGCATCCCTTCGGTGATCTATTATGTGAAGCCGCTGCACGAGCAGGTCGCCTATCGCGACTATCCGCGCACGCCGACCGGGCTTGCGGTTTCGGAGGAACTGCCGAAGCGCATCCTGTGCCTGCCGATGCATCCCTATCTCAGCGAAGCCGACCAGGACCGCATCATCGAGACGATCCGCAACTACATTGGCTCGAACTCGGCGCATGTAGCGGCGGCGTAAGTTACGCCGCGTCCGCCGCCTTCCCGCTCGCAATAAAATGCGGGTTGGCGAAATCCTCGTCGTCGCTCTGTTTGCGCTTGCCATAGGTGAGCGGCTCGCCGTCCAGCGTGCGCGTCATGCCGCCGGCGGCGCGCAGTACGGCGTCGCCGGCCGCCGTGTCCCATTCCATGGTGCGGCCGAAGCGCGGATAGATGTCGGCTTCGGCTGCGGCGAGCAGGCAGAATTTCAGCGATGAGCCGACCGAGACGATCTCGGCGGCGCCGAGATCCTTGATGAAGGCTTCGGTCTCCGGGGTGTTGTGCGAGCGGCTGGCAACGACCGCCAGCGGCGTGACCGCCCTCCTAACCGAAATCCGCCGGCGGCCGACGATACGGAAGTCGCCATCGACCTCGATTGCTTCGGCCCAGCCCGGCCGTCCAGAGAAGAACCGCCCGCTGCACGGTGCGAAGACGACGCCGATCTCCGGCACGCCGTGCCGGACAAGCGCGATGTTGACGGTGAAATCGGTCCGGCGGTTGACGAATTCCTTCGTTCCATCGAGCGGATCGATCAGGAAGAAGGCGCCATCCAGATCGGGCGGCACAATGCCTTCGGCGACCTCTTCCTCGGCCACGCAGGGAATATCGGGATAGGCCGCACGCAGGCCGGCGAGGATGATCGTCTCGCTCTCGCGGTCGGCTTCCGTGACCGGCGAGGAGTCCGACTTGCTGTCGACCGCGCAGCCGGCCTTGAAGACCCGCATCACCTCGCGTCCGGCTTCGAGCGCCAGGCGCTCGAACACGTCGAGCATCACTTCGTCGTCAGATGCCGCCGCCGCTGTCATATTGGTCTTCGGCAATGTCGCGCTCATTCAGCCAGTGTTCCAGAGCCTCTACCATCTCCTCGGCCGTCTTGCCGAGTGTCTTGAGATGGATTTCGGGATTTTCGGGAGCTTCATACGGGGAATCGACGCCGGTGAAGTTCTTGATCTCGCCATTCAGCGCCCGTGCGTAAAGGCCTTTCGGGTCGCGGCGGGCGCATTCCTCGAACGGCGTATCGACGAACACTTCGACGAACTCGCCGTCGGCCATCAACTCCCTGGCCATGCGCCGCTCGGCGCTGAAGGGCGAGATGAAGGAGACGATGACGATCAGCCCGGCATCGGCCATCAGCTTGGCCACCTCGGCGACCCGGCGGATGTTTTCGACCCGGTCGGCGTCGGTGAAGCCGAGATCGCGGTTGAGGCCGTGGCGGACATTGTCGCCGTCGAGAATGTAGGTGTGGCGCCCCGAAGCGAACAGCTTCTTCTCAAGCAGATTGGCGATGGTCGACTTGCCCGAACCGGAAAGGCCGGTGAACCAGAACACGGCGGGACGCTGGCTCTTCAAGTCGGAACGACCGCGCTTGCCGACATCGAGCGACTGCCAGTGGATGTTTTCGGCGCGGCGCAAGGAATGCAGGATCATGCCGGCGCCGACCGTGGCATTGGTGATGCGGTCGATCAGGATGAAGGCGCCGGTATCGCGGTTGTCGGCGAAGGTGTCGAAGGCGATCGGCGCCCGGGTCGAGATATTGCAGATGCCGACTTCGTTCATCTCGAGCGACTTCGCCGCCTCGCGAGCGAAGTCGTTGACGTTGACGCGGTATTTCAGGTCGGTGACGGTGGCGCTGGTCTGGTCGGTCTCGGTGCGCAGTATATAGGAGCGTCCCGGCAGCAGCGCTGCCTCGTCGAACCAGACGATGTTGGCGGCGAACTGGTCGGCGACCTGCGGCCGTGCCGCCGGCGACACCAGCATGTTGCCTCTGGAGACCTCGACCTCGTCATCGAGCACAAGGGTGATGGCCTGGCCGGCCACCGCCTGGGCAAGATCGCCGCCTTGCGCGACGATGCGCTTGACCCGCGAGGCCTTGCCGGATTTGGCGACCACCACCTCGTCGCCCTGCGCGACGGAGCCGGACGCGATGGTGCCGGCAAAGCCGCGGAAGTCGAGATTGGGCCGGTTGACATACTGCACCGGAAACCGGAACGGCAGTTCGACCGCGGCCTCGTCGACCGATATGGTTTCGAGATGCTCGATCAGCGACGGGCCGGAATACCACGCCGTCTTGCCGGAGCGGCTGGTGACATTGTCGCCATAGCGGGCCGACATCGGGATCGGCACGATCGTCTGGAAGCCGAGCTCGTGCGAGAACTGCCGGTAATCCTCGACGATACGGTCGAACACCGCCTGGTCGAAATCGACGAGGTCGATCTTGTTGACGGCAAGCACGATATGGCGGATGCCGAGCAGCGAAGCGATGATCGAGTGGCGCCGGGTCTGGCGCAGCACACCCTGGCGCGCATCGATCAGCACGATGGCGAGATCGGCAGTCGATGCGCCGGTCGCCATGTTGCGGGTGTACTGTTCATGGCCGGGGGTGTCGGCGACGATGAACTTGCGCTTGGGCGTGGCGAAGAAGCGGTAGGCGACGTCGATGGTGATGCCTTGCTCGCGCTCGGCCTCGAGGCCGTCGACCAGAAGCGCGAAGTCGATGTCGTCGCCAGTGGTGCCGTGCTTGCGGGAATCGCGCTCGAGTGCGGCGAGCTGGTCCTCGAAGATCTGCTTTGTGTCGGACAGAAGACGGCCGATCAGCGTCGACTTGCCGTCGTCGACCGAGCCGCAGGTGAGGAAGCGCAGCAGCGACTTCTTCTCCTGCGCCGCCATGTATTCGCGCACGCCGTCGGTGGGAGCGAGGCTCTTGGCCAGGATATGGCGCATGCTCAGAAATATCCCTCGCGCTTCTTCTTTTCCATCGAGCCGGCTTCATCGCGGTCGATGAGGCGGCCCTGGCGCTCGGAGGTGCGCGCCGTCAGCATCTCGCCGACGATGGCTTCGAGCGTGTCGGCGTCGGATTCGATGGCGCCGGTCAGCGGATAACAGCCGAGCGTGCGGAAACGCACCAGACGGTTCTCCATCGTCTCACCGGGGCGCAATTGCATGCGATCGTCATCCTTCATGATCAGCATGCCGTCGCGTTCGACCACCGGCCGCTCCTTGGCGAAATAGAGCGGCACGATCGGGATGTTTTCCTGCAGAATGTACTGCCAGATATCGAGCTCGGTCCAGTTCGACAGCGGAAACACGCGGATCGATTCGCCCGGCGCGATGCGGGTGTTGAAGATCTTCCACATCTCCGGCCGCTGGTTCTTCGGGTCCCAGACATGCTGGGCGTTGCGGAAGGAAAAGATGCGCTCCTTGGCGCGCGACTTCTCCTCGTCGCGCCGAGCCCCGCCGAAGGCAGCGTCAAAGCCGTATTTGTCGAGCGCCTGGCGCAACGCCACCGTCTTCATGACATGGGTGTGGGTGTTCGAGCCATGGTCAAAGGGGTTGATACCGTCGCGCACGCCGTCTTCATTGACGTGGACCAGCAGGTCGAAGCCGAGCTTCTGCGCCATCTGGTCGCGAAAGGCGATCATCTCGCGGAACTTCCAGGTGGTGTCGACATGCAGGAAGGGGAAAGGCGGCTTGGCCGGATAGAAGGCCTTCATCGCCAGATGCATCAGCACGGAGGAATCCTTGCCGACGGAATAGAGCATCACCGGCTTGGAGAAGGAGGCGGCAACCTCACGGAAGATGTGGATGGACTCGGCCTCGAGCCGCTGCAGGTGCGTAAGCGCGATGTTCATGGACTGTGAGCGTTCTCTCGTGCAATCCAGACCTTGCATCAGATGGATCGGGCGTCCTTTTCAGCCGCCCGGTTCAAGCTTCACTGCTGGACACTATCGGTTCGTGCCGGCGTTCTAGCAGATCGCCACCTGATATAACAACGCTGGAAAGGCCGGCGGCCACACCGATCGGCAACGAATTTTCCATGAAAAGCCTAGAATCCGAAAATTCCTGCCCGACGGAGCGATAGCATTCAAAGGCCGGGAAAAATCTTGCCTGGACCGAAAGAAACGCCGGCCCGACCTCGTCGCACTTTCGAAAACCGCACCCAGCCGCTATACCGGCTCCTGAACCTGCGCCGGGCGGCATGCCGCAAATGCCGCCGCCAAACATCGTCCGTCGCCAAGCGACCCAGCGCATTGTGAACCAGAGCATTGACCCCGATTTCCGCCATCAAGCAGCACGTTTCGCCGTCACGGATCAACATCACCTTCTCCATTCTGTGCTTCTTTTTCCCGCCGGTGCTGGGATCGGCGGTCAGCTTTTTGTTCAATGGTGGCGGCCTGTGGTCGGTGCTTCTGCTTGCGTTGAAAAGACGGCGTTTCAACATTGACCGGCCGATGACCGCGATGACGGTGGCCATCTATGCCTATTGCGCAGCCAGCGTGTTCGCCTCCATCGTCAACAATTCGATCGCCAGGGATGCGCCGCATCTGGCAGGGCTGATCACCTTCCTGTTTTTCCCTGTCTCATACGCGACCTGGAGCATTACCGAGAAAACCACGCTGACGCGCATCGTCGTGCTGGCGAGCGCCGCCGCCTGTTTTGGCGCCCTGCTGCTGGCGGTCGTGCAATATCACGGGCTGGGCATACGGGCCGAAGGCGGCGCCGGCAATCCGATCGTGTTCGCGACCGTCGCCTGCCTCAGCATGATGATGTGCCTGGCAGGCGCCTTATCGGGTGTCGAAAAGAACAGGGCGTTGCTGGCCTGCGCGACACTGGCCGGCGCGGTCGACATTGTCTATTCGGGGTCGCGGATCATCTGGCTGGCGATGCTGGTGGCCGGCATCGCGGTCCTGCTGATCAACCGTCGCAAGCTCAACAACAGAAACGCCATTCGGCTTTTGCTGATTGCGGGCGCGATCGGCATCGTCATCGCGGTCATTGGTCTCCCCATCATTTCCGAGCGCGCGGCCTTCCTGTTCAGCGACTGGGATGCGCTCGCCACGAAGGGCGACCACACGACCGCGCTCGGCTTGCGCGCAGCACTTTGGCAGATTGGGCTGAGCGCCTTCCACGACATGCCGATTTTCGGTCACGGCATTGCTGCAAGCCGTGAGCTGATAAAGGATGGATTCCACAATCAGTTCCACATGCCGTCCACGGGCTTCAGCCATTTTCACAATGGCTTCCTGACTGCATTGGTGGAGGCCGGGCTGCTTGGAGCCGTAACGCTCGCGGCTGTGTTCTTCGTTGCCGCGAGAAACGCGGCCATCGTGCTGCGCACCAGCACGGACGCGATCGAGCGGTTCGGCGCCACGATGATTGTCGTCACTGCGATCACCTACCTCATCGGCGGCCTGACCGGCATTCTGGTCGGCCACGACATCCTCGATGCCACACTGATGGTGTTCCTGGTGTCCGGGACATATCTTGCATCGGGCCGGCAACAAATGCTGCCGGAACAACAGGCACCGGCCCCGGCGCCCCAGGCAAGCCGGCCGTGAAAGTGCTGGTCACAGGCGCGACGGGTTTCATCGGCAGGCAGGTCGTCAACCAGCTGCGCGAAGCCGGGTTCGGGGTGCGCATGGCATCGCGCCACCCGGAACGGCTCGATCCCGTGAGCGATGCGGTTTTGTTGCCGGACTTCGACGCACCGGCTCAGGCATACCAGGCGCTGATGCGAGATATCACCCATGTCGTCCACTGTGCGGCGCTCAACAATGACCGCAAGGCGAGCGAAGCCGACTTCATGGCAGCCAACGCGACACTGACCGCGCAGCTGGCGCGCGCGGCCGCCTCGCGGACAAGCGGGCGCTTCATCTATCTGTCGTCGATCCGGGCAGTAGCCGGTCCCGGTTTCAGCGGAACGATCAGCGAGGCGACGCTCCCTGCCCCGCAATGCGCCTACGGGCGCTCGAAACGCGAAGGCGAGATCAAGACACTGGAAGCCTATGCGTCCAAGCCCTCCGATGCCACGGCGCTGCGCCTGCCGCCGGTCTATGGCGAAGGCATGAAGGGAAACCTGCGTGGAATGATGCGGGCTGCCGCCATTGCCTTACCATTGCCCTTAGGCGCTTTCACCGCAGTTCGTTCGCTGATATCGCGCGACGCGGTGGCTGGCGCCGTGGCGCATCTTTTGACTCGTCCCACGCCACCGCGCCCGACCTATGTCCTGGGCGATGCTTCCCCCGTTGCGATGTTCGAAATCTTGACTGCATTCAGGCACGGATACGACGTTCCGACCCGGCTCGTTCCTGTGCCGGCCTGGCCATTCAGGCTGTTCGCCACACTGCTTGGCAGAAAAGCAGCGTACGACGCTTCCATGGCGACACAGATTTGCGACCCGTCACTGCTGATCTCGGAAGGCTGGATGCCGGAAACCGACACGCTCGGCCGGATTGAGGAACTTGCACGACAGGCCCGTCAGGTCCGGTAGATTGTGCCAAGCAGGATTTTGACGTCGAGTCCGATCGAGGCTCCCCTGAGATATTCGGCATCGGTTTCGGCGCAGAGTTTCGGATCCGACATGTCGATGCCTCTCATCTGCGCAAGCCCGGTAATGCCTGGAAGTGCGGCAAGCACACCCAATTGCCTGCGGCGGTCGACCAACTCGGTTTGCGTGGGCAGGCATGGACGCGGCCCGACCAGGCTCATCTCGCCCTTCAGCACGTTCCAGAGCTGCGGCAGCTCGTCGATCTTGAATTTTCGCAGCACCTTACCGGCGGCGGTGACGGAGTTTGCCGGCGCCTGATGCGAGGGCAGAGATGGCGTTCCCACAACCATCGTCCTCAACTTGTGGCAGCGAAACAGCACCCCGTGCTGGCCGACGCGAGTTTGGGAGAGGAGTGCCGGTCCGGGCGACGACAGCCTGATTGCCAGTATGGCAAGCAGGGTGACGGGCGAGGTCAGCGGCAACAGAACCGCCGCCGCGACGAGATCGAAAGCTCGCTTGGGTCCCCTCATGGCCATCTCAGCATGCTCTAGATCCGCCGCCAGATGAAGGCCACATAGAGCCCAAGCGTCCCAGCCAGCGTCTGCCGGTAGACGCCGCTTTTCCTGAGAAGGCGCAGGCGTCGCAAGATACCGCCCTTTCGCGCCCTGATGAACAGGCCGAGACAGGCGGCGGCATCCCTCGTGAGGATGTCGCGATTGACGGCCAGGCCGCTCAGATTGTGATCGGTCCAGACGGCGAACTCGCCCCTGAAGAGGCGCCCCAGCCGCGACAGCCTCGCCTTCCACGACACGTTGGCGCCGACCAGGTTTGCCTCATGCTGGCGGTAGCGCACCAGCGGTCGCGGGTCATAGCGGACAATGCCGCCGGCAGCCGTGACGATCAGATAGGTCCACCAGTCATGGCTGACGAACTCGGTCCTTGCCGATGCCTTTGCCAGCAACTTTCGCGCGGCGCGGTTGATCATCATCGTGTTGCCGCCGGCAATGCTTTGCACAAGCGCATTGCGAAATGCGGGTGGATGCTGGAACAGCGGCGAATACCCTTGCGCTGCTCCGGTTTCGGACATGGTCGCGGTTCTGGAGCAAAACAGCAGCGGCGTTCCGGCGTCGTGCCCTTGCATCCAGGCAATGGCGCTCTCCAGCCTGTCCGGCTCCCAGATGTCGTCCTGGTCGCAGAAGGCGTAGTAGTCGGCCTCGATGCGCGGATCGATGATCATCGCGCGGAAATTGGCGGCAAAGCCTTGGCGAGGACCATTCGACAGGGTCAACCGGCCCTTGGACCAGCGGCTCTGCCAGGCGCCGATAATGGCCGAAGTGCCGTCTGTCGAACCGTCGTCGGAAACCCAGAGGTCGACAACAGGATGCGATTGCGCAGCCAGCGACGCGAGCTGCTCGTCAAGGAAAGCCGCGCCATCTTTCGTGCCCAGCAGCACGGCCACGCGCTGATCTTGTCTGCTCACTGGTTCAAAATCATCTGCAAACGCCTGGGAACGGCCATCGGATCGGTTTCAATAGCCAATCCCGGTCGATCAGGACAGGCTCTTTGTTTTGACGCAATCCCGGACGGAAAACCGCTCCACACTTTTCTTGGAATTGCTCTAACCAGCTTGCCCGACTGTTTTCGCAACGGTTTCCCGGCGTGCCTCACTTGGAGGCTCTTCCGCCTGATAGAGGCCGGCCATGACGGCGAGCGCCGAGGCCTTGTCCTGATCGCGCATGGCCGCCTGCAGCAATGTCAGCGCCGCCTGGACCTTGGGCCATCCCACGACATCGGTCCTGAGGCCGAAGATCTTGGGGATATCCAGCGCGACGATCTCCTCATTGCCGCCATGCAGCACTTCGTGAAGCTTCTCGCCCGGCCTGATCCCGGTGAAACGGATCGGAATGTCGGTGTAGGGGCTTTTGCCGGCCATGCGGATCATGGTTTCAGCGACTTCGAGGATCGGCACCGGCTTGCCCATGTCGAGCATGTAGATGGCGTAGTCGTCCTTGCCCTGGCGCCGCTCGGCGTCGGCCGCCGACATGATGACGAGGTCGACGGCTTCGGCCACCGTCATGAAGTAGCGGGTCATGCGGCGATCGGTGATGGTGACCGGACCGCCGGCCTCGATCTGCGCCTGGAAGATGGTGGCGACCGAGCCATTGGAGCCGAAGACATTGCCGAACCGCACGGCGATGAACTTGGTGCCGGAGCGACGGCCGCTGGCCCCGGTGGCGTGCGTTTCGTGCAGCGAAGAGACGATCTGCTCGGCGGCGCGTTTCGTCATACCGAGCACCGAGGTCGGATCGACCGCCTTATCGCTGGAAATCAGCAGGAACTGCGGCACCCCGCATTTGGCGGCAACCTCGGCGCAGACGAGGGTGCCCAAAATGTTGGTCTGGATCGCCGATTCCCAATTTTCCTCGAGCAGCGGCACATGTTTGAGCGCGGCGGCATGGAAGATGATGTCGGGCTTGAAATCGCTGACGACGCGGGTGATCTGGCGCCGGTCTGTGACATCGACGATGCGGCTCTTGAGCCGGACATGGTCCTTTTCGTCAACCTGCTGGTCGAGCTGGAAAATACCGAACTCCGAGATATCGGCGACCAGAACCGCCTCGGCGCCAAGTTCCAGCGACCGCTTGACCAGGATGCGACCGATTGAGCCGGCGCCGCCGGTGACCAGGACGCGCTTGCCACCGATAAAGCCGCCGATCCGCTCAATATCGGAAGCAACTGTGGGGCGGCGCAGGATGGTTTCCATCTCGACAGCGTCGAGTACCAGCTTTCCGCCTTGGCCGAGCTCCGAAACGCCGGAGAATTGGACGACGGCGATACCGCTGTGACGGGCGACACGGACCAGTTCCGAATATTCCTCGATCTCGCGTTCGGTGCCATTGCCGAAAATCAGCATGTCGAGGCTTTTGGTGCCTCTTGCATATTCTTCGAGGACCTCGACCAGGCGGGGCCGCACGGCTACCACCGGAACGCCCTGGATCTGCGTGCCCAACGGCGCGCCGTTCTCGATGGCCATGATGCCGGCGATGGAATATTCGGCCGGCTCGGCCGTGCGTGTGAAGCGGATGATGACGTCTGCTTCGCCAAGCCTGCCGACGAACAGCGCTTGTTTGATCGCCGCATTGTTTGCGTTGCGGCTCAGGATTCGCCAGCTCGCCCCGTCGCGCAGGAACCGGTAATAGAGCCGAGGCGCCGATATGATGGTGAAGGAGACGAGGAAAAAGACGATGAACTGGCGCTCGTTGAGGCCGGTCACCGGCTGAAACGATCGAACCGCCAGCGAGACGACATAGAGCGTGACGGTCAGGATGGCGCAGCTCTTCAGGATGTTGAAGAAGTCCGGCGTGGAGGCGAAACGCCACACGGTGTTGTAGAGGCCGCAATAGCGAAACAGCATATGGCTGAGAAAAACAATACTTGCCCAGCACGCCAGGCCGGCCGTGGAGAGCGCGTCGAATGAAAGTCTCGACTGAGAAAGCCCCAGACTCAGCGCCACCGCGACCAGGACCATGACCAGATCCTGGATCATTATAATGGCGCGCCGCATCTTCGGCCGAAGTCCGGACACGACCTCTACATAGGATGTCATTGGGTAGTACTGAACTCCAGGCGCAAGGACATGGACACTAACGTGGTGCAAGAGCGACGGAAACCCGTCACCGATCACCTGTTTAGAGTGCCAATCCCCAGCCCCGCCGCTTTGTATCGCATAGCGTGGAGTCGGGGACGCCGCCAGATATTTTTTTCGTCTGTCGCACTCTCGCGCAAAGCTGTGGTGCATGACACGGCTCTCGCATTGTGGAAGAGTCGATCGGGGCAATGCACACAGCATATGGGTGGAGAATGAATGCCGCCGTTAGGGCGGGCTAAAGTGGAGAGCTATTGATGCAGGATGCCGACTACGGGAAACGTGTTACAGGAAAACCATATCTTGGTTTTTTGGAAGACATCCACAAACAGCTGAAACCCAATACATATTTTGAGATCGGCGTTCAATTTGGCGATACTATTAAATTGGCAAGTTGTTCGACCGTTGGCGTTGATCCATTTTTCTCTTGTCAGACCAACATCATTGGCAAGAAGCCAACCTGCCAGCTATTTCAACAAACCAGCGATGCCTTTTTTGCTGAACGCGACCTCTCTCGCATCTTTGGGAAATCCGTCGATCTTGCCTTTCTGGATGGCATGCATCGGTTCGAATTCCTGCTCCGAGATTTCATAAATACAGAAAAGCATTGCGCTCCCGAATCGATCGTCGCCATGCACGACTGTTTGCCGCCGGGATTCTATATGACGTCGCGGGATATCGCCGACGCCAAACATCCTCGCTCCGCATTTCCAGGCTGGTGGGCCGGCGACGTATGGAAGATTGTGCCCACCCTCAAACACTACCGGCCGGAACTCTCAATTACGGTTACCGACAGCGCACCAACCGGCCTTGTGCTGATTACCGGACTCGACCCTGAAAATGATGCTCTCTGGGCAAACTACGAGAAGATCATTGCCGGTTTTCAGCCGATGGACCGCAGTGAGTTCGCTCACTACTGGTCCTCAGTTTCAGTGGTCTCAACCGACTCCGTGGACCTGGGAAGGTTCCGACCTTTCAGCTAGCCCTATTGCCTCTTGAGATCGACTTGTGAAGGGAGTAGGCACGGCCACCCTTTGGCGGGCGTCCCACGAGATGTTCAATGGCTATGTATCGATTGAAGCAGCCGTAGGCATTCTTGGGGCGCGGTGCGTTTAAACCAGGACGGAGAGCCTGTACCCTCCGATGCATCGCTTGTTACCGATCGCACCGAGGCAATTTGAACCTTGCCCTCACAGCGACGTTTTCCAAGCCCGCAACATATGAGAGAAAGGTGTGATGTTTCGGATCAAGCTGCCTTTTCAGACACGTGACAGAGGGGCCGTCGACGGCATGAAGCGATTGTTGAACCATAAGGTTCATGAGCTTGCCGTCAGCCTTGTCATCGGAGTAGCTCCGGCGATTCCGGTGGGACGGAAGGATGATCTCGCGGAACATTTAGATATGGTGAGACAGGAGTTCGTGGGCCGAACCGAAATCGAATATACGCATGCGGCGCTGATCGTGCTTTTACGTCGCGGCATTGCTGAAAAACGAAGTTGGAAGCGCTTCCAACAAGTGTGGGAGGAGTGCGGGCCCTTTCTGCTGCAGCGGCTCAACACCCGATGGCTGATCTCAGCCTGCGATACCATCGCCGACTTCTCTCCCGATCGAGCCGAACGCGCGCTGGCACTTGCGGGTTCGCTCTTGATGAACACAATCAAGCTCTATGAAACCGAGATTTGGATGAAGGCCACCGAAGCTAAAGAATATGAACGCATTCCGCAGGGAGGCATGACGCTCTTTGACGGCGTGACACCCTTTATGGTTGGCGCCGGCGACATGATCGCAAATCTAAATACCAGAGTACAGTCTCTGTGCGAGAAACAAACCATAGCTTCGAATATTCTCCAAGAGATATTTCGTAGGATTCATGTCAACCCAACAGTATTCCAGCGATTTCAGGCGCTGCACACCTCAGATCTCACCAAGTGGAGCGCATAAACAAAGTCAACGGCGAAGAAGCGAGTAGGCTCGCCATACCTCTAGTTCCCTTCGTCTGCGGTGAATGTTCGACTGGTCCAACGGATCGATCTCTCGAAAAAGACCAGCGGCGACCAAGCGTTCAGCATAGCTGATGTTGGTCTGTCTAAATGCCAGCTTGGTTTCGGTTGGCGATGCAAGGCAGGAGAACAATTCACCATTTAATACGCGCTTTATTGCTCCCGACAGTCCAGCGGCATCACCCCTTTGATAGTGGGTAACATCAGCAGGAAGTTCCAAGAGGTCGAAAAGGCTGGTGAACTTGGAAGAGTATCCTATCAACCCGACTTGTCGACCCGACAGGAGCCCCCAATAGGCGACATGATATGAATTTGTTACGATCTTTCCGGTCAAAGCGAACTTGGACCGAAATTCAGGTTCCGACATAGAATTAGTGCCAACTATCGCATTCGGCTCGATAGTCGAAAGGACATCCAAGACCGCCTGCCCGCTTGCGGCCGGATTCTGGTTGAGGAAAACGCCCAGCGCCGTCCCTGGCAAGATATCGACGATATCTCCCATCACGCTGGCACAGGGTACGAGTGTAGAATTGGATACCGCCAGAGCACGATCGCGAGAGCCAAAAAAAGAAAAATCCGTTGGAATTGAGGAAGAGAGTTCTCCGAACCCGTTCAAGGGTTGGATACTCTGGCCAACCCCCCAAGCGACTTTTCGGTCCGACTCAACCAAGGAGCTTGCATAAGCTCCGAAATCATTGAACGCGCCACCACCCAGAATGAGAATTCGAGAGAACCCGCTTTCTGAAGGTGAGTGACATTTGAAGTCGAAATAGTGGCGCGGGCTGGAAAGATAGTCGCCGATATTAAACGTCGAAGGCCACGCATGCACAAACGACAGCGTCGCTCCCCCGCAATGCATTGAAATGGCCGGAAATTGAGCCTGGATCCCCTCCGAAGACATGGACGCGCCTAGCTCATCGGTCAACAGTGACCACCATAGAGAGATCTACGAGCCCTGCCGCCAATGTTTCGTCCTCCTCTACCACTCTGAAAGCGATGGCGTCGATAATTCGGTGGAGAGGCACCTCATCAACCTCTGGCAATCCGCGGACCTGGCACGTGACAAAATAGTGACCAGGAAGCAGTAGGCTAGTGAACTCAAATCTTGATCTTAGAGATGAACCAGCCTGCGCCAGTTCGACCCGAGACGCCCTGCATTTGGCACCTGCGACATGGAACCCGGTTGTGGTTGTTATGCCGATGCCGAACCCCACCCGAGTAGCGTCGGTTGAAAAATCGGTCCAATATTCTATGAAGTATCTTCTGCCGAGCCTCAGCACATTCACCTGCTCGCCGCTCACAGTGAGTATGCGAACGTCGCGAATGCGTGCGCCTCTCTCTTCTTGATAGGCAGTTGACTTGGAAACGAGTGAAGGATCGAAGCCATCCGCAGATTCCAATTGTTTGGAGAGCGCTTCGCTGTGCTTAATTTCGTTTGTGGGCGCCTGTGAATTTTCGACAACAACTTCATCTTCGGATTCTGATCTCAGCCAAGGCAATTCGATTGGGATGGTGGGAGATATCGTTGCATCCCTCATAGCCACAATTTGCGCCCGGATTTCCGCCGCGCCCTCCGCACTGGCATTTACCAGCCGCTGATATTGGCCTGTCACCGTCTTTGGGCGGCCGGTCAACATTATTTCACCCGCGTCGAGCAATACGGCGCGATCACAAAGTTGGACGATGGTCTGAGCGGCGTGGCTGACGAACAGAATCGTACCGCCACGTTCCCTGATCTGCTCGATTCGCGCGAAACATTTACGGGAGAACGCCTCGTCACCCACCGACAGCGCCTCATCGACCACCAGAATATCCGGATCGACATTAATGGCGACGGCGAACGCCAACCGAACATACATACCCGAAGAATAGGTCTTTACAGGTTGCTCGATAAAGTCTCCGATATCGGCAAAGGAGGCGATGGAGTCAAAGCGATTGTCCATCTCGGCACGGCTGAGGCCAAGGATGGATGCGTTGAGATAGGCATTTTCGCGACCGGTGAAATCGGGGTTGAACCCCGCGCCCAGTTCCAGCAACGCCGCTACGCGGCCATTGACGGTAACCGAACCACTGGTGGGCTGCAGTGTTCCGCAGATAATCTGCAGAAGCGTCGATTTTCCCGAACCGTTGCGTCCGATGATGCCGACGGTCTCGCCTCGCCGGACGTCCAAAGAAATATTGGTCAATGCAGCGAAGTCACGGAAGTAGCGCCGAGGCAGTTGCCTCACCAGCCGCTGCAGTCGCGGCACCACCATCTGTTTCAGCCGGTCTTCAGGCCGGTTGAACATCAGATGGTGCTTGGATACAGCCTTCACCGAGATGGCGATTTCAGAGGACATCTGCGAAGCCCTTCCGCGTGGCTCGGAAGAACAAAAACCCAAGGCCGGCAATGACCGCTGCCGTCACGGTATAAAAAGCCAACGCGTGCAAGTTCGGCAGTTCACCAAAAATCAGGACCCTGCGGGCCTGTTCAACGGGAGTCGAGATGGGATTCAATACCAGCCACGGTCGCACGGCCGCAGGCAGCGCCTCAGCCGGCACAAAAATCGGAGACAGGAACATGAGCGCGCTGACGATCGGGTTCAGTACCTGGCCGATATCGCGAAAATACACACCAACAGCGGCGAGGAACCACGACAAACCAAGGAGGAGGAGGATAAATGGAGCCACAACGACCGGCAGAAGCGGCGCCGTCAAGGGAATCGACCCCTGCGAAATCACAAGGAAGATGAGCATGACCAGAAAACTGACCATCATGTGAAACAACGCCGCTGCAAGCGCCACTACCGGTAGCACTTCAAGCGGGAAAACAATCTTCTTCACGTAGCTAACATTCGTCAGCACAAGCGTAGGAGCCCTCGTCAGCACCTCGGAGAAGGTTTGAAAGAAGATCAGGCCAACGAACAATATGATCGCGAACTGGGCCGTCGGCTGCCCCTCGCCTCCCCCTGCCCAACGCATCCGCAGAACCGTACCGAACATGAATGTGTAAACTGCGAGCATAAGCAGCGGGGTCAATAGCGACCACAAGATGCCAAGCATCGACCCTCGGTATCGTCCAGTCACTTCCCGACGCGTAAGGCTGATGATCACGTCAAGATAGTTAACAGTCACAGTTCGACAACCTTAAGAAGGGCGCGGACACGTTGAACCAAAGTGTCTGTGTCGACTTGGGACGTTACATGACGCTGGGTCAAATGAGGCTGGCCCGGAAATGGGCTTTCAACCATCTGCGAACGGCAGACCACCACTTCGTAGTCGAGCGAAAATAGCGTGCACGTGCGCGATAGCCACATCTCGGTGATGCCGAGATCGTTCCAGTAGCCGACCCAATCGTCGGGCGTCAAATCGACCAGCTTGGTGCCGGGTCGGCACCAGATTATGTTGGCGAAAGCTGACCCATGCGCGCCAACAATCACCTTGGCGTTTCGAAACAATTCCATTTGATCGACATATGGTAGTTTCGATGGGTCGATTGCAGTGAAGCCCAAAGCCTCCAGCGCCGAGATTACCTCGGGTTCGTTGTCAATGAACCGGTTGGAATAGGTGTTGGCCCGATCCCGTGCAAGGTAGATCAACTGTGGGGTTTCGGAAGCGGTCGGCAACGCCGGTTGCAGAGCATACTGTGCCAGGGAGTCCGGGTTGGGGTAATATGTTGTCCCAGTCGTGAGACTATTGCAGACCATGGCAGAGCGGAATCGAAATGGCGTATGCGGCAGAATTAGAAAATGATGGGGTAGAAAACCCCAAGTCGCCAAGATACCGCGCACCCACAATGGTGCATCATTTGGCAGCACCACCTTAAGGCGATTCTCCTTGATTTCGTTCTCCCAGAACAAAATCTGCGGAATAGCGTCGAATATGACGTGACCAAACGCAAAACTGGAGTGAAGCGGGAGCAACACATCTTCATCAATGAATTTGAATTCATTGAATAGCAAAATATACTTCCCGTCCTCTTCATCCAGATAATCCAGAAGATTGAGGTCTTGATAGACATATCGGTAGACGATAATTGACTCTTCAATAATCGCTCCACCTTGCGTAATAACGCCGATGGCACGGGAGTGCGCTACGCAATTTAGAAAGCGTCCAAATTGAAATGGTACGGCGTCAAAAGATTTCTCTGCAAAAAGTTCCTTTAGTCGATCCAGCTTAGTGGCTCCGCAACCCGCAGTAACCTCGACGCTTTTGCTCGTGACGGCCCTACCTGGATAGGCCGTTAAAATAGCGTCGTTCTTCGACGCAAACAACTCGCCCCTCGTTTGAACTTGTCGGGCCGCTCGAGCAACGGCGACGCTCTGCAAGACCAATGGAAATGTGGCAGTGGGCGCCGAGGAGCTGTTGTTCAGAAACGGCGATCGACGCCACAGTGATCGGATTGGTCGGGCGGCGGCGCGAGCAGCCCGGAAGCCACATCTGGCAACCCAGTATGCCACCGGCGCGTTAGCCAGCATCCCTTGAATCTTTAACTTGGTCGCAGCGAAGCGCTGTACCGGCGAATCTGCTTTCCATATCGCACCGCTTGAAACCGCAAGGGAAGTTCCTGCGTCCGTCCGGAAAGGATGCCGGTCAAAAACATCGTCAAGAACGGACTTGCTTTCCTTGACCCGCAGAGTCGCATCCAGGAAGGCACGCCCGAACTTCCTATCCGGCTCTAGGTGACAGCCCTCGGCCCATTCGTTCCATGCATTTATAAAAACAAGCCGTTCGTTTGGAGCGCGCTCGACCATAGTACGGGACGTCGCCGCCCTCAACCAACGCTCATAGTTATCAGGGGTGGCAGCAAGCATTGCGACCGCGCGGTCGCGAATTCGGGCAGTGTTGTCCCATGAAGGGACTACGGTCCGATAAATTTTCTTATCGCGATAATCCCGACCGAGATAGTTGCCGGCCACATCTGCATAATCCACGAACATACCTCTGAAGGAATCAAAGGTCGTCACTTCACGGTTGATGTTTTGGACCACCATATTGTGTGGGGGGAACTCCACTCCAGCATCGAACCCGAGTGACTCATAATCGAGATTGCCATGCGTTAACGCGGCAACAAGGTGGATTTCTCCGATCCCGATCTTCCGGCAATGCTCACGCCATATTTCTAGAGCTTGGGCGGGGTTCGGAAGCTGCTGCGGCCTGTAGACAAGCAAGATTGGTCGCCCGTCCACGCGAAGATATCGGTCATCTCGGAAGAAGGGGACCACGCTTTCGATAAAGCTGATTTCATAACCCGGCTCATAATTCTGCGAAATCAGCATATGCTGCTCCGCACCATCCCAGCGCCGTGTCCAGTTCTCGTTTGCCCAAGATAAGCAGAAGGGCATACGAGCGGACTTATCGGCAAGGTAGGCATCGACCGGCTTGTCCAACAGCCGCTTACCGCTGAACCAATAATAGTGAAAACAGAACGCATCGACACCATACTGCTGGGCAAGTGCTATCTGCTCGTGTTGCGTTTCCCGTACCCGAAGATCATAGAATCCAAGTTCCGTGGGGAGATGCGGCTGATAGTGACCGTCAAACAATGGCGTCGCCTTGGTAACATTGGTCCATTCTGTAAAACCCTTGCCCCACCAGGCATCATTCTCTGGGAAAGGATAAAACTGCGGCAGGTAGAACGCCAGATATGTCGGTTTCATAAAGGAAATTCCAAGCATTTATATCCACAGTCATTCTCGCACCGAAATCGAAGCTATTCGGCTAAAATTCCGGTCACGGGCAACCCAGGCACTAACTATTTCGATTTAATTTTTAACCCGCATCCTAAAGAAATATCGAATCTTAGATGTTATTTTATATAAACTCCAAAAAAAGCTTTTGTGAACTCTCTCCAAACCGATAGAATTATCTGAAATACCTTGTTGCTTTTCTCCTAGTTCCTTTACCACTCTGAGAAAATATTCTTTAGTCTTTATTATCTCCTCTTCTTTTTCTGCGACTTTATCTCGACTTAGCGCAAGGGCGATTTCCAGCTGTTGCCGTTCATGCTCGACTACAGATTGAGCCGAAACACTTGCTGCTCGCTCTCTGAGATACTTCTCATTCTCGGCAATTAACACCTGAGCCTGTTCCTCTTTTGTAGAGAGCGCTTTTTCCAACGCCTTGGCAGCTTCGGTAGACTCAACCTCTAACCTCTTAGACTCAGATAAATTTTCTTGGAGCGTGACGAGCTCTTCCTGGACCTTAGCTCTTTCCGCAGCCCAACCTGACCTTTCATTACGAAACTCCTGCAATATAATCTCACAACTATCTATTATCCTTTTCAGTTCTTCGTCTTTTTTTTCCAATATCTCCCTAAGGCTTCTTTCTATAAACCTGAATTCGTCAGTTTTCCTTTTCAATTCTGGGAAAACGGCCTCACCGAAAAGAACGGTCTCCGCGTCGAATTCAACTCTGATACTATCGAGGACCGCCATCGCTTGGTTATCGGCTGGATCGGCTTCCAGCGCTCGAAGGGCTTTGTAGGCCTCTTTGACCCAAGGAAGGACCCGTTCGTCGGCAGAAAGCCGGTCATCGTTTATCGCGTGATGTCTGTGATCCGAGGACAGATAAGCATCAATCTCCGGCCCGGCGTCTTCGAACGGCCTTGACCAACCCGGTCGCACGGCGGTGACGACTTTCGTCAGCTCCGAGCGCCAATCGACCATCATGGCGTCATATGAGACGAAGACCCGCGACATACCCCGCGTTGCGCGCTCGGCTTCAAGTTGATGTCGTAGCCAAAGCAGCGAGCCTGTTGCGAAAGTCGAACCGTCGCGTTTGCCAAGAGACGCGATGACCTCCAGCGGATTGCGGTTTGCCAGCACGTAGTGCAGTTGAAAATTTTTCGCCTTTAGAACAGCGGCATAAAGCTGCGCAAAGCGGGAAATTCGTGGTTCCTTGAGAACGATCGCAGAAGCATTTTCGTACTCTTCGTCGACAATTCGGGAAATTTCCGCTTTGTAGAACCCGATGCGCGAAGCTCCCAGATCTCCTGGGTCGAAGCTGCGCCAGTCATCCCAGCGGCTGCCGGCCTCAGCCAGCATCTTCTCATTGAGATGATTGAGGCTCGTCGGCTCCCAATAGCCGCTGGCATTGCTGTCGTCCGGATCAATAACCTGGTGCGGAAGCGCCGCGCCCAAAAGGCTGATGACCCTGGTCAGCGCGCTCGTGCCCGAGCGGTGCATGCCCAGCACCATGATGCAGATACGCTTCGCTGGCTTGGCAGCCTTGGCGCGCTTCTTCGGCGCCGGTTGATCGATCCCCTTAGGGTCGGGCGTCGCGTCATGCAATTGCTCGGGTAACGGATGCTTGTTCATGCAGTCAATGCCTGTTTTGTCTTGCTCCCCGCCAGCCTGCGCACCACCTTTTCCGCCGACTCGTGCCACACCGGGGCCGTGCATTCAAACGCCGACGCGAACTTTTCGCTCGACAGCCGGGAACTGGCGGGCCGCTTTGCCCTAGTCGGATAGTCGCTGGTCGCGATGTCGCGCACCCGCGCGGTAGGCCCGCCGTGCCGCGCGCTTGTGTCGAGAACATGACGGGCAAAGCCGCTCCAGCTGGTCTCGCCGGTGCCGGCAAGATGATAAATGCCGTAGCCGTCAAAGTCGCCGCGCAACACCGCCGCCGCATGCAGGATCGCGTCGGCAATATCAAGTGCGGATGTCGGATTTCCCCATTGGTCGGCGACCACGGCGATCTCGTCGCGGTCGCCGGCCAGCCGCAGCATGGTTTTCACGAAATTCTTGCCGAACGGGCTGTAGACCCAGGCGGTGCGCAGGATCAGATGGCGCGGATTGACGGCGGCCACGGCCAGCTCGCCGGCAAGCTTGGAGGCGCCGTAGACGCCGAGCGGTGCGGTGGCGTCGGTCTCGACATAGGCGCCGTCCTTGGTGCCATCGAAGACGTAGTCGGTCGACAGATGGATTACGGGCACGCCGAGCTTCGCGGCCGCCTCGGCGACCTTGCCGGCGCCGACGGCGTTCACAGCGAAGGCAAGATCGGGCTCGTCCTCGGCCTGGTCGACCGCGGTGTAGGCGGCAGCCGACACCACGATATCCGGCCGCGCTGCCGCGAGTGCGTCGAATACCGTATCGGGCCGCGCCAGATCGAGCACTGGGCGGCCGAGGGTGACGACCTCGATGCCATCGCGCCTCTGCCCGGCCTCCAGCAGGCTGGCAGCGACCTGACCGTCGCGTCCGGTGACAACCAGCCTCACGCCGCGCCCTTCCTGCCTTCAACCTGGCCGCGCGACCGGACTTGCCCCAGCCGCTCGCCGGCGTAGCGCTGCTCGCGGATCGGTCCCCACCACCATTTGTTGTCGAGGAACCAGTCGACGGTCCTTGCAAGGCCGCTGTCGAAACTCTCCGCCGGCGCCCAACCGAGATCCCGGCCGATCTTGGAGGCATCGATTGCATAGCGGCGGTCGTGGCCGGGCCGATCGGTGACGAAGCTGATCAAATCGCGGTAGCTCCTGCCGCCGCTGCGCGGACGCCTGATGTCGAGCAGGCCGCAGATCGTCTCGACGACGCCAAGGTTGGTACGCTCGGAATTGCCGCCGACATTGTAACTTTCGCCCGGCTGGCCCTTGGTGGCGACCAGCTCCAGGGCGCGGGCATGATCCTCGACGAACAGCCAGTCGCGCACATTGGCGCCGGCGCCGTAGACCGGCAGCGCCTTTTCGTCGAGCGCGTTGAGGATGACCAGCGGGATCAGCTTTTCGGGAAAGTGATACGGACCGTAATTGTTCGAACAGTTGGAGAGCACGACCGGCAGGCCGTACGTCTCGTGCCAGGCCCGCACCAGATGGTCGGATGCGGCCTTGGAGGCGGAATAGGGCGAGGATGGCGCGTAAGGCGTCTCCTCCACGAACATGCCGCCATCGAAGGGCAGATCGCCGAACACCTCGTCGGTCGAGACATGGTGGAAGCGGAAGCGCGCCTTCCTGTCCTCGTCAAGGCCGCGCCAATATTCGAGCGCCGAATTCAGCACCCGGTAGGTGCCGACGATGTTGGTCTCGATGAAGGCGCCGGGTCCGTCGATCGAGCGGTCGACATGGCTTTCGGCGGCGAGGTTCATGACGACGTCGATCTCGTCGCGGTGGAGGATGTCGAGAACCGCCCGCTCGTCACAGATGTCGACCTGCGCAAATTTGTAGTTGTGTGCATTCTCGATGGTGCGCAGCGAGGCCAGATTGCCGGCATAGGTGAGCTTGTCGAGATTGGTCACATGGTAGGCCGGATTGGCGCACAAATGCCGGCACACGGCCGAGCCGATGAAGCCGGCACCGCCTGTCACCAGAAAATTCATGGCGCTCTCCTCACATCGTCGCGCGTCATGCGAACACCTCGGCCTCAGCAAGCGCCGACGCCTTGAGGTCCTTGGCCGAGAGCTCGAAGGCGCCGGCCGGCGACGGCCAATCGATGCCGATATCAGGATCGTCGAAACGGATCGATCGATCATGCGCCGGCGAATAGGTGTCGGTGACCTTATACAGAACCTCGGTGTCCGGCACGAGCGTGACGAAACCGTGCGCGAAACCCTTCGGCACCAGGATCTGGTTGCCTCTCTCGGCCGATATTTCGAGCGCGACCCATTTTCCGAAGGTTTTCGAGCTGCGGCGGATGTCGACCGCCACGTCGAGAATCTTGCCTCGGATCACACGCAGCAACTTGTCCTGCGCGCGTGGAGGCAGTTGATAGTGAAGCCCCCGCACGACACCTGCGGCAGCCGAATAGGAATGATTGTCCTGGACGAAACGCAGATCGATGCCGGTCTCGGCAAAGGCCTCGGCATTCCAGGTTTCGATGAAATAACCGCGCGCATCGCCGTGCCGCTTCGGCACGATTTCCAGCACGCCGTCCAAACCGAGCTGCCTGACTTCCAGCACTCTATGTCTCCGTCAGCTCGGCGACACGCCGGCGCAGATAGGCGGCGTATTCGTTCTTGCCCAGGCGCGTGGCGCGCTCAAGCACCTTGTCGGCGGTCAGCCAGCCCTGCTCGAAAGCGATTTCTTCAGGACAGGCGACCTTGATCCCCTGGCGGTGCTCGATCGTGCGCACGAAGGAAGAGGCTTCATGCAGGCTGTCATGCGTGCCGGTGTCGAGCCAGGCATAGCCGCGGCCGAGCTGATGCACGTGCAATTTCCCGCGCTCGAGATAGACGTTGTTGACCGCCGTGATCTCGAGTTCGCCACGCGCCGAGGGCTTGATCGTCGACGCGATGTCGACGACCTCATTGTCGTAGAAATAGAGGCCGGTGACCGCCCAGTTGGACTTCGGCTCCCGCGGCTTCTCCTCGATCGTCAAAGCCGTGCCGCTGAGCTTGTCGAACGACACCACGCCGTAGCGCTGCGGGTCCTCGACATGGTAGGCGAACACCGACGCGCCGCTTTGGCGCTGCGCAGCAGTGCGGCAGAGCTGCGACAGGCCCTCGCCGAAATAGATGTTGTCGCCGAGAATCATCGACACATTATCCTTGCCGATGAAGTCGCGGCCGATGATGAAGGCCTCGGCAAGCCCGTTGGGCTGCGCCTGCTCGGCATAGGAGAATTCGACCCCAAATTCCGAACCGTCGCCCAGCAACTCCCGAAACACCGGCAAGTCGCGAGGTGTCGAAATGATCAAAATCTGGCGGATACCGGCGAGCATCAAGACGCTCAGCGGATAAAAAATCATCGGCTTGTCGTATATCGGCAGAATCTGCTTAGAGATCGCTAATGTAAGGGGATACAGACGCGTCCCGCTGCCTCCTGCAAGGATTATTCCCTTCAACAAGCTCTCCTTGAATTACCGGCCCCCGCCTCGAAATCAAGTTGCCCGTGCTTAGGTTTCGCGCAATGGCTTGTCAATTCAATCTCGGCCGTGGATCGGCGCCAGAATTGCTCTGGATCTGCCGCCTCGCGGCAATTTGACCGACCAGCACAGGCTGACGATGCAAATGGGCGTGGCGATTTGGCAACCGGCTTGCACCGTCGGCTGGCGGACGCGTGACAACAAAAAGCCGGCGGGCCCTGGGCCCGCCGGCTCATTCATTTGTCCGGTTTCAGGGCTGCTTGGGCAGCAGCGACCATACCGCCGGCACCAGGCTGGCGGCGAGCGCAACCTTGATCAGGTCGCCGAGGACGAACGGCAAAACGCCGAACTGCCACGCCTTTTCCGCGCCGATGAGGGTGGCCAGCCAGGCAAAGCCCATGGCCATCATGACGATTTCGGCGACCAGCATGGCGTTGAACAACTTGATCGGGTGGCGGTCCCAGCCGCGGTCGGCGGCCCAGCCGACAATGGCCGCCATGACGACGAAGCCGGCGAGATAACCGCCGGTGCCGCCGATCATGTAGGCGATGCCGATGCCCTTTTCAGGCGTGCTTTGGAAGACCGGGAAGCCCATGGCGCCTTCGGCCATGTAGAGAAGCAGGGTAGCGACGCCAAGCCGCAGGCCAAATGCAGTGGCGATCAGCAGGACGGCCAGCGTCTGCAGCGAGATGTCGACCGGCCCGAGCACGACTTTCGTCTTGGCCGACAGGGTCAAAAGCAGCGTTCCGGCGATCGCCAGCAAAAGCTGGGTTGCCAGGCGCTGCGCGCCCTCCTGGGGCAAAGCGAGAGAAACAAGCGGGCGCATCGTCGTTGCAAGTGCCATGGTCTTCCCCAATCCGGATTGCCGCAGATCGCGGCCTTGCGTTTTTCTATATTGGCTTCCGTGTTATGCGGCAATCAGTTTTGCCGTCTTCCTGAACAGAGATTCAACGACACCGCCATGGCGCTCAAATTCGACACCAGCTTCGATCCGGCATATGGCGAGGGCGTCACCGTTGCGCCGGACGTCTTGCGCGTCACCGCCAAAAACCCCAGCCCGTTCACCTTTCACGGCACCAACAGCTACATCGTCGGGCGCGATACGCTGGCGGTGATCGATCCCGGCCCCGATGACGAGGCGCATTTCCAGACGCTGCTCAAGGTGATCGCAAACCGGCCGGTCAGCCATATCTTCGTCAGCCACACGCATCGCGACCATTCTCCGCTGGCCGCCCGGCTGAAAGCGCACACCGGCGCTATTGTACTGGCCGAAGGCCCGCACCGCCCGGCAAGGCCGCTGCGGATCGGCGAGATCAACCCGCTCGACGCCAGCGCCGACACGGTTTTCGTCCCGGAGATCGCGTTGCCCGACAATGCGCTGGTCGAGGGCGATGACTGGACGATCCGGACGGTGCTGACGCCGGGCCACACCGCCAATCACGCGGCATTTGCGCTCGAAGGCACCGGCATCCTGTTTTCAGCCGACCATGTGATGGCGTGGGCGACATCGATCGTGGCGCCGCCGGACGGAGCGATGGCCGACTACATGGCCTCGCTCGACAGGCTGATCGCGCGCGGCGATCGCCTGCTGCTGCCCGGCCATGGCGGCCCGGTGACCGCGCCGCGCAGCTTCATGCGCGGCCTCAAGACCCATCGCAAGATGCGCGAACGGGCGATCCTCGAACGGATCCGCGACAGCGACCGGACGATCCCGGACATGGTCAAGGCTATCTACCGGGACACCGACCCGCGCCTGCATGGCGCCGCCGGCCTGTCGGTGCTTGCCCATCTCGAGGACCTGGTGGCGCGCGGCCTGGTTGCTACCCAGGGTGACCCGGCCATCGACGGCGTTTTTGTGCCGGTGGGGTAGAACTACTCAGCCGGCGCGGCACCCACCTGCCCTGCAACCTCCTGGTCGAGTTCGGCGAGGAACCCGACGATGCGCGCCGCATTGTCGCCGAGGTCGTAGCGGCCGTAGCGGGAGGCTGAGCGCATGTCGACGACGATGGTGTCGCCATCATTGCTGACCCGGATGGCGACGTCGGCGGGCAGGCCTACGACGAAGCTCCGGGCAACGGCCGATATCGTCACCTCGTCTTGACCGTCCGTCACCGGATATGGCGCAGTAAGTTGCCAATCGCGGCGGTCGAGCACGGTTTCAACGGCGTCGACGACGGTTTCGAACGGCAGATTGTAGCTGTGCCCGGTGACCAGCGGATAGGCGTCGGCCTGCAGGCGCACTTCGCCAGGCGTTGGCGGCGCGAGCACGTTCATGTCCTTGGTGCGGTCGCTGGTCTCGAGCACCGGCGGATTGTCGAGGTCCGTCGAAATGTCCCTCAGGGGCGGCGTGGTCGCCGCCAAATAGGTGGCAAAGCCGTAGGGCGTCAGCACCAGCAGCGCCAGCAGGGCGCCGACCGAGAGGTCGCGGCCGCCACGGTCACCGAAATGCCACAGCCGGGACAAAGCGAGGCCGGCAAACAGCAAAGCGAACGCGGCAAGCAAGGCGACGATCGCCAGCACCCACAGGAAGGCCGGCGTTTCGACCAGTTCGAAATGATGGCCGGCCAGCACGGTGAGCAGCAGGACCAGGGCAAAAGCGCCCGTGCGCCGCGACCAGCCGGCCGCCTTCGATGTCTGCCGCTCGTCAATTTCCATTGTCTTCAGCACCGCCCCAACCCGCACAGACGCTTAGAGCAAAGGATGCTCAAATTGAACATCCCCTGCCCTAACGTTTTTGCGGCCGGTAGCTTGAAGGTCAAGGAAACGCACGGTCCCGGTCAATCCGTCGGCAGGCGGTAGTCGCTGAACTGCTTGCGCAAGGTGATCTTCTGGATCTTGCCGGTGGCGGTGTGCGGGATTTCACTGACGAAAGCGACGTCGTCGGGTATCCACCATTTCGGCACCTTGCCGTCCATGAACGCCAGTATATCGGCCTTGCTCGGCTCCTTGCCGGGCTTGGCGACCACGACCAGCAAGGGCCGCTCGCCCCATTTCGAATGATGGACGCCGATCGCCGCGGCCTCGGCGACATCGGGATGGCCGACGGCGAGGTTCTCCAGGTCGATGGTCGATATCCACTCGCCGCCCGACTTGATGACGTCCTTGGCGCGATCGGTGATCTGCATGTAGCCGCCGGAATCGATATGGGCGACATCGCCAGTGTCGAACCAGCCGTCCTTGTCGAACTGCTCGGCTCCGACGCCGCCATAATAGGCGCTGGCGACGGCTGGACCGCGCACCTTCAGCCGGCCGAAGGTCTTGCCGTCCCAAGGCAGTTCCTTGTCGTCGTCATCCGTCACCTTCATCTCGACCCCGAAGGGCGGGTAGCCCTGCTTGCCCTGGATATCGAGCCGGTCCTCGCCCTCGAGCGCTTGATACTGCGGCTTCATGGTGCACAGCGTGCCGAGCGGTGACATTTCGGTCATGCCCCAGGCATGGATGACTTCGACACCGTAATTGTCCTGGAATTTCCTGATGATGGCGCGCGGGCAGGACGAGCCGCCGATGACGACTTTGCTGAGATAGGGAAGCTTCTTGCCGGTGTCTTCCAGATGCTGCAGCAGCATCATCCAGACGGTCGGCACGGCGGCGCTGAAGGTCACCTTCTCGGTGTCGAGCAGCTCGTAGATCGAGGCGCCGTCCATCTTGCAACCGGGCATGACCAGCTTGGCGCCGATCATCGGCGCGCTCTGGCCAAGGCCCCAGGCATTGGCATGAAACATCGGCACGACGGGGAGGATCGTGTCCCGCGCGGAGAGGCCCATGGCGTCGGGCATGGCAGCAATCATGGCATGCAGCACATTCGAGCGGTGGCTGTAGAGCACACCTTTGGGATCGCCCGTCGTGCCGGAGGTGTAGCACATGCCGGCTGCGGTGTTTTCGCCGAAAACCTTCCAGGCGAAGTCGCCATCGGCCTCGTTCAACCAGTCCTCATAGGCAACCACATTCGACAGCGTCGTTTCAGGCAGATGCGCCTTGTCGGTCAGGACGATCACCTTTTTCAGCGATTTGACCGCGCCGGCGATCTTTTCCAGCAGCGGCATGAAGGTCAGGTCGACGAAGATCCCTCTATCCTGCGCATTGTTCATGATCCAGACGATCTGCTCGGGGAACAAACGCGGGTTGAGCGTATGGTAGATGGCGCCGATGCCCATGATGCCGTACCAGGCCTCTATGTGGCGCGCCGTGTTCCAGGCCAGGGTCGCGATGCGGTCGCCGAGCACAAAGCCATCGCGCTCCAACCGTTGAGCGACCTTGAGCGCGCGGCGATGAACTTCAGCATAGGTGGTGCGAACGACAGGACCTTCGATCGAGCGCGAGACGATCTCGCGCGTCCCGTGCTGCCGCTCGGCATTGTCGATCAGCTTGTGGCAGAGCAGCGGCCATTCCTGCATCAGTCCGAGCATCTGGTTCCTCCCATTGCTTCCTCGTTTTTCCCGTCTTTTGTTCCATTGTGGGACGAACGGACGGATTGTCCAGCCATGACGTCTCCAACCGTTAACGGCTGAAGCAAGCAGTGATCGAAAGGCGGGGAAAACCGCCACAATCCGGCCATCGTCGACGTTAAGGTTCGTTAACGGGGTAGGGGTGCGGATTAGCGACTGAAAGAGGTTCGCATGGACACGCAGCTCGACGGCAAGCAGATCGACGGCAAGCAGATCGATTACAGGCAGATCGACGACAGGCAGCTGGATGACAGCGAGGCCCAAGACGTGCAGTTGGACGATATTCAACTCGACGACAAAGAGCTTGAAGACACGCTTGCCGCAAGTCTGGCCGATCTCGTGCCGGAGGCCAAAAAGGTCTCCGAAGACGAATTTGTCGAGGTGGTCGGCGGCGCCCTTGAAGCGGTCGGCGGCACGCTGCTGTTCAAAATGTGCGTCCAGAACGAAGGCGAAGGCCAGCATGTCGCCGCCGCATCGATCGGCGATGGCGGCAATCGCCAGTTCCTGCTGCTCACCTTGCCGACAGGCGGCGGCCCACTGAAGGTCGAGACGACGTCAAGAAGCACCAACCCGGTAGCCGGTATTGCCGCGGCCTATGCCGGCCTCATGGACGTGTTCAAGACCGCAGCCTGAGCATTCCACGCGGGATCGTTTTTAGTGATCGGAAGGCCAGCTCTGGGCTACTGGCGAAGGCTTGCGCAACGGGTTCTCCAGACACATTTTAGAGACATGGGAAGCATCCCGCACGCTCTCAATCGGACTGTGCTCCCAATCGAACAAGGAGAACCCCGCATGGACCAGATCGCCAACCCCGCCCCCGGCTTTCAGAGCAATCCCGGCAAGGTCATCACCGTCGAACCCTATCGCGGTACCGTGGTCGTGCGTGCCGGCGATACGGTGATCGCCTCATCGACGCGGGCGAAGCTTCTGTCCGAACCGCCCTACCGCCAGGCATTCTACATCCCCTTCGAAGACATCGACTTCACCCAGCTCGGCAAAACCACCCTGTCGACCCACTGCCCCTACAAGGGCGACGCCAGCTACTGGAGCGTGCTGCCGGCCAGCGAGACCGGCAAGGACGCAATGTGGGGCTATGAGCAGCCGTTCGACGAAATGGCTGAGATTCGCGACCACGGCGCCTTCTATCCCGACAGGGTGACGATCGAAGCAGCACCGGCCTGAGCAAGCGACTCAAGCCGCCGTTGCTCGCTTCGTCATCCCAGGGTCTTCGCGACGGAGCTTCGCTCCTGTTTCATCATGGGATGACGAAGCTCAGAGGCCTCGGCTAATCTCAAACGTCGGCGACGTCAGTCCAAAGGCGGTGAAACTGCCTGCCGCCGCCTGATCCTAATCAGTCGTCCCGTCGTTGCCGACACCGTCGGCGTCATCCAGCCGCACGAACATCAGCCCCTTGGCCTTCAGCGCGAGCAGACCTTGCACGACGCCCTCGCCGGCGGCGTGGGTCGGCTGGTTGATGTGGGCGATGATGACATCGCCATCCTTGGCGGCGGCGATGCGCCGGGCGGTTTCTTTTGCGCCGAGCAACGAGCCGCCATCGCCGTTGATCGAAAAGCCGGCGACCTTGAAGCCAAGCTTGCGGATCATGGCGATAGCCGACGGGCTGTATTCGGCGGTCGCGCCGCGAAACCATTTCGGCGCCGGCTCGCCGGTGCCAGCGAGAGCGGCAGCGCCCGATTCGACTTCGGCCTGCACCGCTTCCGGGCTGCCGGCGCTGCGGATGCCATAGATCTTGCGCGGCGTGTCGACGGCCGGGATGTGATGGCCGCCATGGTTTTCCAGTTCGAACAGGTCCGGATGCGCGCGCATGATCTCGACGGCGGCGGCGTTGCGCTTCAGCCAGATACCGGTGACGAAGATCGTCGCCGGAATCCGGTTCTCCACCAGCGCCGACAGGATCCTCGTATCGGTCTGGCCGCCGCAGGCGTCGAGCGTAAGCGCGACGCGGCCGACACTGCTACCGTCCTCAGCCTTCAGATGCAGCGCCGGCTCGACAAGCGGCGCGGCCTGGGCCGAGGACACGGCCACGATAGATAGCGCCAAGGCGCAAAACAGCTTTTGCAAGGGATGCCTGTCTTGTCTGAGAATCGGCGCTGTCATAGCCGCATCCCAGGACCCGCAACAAGGCGGAAATCGGGATAGTGGCCGTGAGAAAGCTGATATCCCGACAATGTGACCGCCGCGCACCGTCAGACGGCGTGTTCCAGTTCCACATGCGTGCGTGACAGGACTTCGCGCACGGCCGCGACGACCGGTTCGACCTCGAGGCGCCAGACGCAGCAGGCCTTGCTGGGATCGAGCGGATTGCACAGGCTGCCCGCCACGCAATTGCACGGCATGGATGGCTGCAAGGCGAGGCTGGGCACGCCGACCGGTCCCCAGACGGCCGGGCTGGTCAGGCCGAAAAGGCCGACAACCGGCGTTCCGGCCGCTGCTGCCATGTGCATGGGGCCGCTCTCATTGCCGACAAACAGCCGCGCCTGCTGCAACACCGCCAGCAGCGTTTCCAGCGACAGCGCGCCGACGAGGTTGACGATCGACGCGGCACTGGCGAGGATCTGCTCGGCCGGCTTGCGCTCGTCAGGGCCGCCGACGAGTACGAAATCCAGTCCGGTTTCGCGCGAAATCGTGTCGATCACGGCGGCAAAGCGTTCATGCTGCCAGCGCCGGCCGTGAAAACTTGCGCCGGCATGCACCGCGATAAAGCCGTTTGGCCGCAAATGGTGTTTGTCCAGCAATGCCTGGGCCCTCGCCGTCTCCATCGGCAATGGCCGAATCGACGGCACCCGCACGCGCAGGCCGACGCCGAGCGGCTCGAGCGGCGAAAGGTAGCGGTAGAGATAGTGACGTTCGCCAAAACCGAACGGCTCGGCAAAGACATTGGCGGGCTGGCGCTCATGCCAGCGCAGCGGCCTTTCCGGAGGATTGTAGCCGATGCGGGTGCTGGCGTTGAGGAACCTGACGATGAGCCGCGATGTCTTTGAATCGGTGAGGTCGATGGTCAGGTCGAAACGGAATTGGCGCAGCTTGCTGATCATAGAATAGAGCTCGCGCCCACGCTCCAGCGGGGTGCCGCGCATGGCGGCGCGGCGGAAGCTGACGACCTCGGCGGCGATGCCGTGCGCGGTGACGAAACTGGCGAGGCGCGCCTCGCAGAGAAAGACGATCCTGACACCGGGATATTCGAGCTGCAGGTTCTTGGCGAGCGTGGAGGACAGAACAATATCGCCGATGAACTTGGTCTGGATAATCAGGATCGAGCGGAAGGGTCTGGGCGAAATCTGTAACATCTTTTTCTCGGCACCGGGCGGGTTGGGGGGCCGTGAAATTGGGAAGAAACGATGTCGGGATTGCGTGTTGGGGCGCGCACATCAGCGTGAATTTGCTTACAAAATCGTAAGCTTAGCGCCAAACGGCCACCCACGGGTGGCCGTTTCATCGATACCGAAAGGACTGTGTCGAAATCAGGATGCCGCGGCGCTCTTTTTGGGGCGCGGCACTGCTGTTTTGGCAATCTGCACCGCGGCTTGGGCTGCGGCCAATCTCGCGATCGGCACGCGGTAGGGAGAGCACGAGACATAGTCGAGGCCGACCTCTTCGCAGAAGCGGATCGAGGCCGGATCGCCGCCATGTTCACCGCATATGCCGAGCTTGATGTCGGGCCGTGTCGCCCTGCCCTTTTGCGCAGCCATGCGCACCAGTTCGCCGACGCCCTCGATGTCGAGCGAGACGAACGGGTCCTGCTCGATGATGCCTTTCTGCCGATAGGTCTCGAGGAAGGACGCCGCATCGTCGCGCGAGATGCCGAAAGTGGTCTGGGTGAGGTCGTTGGTGCCGAAGGAGAAGAACTCGGCCGTAGCAGCGATGACGTGGGCGCGGATCGCCGCGCGCGGAAGCTCGATCATCGTGCCGGTGAGATAGTCGATCTTGACGCCGGTCTCGTCCATGACAGCCTTGGCGACCGCATCGATGCGCGCCTTGACGTAGTCGAGCTCCTTCACCAGGCCGACCAGCGGCACCATGATCTCGGGAACGACCAGCGCGCCGGCTTTCTTGCCGGCCTCGACGGCTGCCTCGAAAATGGCGCGCGCCTGCATCTCGGCAATCTCGGGATAGGAGACGGCGAGGCGGCAGCCGCGATGGCCGAGCATCGGGTTGAACTCGTGCAGGGCTTCGGTGCGCTGCCTGAGCTTGTCGGGCGAGACGTTCATGGCGGCGGCGACCTCCGCCACCTCCGCTTCCGTCTTGGGCAGGAATTCGTGCAGCGGCGGATCGAGCAGCCGGATCGTCACCGGCAGGCCGGCCATAATCTCGAACAGTTCGAGGAAATCCGAGCGCTGCATCGGCAACAGCTTGGCAAGTGCGGTGCGGCGGTCCTTCTCGGTATCGGCCAGGATCATCTCGCGCATAGCGACGATACGCTCGCCGTCGAAGAACATGTGCTCGGTGCGGCAGAGGCCGATGCCTTCGGCGCCGAAGGAGCGCGCCATGCGCGCATCGAGCGGCGTCTCGGCATTGGTGCGCACCTTCATGCGGCGCACCGCATCGGCCCATTCCATGATGGCGGCGAAATCGCCCGACAGTTCCGGCTGCAGCATCGACACGGCGCCCTTCAGCACCTGGCCGTTGCTGCCATCGATGGTGATGATGTCGCCCTTGCGGAAGGTCTGGCCCATCGACATCAGCGTGCCGGCCTTGTAGTCGACACGCAGCGAGCCGGCGCCCGAAACGCAAGGCTTGCCCATGCCGCGCGCGACCACGGCGGCGTGGCTGGTCATGCCGCCGCGCGTGGTCAGGATGCCTTCCGAAGCATGCATGCCGTGAATGTCTTCGGGGCTGGTTTCGATGCGCACCAGGATTGCCTTGCGACCTTGCGTCTTCAGATCCTCGGCATCGCCCGAGGAGAAAACAATCTCGCCGGTCGCCGCGCCCGGAGAAGCCGGCAGGCCGACGCCGATGACATCGCGCGCGGCCTTGGGGTCGATGGTCGGATGCAACAGCTGATCGAGCGAGGCCGGATCGATGCGGGCGACCGCCTCCTCCGTCGTGATCAGCTTGTCGCGCGCCATTTCGACGGCGATCTTCAGCGCCGCCTTGGCGGTGCGTTTGCCGGAACGCGTCTGCAGCATCCACAATTTGCCGCGCTCGATGGTGAATTCGAGGTCCTGCATATCGCGGTAGTGCTGTTCCAGGCGGTCGGAGATGTCGACGAAGGAGCGAAACGCGTCCGGCATCAGTTTCTGCAGCGACGGCTTGTCGGAGCCAGCGGCGATGCGCGCCGCCTCGGTGATGTTCTGCGGCGTGCGGATGCCGGCCACGACATCCTCGCCCTGCGCGTTCACCAGGAACTCGCCGTAGAGCATCTTTTCGCCGGTCGAGGGGTTGCGCGTGAAGGCGACGCCGGTGGCTGACGTCTCGCCCATATTGCCGAACACCATGGCCTGGACATTGACCGCCGTGCCCCAGCTTTCCGGGATGTCGTGCAGGCGCCGGTAGGTGATGGCGCGGTTGTTCATCCAGCTGGAAAACACCGCGCCGATCGCCCCCCACAGCTGCTCGTGCGGGTCCTGTGGAAACGGCCTGTCGAGCTCCTCCTCGACCTTGGCCTTGTAAAGGGCAATGACGCTCTGCCATTCCTGCGCTGTCAGTTCGGTGTCGAGCTCGTGGCCGAGGCTGGCCTTCTGGTCCTCGAGGATTTCCTCGAACACTTCGTGGTCGAGACCCATGACGACATCGGAATACATCTGGATGAAGCGGCGGTAGCTGTCATAGGCAAAGCGGGCATCGCCGGAATCGGCTGCCAACGCCTCGACCGTCTCGTCATTGAGGCCGAGATTGAGCACGGTGTCCATCATGCCCGGCATCGAGGCCCTGGCCCCGGAGCGGACCGAGACCAGAAGCAGCTTCGACGGATCGCCGAAACGGCGCCCCGTCAGCTGCCCGATATGGTCCAGCGCCTTGACGACATCGGCCTGCAACGCGGCCGGATAGCTGTTGCTATTGGCGTAATAGGCGTTGCAGACTTCGGTGGTGAGGGTGAAGCCCGGCGGCACGGGCAGGCCAAGACTGCACATCTCGGCCAGATTGGCGCCTTTGCCGCCGAGAAGGTTGCGGTCGCCCGCACGTCCCTCCGCGGCGCCATCGCCGAAGGTGTAGACCCATTTGGTCATGCTCGCCCTCCAAGTCCTCGGAAGATAGAACACCGGGGCCAAGACCCGGTTCCCCCCGCGTTCCGACCCGAGCGTTATTATGCTGCAGTGCGAAAGGCAAGGTGTGGCAGCGAAGCCTGGCGACTACAATCGATTAAGCAAAAGCTGCGTCGAAAAGACTTGCCGGATCGCTGCCCAGGATATAGAACATATAGGGAACAAGTTGGGAGCAGCGTGATGAAACTCAACGGAAAACTCGACTATCTCGAACTGCCCGCGACCGGCGCGACGCTGGACAGCGTCAAGGCTTTCTACAGCGCCGCCTTCTCGTGGTCGTTCACCGATTACGGGCCGACCTATTCAGCCTTCGGCGAAGGGCTCGATGGCGGCTTCCAGGCCGATGCAGGCGAGGCTCCGGCGAAACCATTGCCGGTGCTCTATTCGCAGGATCTGGAAGCAACCCTCGACGTTGTCGAAAGCGCCGGCGGCACGATCGTCAAGCCGATATTCTCGTTCCCGGGCGGCAGGCGGTTCCATTTCACCGATCCCGCCGGCAACGAGTTGGCGGTCTGGGGCGAATAGCGCTTCCCCGCGCGAAGCGGTGGATCAGTTTTGCATAGTGGCCAACTCGGCATTGAGCTTTCGTGCCGCTCGTCTTATAAGGCCGCGCGCAACGGGCAAAGCTCGCTTGCTGGGGCGTCGCCAAGTGGTAAGGCATCGGTTTTTGGTACCGACATTCCCAGGTTCGAATCCTGGCGCCCCAGCCAAATCGGATGCCTTTGGAATCAATGATTTACCGACCTTATCGATGGCTCCCGTCAGGAGCTATCTGACTCCCACGCGACCCCGACTCCGTTGACAGAGCCGGGGCCGTGCGGAGAGGATCAGTAATCGTTGTCGTCCTGGATGACGACGGGATGATGCCGATGATGTCGATAATAGCGATGATGGCTGCGCTCGATCGAGCCGGTCACGATGACCGTATCCCGGCGATGATGTCTGCGGCCGTGGTCGTAGAAGGCAACCGTGCCGTGTCTGCGGTGATGAAGGCGTTGACCCTGGTCATTGATGACCTTTACGCTCCTGTGATGATGTCGATGGTGGGTCGTGATGACCACGTCAGCTTCGGCTGCCGGAGCTATCGTCGGCATGGCAATGAACAGCGCCAAGGCGCTCACGATCATTGTTTTCATTGTAATATCTCCACCTGCTAATTATCCCTTCGCGGGGATAACCGCGTCCCATCCCTTTGGTTCCGAGTAGCGTCGTCGGTCCACGGGCGCGATCAGTGACGGCTGCTCCCGTGCAACACGGCGTATCGAAAGAAGAAGTTGCGACAGCAGCTCCTGTTGGCAACTTCTGGTAAAGGCGCTCTTTCAAGCCGACCACCAGGGTTACGCCACTCGACAAAGGAGCGCTGCACAGGACCCTTCTATGTCGTCGCGTTCGATCTCCTGATCTGTGACGGGAAACACCCGTCTTGCGAGGAAGACCGTCGGCACAATTTGTGAGATTTACGAGACCAATCAGGCCATCTTAGATCGCCTAAGTCGGGCCGTCTCAGATCCCGTAAGAAAGTGCAAGGTAAACCACCGGCGCCAAGATCAGCAGAACCGCGATTCCGATAACCACTGCGATTGCCAGGCGCTCTGTTCGCCTGACAAGCTCAGCGACCTTGTCGTCGTCAGCCGATGGTATGAGGTCAAGAACGGAAGAAACCTCCGCAGGACTGTCGTTGTCGTTTGCGGGTCGGGTTGCGCCGTCACGCACAGATCTCTGGACAAAGGTCACTGTTAGCCTCGCTATTGAAACGCACGCCGTTGGCGGTGTCACGACAATCGGGTGCCCGCTAACCTCTCAGGAATGGCGGGCACCCGATTGACCACCGATGAAGGGACTCATGCTCGGCAGCCCGGTTCCAATGTATCGGGAGGGCATAGGTTGCCCGCCTTCAGGCCTATGGCTCCGACGTCAGGACTTCAGTCATACCCTGTTCGGACCTTGGTCTGGCAATCGACGAAGCGATGGCCGCCATTTTGTTTCGATGCAGAAAATGCGGGAACATTAGTAGGCTCTTACGAGTTCACTCCCAGCAACTAGTTCGGGAGAGATACGGTGAACAACATAATCTGGCTCATCGGAGCAGTCGTTATCGTGATTGCGATACTGAGCTTCCTGGGCTTCCGATAAACGTGGCAGCTGAATTGCGGTCGGAGCCTATTGCCATCTGCGCCTTGTAGGCATCGCTTTCGCGTTGGCCGGGCGCTTTGCATGTGGGCTTTGGCGTTCGCTCTCAGGTGGCGCTTAAATTCCTTCTCTTCGAACCTTACAGAATGCGCGTCGCAAGCAGGTCGCAAGGGCGACGGTCCTATTGCAACAGTCGGATCGACGCCATCGCCGACGAAATCAACAAAGCATGCTGCGTCAGCTCGCCTCGCGCATCGCCTCGGCGGCCTGCAGATCGACCGAGACCAGTTGGCTGACGCCCTGCTCGGCCATGGTCACGCCGAACAGGCGGTTCATGCGCGCCATCGTGATCGGGTTGTGGGTGATGATGACGAAGCGCGTCTCGGTGGTCGCGGCCATTTCGTCCATAAGGTTGCAGAAGCGTTCGACATTGTGATCGTCGAGCGGCGCGTCGACTTCGTCGAGCACGCAGATCGGCGCCGGATTGGTCAGGAACACGGCAAAGATCAGCGACATCGCCGTCAGTGCCTGCTCGCCGCCGGACAGCAGCGTCATGGTCTGCGGCTTCTTGCCGGGCGGACGTGCCAGGATTTCGAGCCCGGCTTCGAGCGGGTCGTCGGATTCGATCAGCTGCAGTTCGGCCGTGCCGCCACCGAACAGATGCGAGAACAGCCGCTGGAAATGGCCGTTGACCACCTCGAAAGCGGCAAGCAGCCGTTCGCGGCCTTCGCGGTTCAGGCTCTGGATCGCTTGCCTGAGCTTGCGGATCGCCTCGATGATGTCCTCGCGCTCGGAGACGATGGTCTCCAGCCGGTCCGACAATTCCTTCTGCTCTTCCTCGGCGCGCAGATTGACGGCGCCGAGCCGCTCGCGCTCAACCTTCAGCCGGTCGAGCTGGCGCTCGATCTCGGCCATTTCCGGCATCGGGCTGTCGGCTTCCAGGCCAGTATGGCGAATGACCAGATGCGGCGGCGTGTTCAGCGTTTCCTGGATGCGCGCCTCGACCTCGAGCCGGCGCTCATCGGCGGCGGTCAATCGCTCTTCGGCGCGGACGCGGGTTTCGCGGGAATCGGCCAGCGACTGGATGGCCGCGGTGGCGGCCTTGTCCAGCTCGGCCTGCTTGTTCTCGGCCTCCTGCAAACGGTCGGCGGCCGCCTTGCGCAAGGTCGCGGCCTCGGTCAGCTGCGACAGCAGCGCGCGCCGCCTGGCGTCGATCTCGTCGGGGGCGTCGGCCAGCGTTTCGCGCTCGGCCTCGGCCTCGGCCCTGCGCTCGCCCAGCGAGGCAATCTGCGTCGAGGCGTTTTCGGCCCGCTGCAACCAGTTGCTGCGCTCGGCGCCGATGGCGTCGAGCCGGCGCGTGCGCGCCTCGGCTTCGCGGCGCAGGCCTTCATGGACGGCGCGCGCGTCGGCCAAGGTTGCGCGATCGCGGCTGACATTGGCGGCGGATTGTTCAAGCTGCAATTGCAGGTCGCCGAGATCGGGGGCGTCCTGCAGCAGCATTTCGGCCTCGGCGAAGGCGGCGGCCGTTTCTTCATGGCTGTCGACGATTCGCGCGCGCGCCTCGTCCAGGGCGGCGCGGCGGCTTGCCAGCTCGCCACCGGCCTTTTCGGCCTCGGCCAGCGCGCTGCGGGCGGCGTCCAGGCCGTGCTGGGCATCGCGCCCGGCCTGGCGGGCGTTGCGTTCGGCCTCGCTCGCCTCACGCAGCGCCTGTTCGGCCTGGGCAAGGGCAGCCTCTGCCTCACGCATCATCTGCGTCGCCTGCACCGCCTCGGCATCGAGCTCGGCCAGCCGGTTCTTCTGCGCCAGCCTCTGCGCGGCCGCGGTCGGTGCATCGGCGCTGGCGGTCAAGCCATCCCAACGCCACAGCGCGCCGTCACGGCTGACCAGCCGCTGGCCGGGGGCAAGCAGCGTCTGCAGGCGTTTGCCGTCCGCCGCATCGACGATGCCGATCTGCGCCAACCGGCGGGCAAGCTGCGAAGGCGCGCGCACCACGCTGGCGAGGCTCTTGAGGCCTTCCGGCAAAGCCGCATCGCCTGGTTCAACCTGGCTTTCGCCCCAATGCACCGGCGCGCTGCGGTCGAGCGGCACGTCGAGATCCTCGCCAAGCGCAGCACCGAGGGCCGTCTCATAGCCGCGTTCGACGCTGAGTTGCTCCAGTACCGACGGGAAAAGATCGCCGCTGGCGGCATTGAGGATCTTGGCCAGCGTGCGGGCTTCGGTCTCGATGCCGGCGAGTTCGGCCCTGGCATCCTGCAGCGGCGGACGGGCGGCACTCTCGGTGGCGCGCGCCTCGGCGACCGCCTGTTCGGCAGCAATGGCGCCGGCCTCGGCTTCCTCCAACCGGGCGAGCGCGTCCTCGACCAAAGCGCGCTTCTCGGCGGGATCGGGCAGGCCGGCGACTTTCGAGACGATCTCCGATAGCTCGCGGTCGACATCGGCCAGCTGGCGGGCAAAGCGATCGCGGCGTTCGGCGGTGTCGCGCAGCGTGCGCTCGATCTGGTTGCGCGAGGCGGCGGCCTCTGCTCGTTCGGCGGTCAGCGCCGCGAGCTTTGCTTCGCTTGTTATAAGCGTTGCGCCGGCCTGCTCGAAAGCGGCCCGCGTCGTGGCTTCGCGCTCGGCGGCGCCGGCATTGTCTGAGTTGAGCGTGGCTTCTTCCTCGCGCAGGCGCTCAAGAATATCCGCATTGTCGCGGACCATGCGCTCCTCGCGGGCGATGTCGCCGTCGAGCTGCTGCAGCCGGCGCTCGAGTTCGGCCTGGCGGGCGCGGATGCGGCCTGCCTCCTCCTCGATCTGCGCCTTGGCGATCGACAGGCGCTGGAAGGCGGCAGCCGCGGCGGCCTCGGCATCGCGCAGATCGGGCAGCCGGTGGGCGCCGATGCCTTGCTCCCGGGCGGCAGCCATCTGGGCGGCGGCGCGGTCGCCGACCAGAGCTGTGGCAACCGCCAGCGCCGACCGCGCATCGCCCTCCTGGGTCTTGGCCAGCGTCCAGCGCAGATGCAAGAGCGTGGCTTCCGCCTTGCGGATATCGGCCGACAGGTTCTTGAAGCGCGATGCCTGGCGCGCCTGGCGCTTAAGGCTTTCGATCTGGCTCTCCAGTTCGCCGACGACATCGTCCAGCCGTTCCAGATTTTGTTCGGCCGCCTTCAGCCGAAGCTCGGCCTCGTGACGGCGCGTGTGCAGGCCGGAAATGCCGGCGGCTTCTTCGAGCAGCGCGCGGCGCGCCTGCGGCTTGGCTTGGATCAGTTCGCCGATGCGGCCCTGTCCGACCATGGATGGCGAGCGCGCGCCGGTCGACTGGTCGGCGAACAGAAGCTGCACGTCCTTGGCGCGGGCTTCCTTGCCGTTGATGCGGTAGAGCGAGCCGGCTTCGCGCTCGATTCGGCGCGACACTTGCAATTCATCGGCGTCGTTGAAGGCGGCGGGCGCGGTCCGGTCGCTATTGTCGAGGAACAGCGTGACTTCGGCGGTGTTGCGGGCCGGGCGCGTTCCCGAGCCGGAAAAGATCACGTCGTCCATGCCGGATGCGCGCATGTTCTTGTATGAGCTTTCGCCCATCACCCAGCGCATCGCCTCGACAAGGTTCGACTTGCCGCAGCCATTCGGCCCGACAATGCCGGTCAGGCCGCGTTCGATGACGAACTCGCCGGGTTCGACGAAGGACTTGAAGCCGAGGAGGCGAAGGCGCGAAAACTTCATTCGCGCCTGCCTGGAAGGCACAAAGGTGCGCTGACGCCGAAGCGCAGTCGCTCCGGCGCCGCCTGGACGTCAGAGCAGAGGGTCGATGATGGCCGATATTTCCTCAATCGACATCGCACCTTTGTAGGTTTTCCCGTTGATGAAGAAGGTCGGTGTCGAGTCGACCTTGAATTCATCGGCGCCGCGCTTCTGGACCGATCTCACATCGTCCAGAAGTTTCTGGTCCGTCAAGCAGGCCTCGAAGGACTCCTGTGTAAAACCGGCGAGCTTGGAGATCTGCAGCAGCGCATCCTTGGTATTGTTGACGCCGACCCAGTTGGCCTGCTGCTTGAACAGCACGTCGACCATCGGGAAATAATTGTCCTTCGAACAGCGCGCCAGCATGAAACCGGCCTCGGCGCTCGGATCGAACGGGAATTCGCGCAGGATGTAACGCGCCTTGCCGGTGTCGATGTATTTGGTCTTCAACTCAGGGAAGGTGGTCGCGGCGAAATGCGCACAATGCGGGCAGGTCATCGAGGCATATTCGACGATGGTGACCTTGGCGTCATCCTTGCCGAGCTGCTTGTCGGGCAAAGCGCCGGGCTTCAGCAGTTCGGCCATGTCGACATTGCCGGAAGACTCCGGGACCTTGACGGCGGCCGGAGTGGCAGGCGTCGAAGCAGGCACCGCGGGAGCCGCAGGCTTCACATCCGCTGCTTTGGCATCCTCGCCTGAATCGCTGCATGCGGCGAGCATAGCCACTGCCGGAATGACGGCCAGCGAAGACAGGAGGTTTCTGCGGGACAAGCTACGGTTCATGCGAATCACCTGACTGTGGTTTGATTTTGCAACGCAAAGGCTAGAAAAGGCGAGAGTTGGCGGGAATTAAGGCATCGCCGTCCCCATTCCAATCGCCAAACTCTACATGCAGGATCACGAATGCGCGAGATAGATGACGCGTTCATGACCGACTGATTACCGGTTGATTACCTTGGCCGCTTCCTTTGGCCAAGAATTGTGGCGCCAAGACGCTCCAGCGAGGCGCGCAAGCCTTCATCCTCGATCTTGCCGACGGTATCGGACAATTTGGCCTTTTCGACGGAAGTCAGTGCTCTCGGCGTCGGTTTCGGCCGGGCTTTGTCCCTCAGCACCGGCTTTTGCACGATCCGGATCCTGCCGATCGCGTTGAAGCCGAGAAAGGCATTGACGCGGTTGATGATCTCGCCGGTCTCGTGCTGTAGGTGCAGCGCGGCCATGCCCTCGCAGGCGATGACCAGCACCGCCGGCTCGAACGGATCGTCCTCATGCATGCGGCGCGGCCACTGGATTTTTTCGGGGCGCGAATGGCCGGCGAGCCTGGGGCCGGCGATCTCTTCCCATGACTGCACCAGCCCGATCGAAATGCCGGCCCGCTTGCGCAGCACGGGGTCGAGGATCGCGGTCGCGAGATCGCTCACCGGAACGGGATTGCCGTAAGGCGTTCTCCCTGCCATGTACGTTCTCCAGCCACGCTCCTCACCAGCCTAGAGCCAGCCCGCGATCAATGGCACTGCACGAACAGACCCGCAAGGCCGCATCCGAACCAACTCTATCAGGAGAGATCGCCGCGCGTCTGCTTGCCTGGTATGACGCGCACCATCGCGAACTGCCGTGGCGGATCACGCCGCGCGCGGCGGCCGGCGGTGCACGGCCGGACCCCTATCGCATCTGGCTGTCGGAAGTGATGCTGCAGCAGACCACGGTCGAAGCGGTAAAATCCTATTTTCGCGCCTTTGTCGAGAAATGGCCTGATGTGAAGGCGCTGGCGGCTGCGCCGGCCGAGGATGTGATGAAGGCCTGGGCCGGGCTCGGCTATTATTCACGGGCGCGCAACCTCAAGGCCTGCGCCGATCTGGTTGCGAGCCAGGGCGGCCGTTTTCCCGACAACGAAACGGGATTGAGGGAATTGCCGGGGATCGGCGCCTATACGGCGGCGGCGATCGCGGCGATCGCCTTCAACCGTCCGGCGGCGGTCGTCGACGGCAATGTCGAACGTGTCATCTCGCGGCTCTATTCGATCGCAACGCCGCTCAGCGAGGCAAAGCCTGAAATCCGCGCGCTCGTCGAAAGACTGGTTCCGCAGACAAGGCCGGGCGACTTCGCCCAGGCAATGATGGACCTCGGCGCCACGATCTGCACGCCAAGACGGCCGCGCTGCATGCTGTGCCCGGTGCGCGAGGATTGCAGCGCCATCCTGTCCGGCGACCCCGAGCGCTTTCCGGTCCGCCTGCCCAAGGTCGACAAACCACTCAGGCGGGGTGCCGCCTTCGTCGCCGAGCGCGGCGACGGCGCCATCCTGTTGCGCAAGCGGCCTGACAAGGGCCTGCTCGGCGGCATGACCGAGGTGCCGACCACAGGTTGGACAGCACGGATCGACGGTGCAACCACTTCGGAGGCAGCGCCCTTCCCTGCCGACTGGCGGCGCGCTGGAGAGATCGCGCATGTCTTCACCCATTTCGCGCTCGAGCTCGAAGTTTTTCACGCTCAAGTGAAAAGTGATGCGCCGGAAGGGCATTTCTGGTCGCTGGCCCATGACATTTCCGGAGAAGCGCTGCCGACGGTCATGAAAAAGGTCATCGAAGCAGCGATACCGGGCGCAACCAAAAAGCACCGCCCCATTGACTAGCATTCGCTTTGAAAGGCCCGAAATGACTGAAATCCGCCATATCGTGTTCGACATCGGTCGCGTCTTGCTCCACTACGATCCGAACATTCCGTTCAGCCGCCTCATTCCCGATGCCGAAGAGCGCAAGTGGTTCTTCGACAATGTCTGCACGCATGACTGGAACATCGAGCAGGACCGTGGCCGGACGTGGGAAGAGGCGGAAGCGCTGCTGATCGCGGATTACCCGGATCATGCTGAAAACATCCGCAATTTCCGACGCTATTGGAACGACATGGTGCCGCATGCCTATGAGGACAGCGTCGCCATCATGCTCGGCCTGATCGAGAGCGGCCGCGACGTGACCATGCTAACGAACTTCGCCGCCGACACGCTTGCCGAGGCAAGACTGCGCTTCGATTTCCTTAGCCGCCCGCGCGGCGTGACCGTGTCGGCCGATATCCGTGAGATCAAGCCCGACCGCGCCATCTACGACCATCACGTCGCCGCGTTCGGTCTCGAACCGTCAGCCACGCTGTTCATCGACGACAGCCCCAGAAATGTCGATGGCGCCAGGGTGGCCGGCTGGAATGCTGTGCTGTTCACAGATGCAAAAACGCTCAAGGCGGACCTTGAGCGGTATGGCATCGCGACCTGAGCTACGCAGAGGGGTCGAAGGTAGCGCTTTATGGCGCCCCCCTCTGCCCTGCCGGGCATCTCCCCCACGAGGGGGGAGATTGGCAGCCTCGCCGACGGCTCTTTCTTACAACGTTGAAGGTTGGCGAAAACAATGAAGCGCGCGATCTCCCCCCTCGTGGGGGAGATGGCCGGCAGGCCAGAGGGGGGCGCCGTAGGGCGCCGACCTTTATGTGGTAGCGTCAGGCCCCTGCCCGTTCCATGCCGAGCCTGGCGATGCGGCGTAGTTCGTCGATCGGGGTCAGGCCGCCCGAGCGCTCATAGTGCCAGAAGGTCCAGCCATTGCAGGCGTCCAGGCCCTGCACTTCGGCGCCGATCTTGTGGATCGAGCCGGCGCTGTCACCGATGGCAACCGTGCCGTCGGCGCGTACCTTGGCCGACCAGCGCTTCTTGGCATCGTAAAGCGTGGCGCCGGGCTGCATAAGCCCTGTATCGATGAGGCTGACAAAGGCGACGCGCGGCTCGGCGCGCTTGCCGGTGAGCACGGCGAGATCGGCGCTTTCCAGCGGCCGCACGGCGTCGATGCGCTCATTGGCGGCGTCGATATAGGCCTGTTCGCGCTCGATGCCGACGAAGTGACGGCCAAGCCGCTTGGCCACGGCGCCGGTGGTGCCGGAGCCGAAAAACGGGTCGAGCACGATGTCGCCCGGCTTGGTCGAGGCCATCATGATGCGGGCGAGCAGCGCTTCCGGCTTCTGCGTCGGATGCAGCTTGTCGCCATTGTCGTTCTTCAGCCGCTCGCCGCCAGTGCAGATCGGGAACAGCCAGTCGGAGCGCATCTGGATGTCGTCGTTCGATGCCTTCATGGCTTCGTAATTGAAGGTATAGCCCTTGCCCTTCTGGTCGCGCGAGGCCCAGATCATGGTCTCATGCGCGTTCTGGAAGCGGCGACCGCGGAAATTCGGCATTGGGTTGGTCTTGCGCCAGACGACATCGTTGAGAATCCAGAAGCCGAGATCCTGCATCTTGGCGCCGACGCGGAAGATGTTGTGATAGGAGCCGATGACCCAGATGGTGCCATTGGGCTTCAGCACGCGGCGCGCCGCCAGGAGCCAGGCGCGGGTGAAGGCGTCATAGGCCTCGAAGCTCTCGAACTGGTCCCAGTCGTCGTCGACGGCGTCGACCTTGGACTGGTCGGGCCGGTGCAAATCGCCGTCGAGCTGCAGATTGTAAGGCGGATCGGCGAAGATGACGTCAATGGATTTTTCCGGCAGCCGGTCGAGCGCGGCGACGCAATCGCCCTTGAGGATCGTGTCCAGCCACTCGGATTGCTGGGGGGCGTGGGAGAGGTCGGCGAGAAGACGCACGGCAGACATTTTTACACCCAAGGCACGCGTTACTGTTTACTCCCCGTTATGGTTACCGATCAGCGTAAATATTCGGTGAAGGACGCAACAGGCCAGGCAGCCCTGAGGTCGTCAGTTTGCGCAGCCCGGCCCGTTGGTGTATGTCGCGCCGCTTGAGCCTTGCCGGGCCTCCATCACCCTCCCTCGTTCGGATTGCCATGCCCCAGCCAGACCTTGTCATCTTCGATTGCGACGGCGTGCTCGTCGATTCCGAAATCATCGCTGCCCGTGTCGAGGCCGAATTGCTGACCTTGGCCGGATATGAAATCTCGGCCGAGGAATACGCCGAAACCTATGCCGGACTGACTTTCAAGGACATAATGATGCGGGTCGAGGCAAAGTCCGCGATCCCGTTCCAGGCCTCGATGATCGACCGGGCCGAAGAGCTCGTCGACCGCAAACTGCGCAGCGACGTGCGCGCCATCGACGGCGTGCGCGAGGCGGTCGCGGCGGTGACCGCGCCGCGCTGCGTCTGCTCGAACTCACGCTTGGAGCGGATCGAGTTCATGCTGGAGAAAGTGGGCCTGCTGCCGTTCTTCGCCGGCCGGATTTTTTCAGCGCTGGAAATACCAAGCAAGAAAACCAAGCCCGCGCCGGATGTGTTCCTGATTGCGGCGGAGCAACTCAACGCCAATCCGGCAAACACCTTCGTCATCGAGGATTCGGTGCACGGCGTCACTGGCGCCAGGGCCGCCGGCATGCGCGTGATCGGCTTCACCGGCGCCGCGCACAGCTATCCCGGCCATGCCGATGTGCTGACTGAAGCCGGCGCCGAAACCGTCATCCGCCGCTGGGCCGAACTGAAAAGTGTGATTGCCGCTCTGTCGGAGTGGTCGGACGCCTGAACCGATCAGTCCTTGGCTTTGGCCGATTTGGCCGGTTTCTTCTTTGCCCTGTTGTAGGCAATCGCGGCACGGACGAGCGCTTTCAGCGCATCCGCATCGATCTCGTCGCCCTCCGACACATCGATGGCGCGCCACACCTTGCCGTTGAGCCCGTTGTTGAACAGCCTGTTGGGATCCGGCAGGCTGGCGCCGTGAGAAAAGGTCAGCTTCACCTTGTCCTTGTGAGCGTTGCCGACGGCGATCATGCCGTCGCGTGACCATACCGGGCTGCCCATCCACTTCCACTCCTCGATGATTTCCGGGTCGGCGTCGAGGATGGTCTTGCGCAGGCTGGCCAACGTCTTGCCCCGCCAATCGTCCAGCTCCCGGATTCGGGCATCTATCCGCTCGGAGGCAGAGGCGCCTCCCTCGTCCTTGCTCGACATGCTGATCTTCATGGTCTGCCTCCGTTCACATCTTCTCGCCGGGCAATCGGCTGGCCTGCTTCACCCAGGAGGCGAAGCGGGCTTCGTCGATCTCTTCGCCTTCATGGATGTCGAGATAGCGCACTTCCTTTTGCCTGGAACAGCCGGGAGGCGCAGGATCGAGCGACGTGCCGCGAAAGAAGGCGACTTTGACGCATCTGGTGAAGCAATGCAGGCTGAGGAACCAACCCTCGCCCTCGATGCCATAGAACGGTGAGTTCCACTTCACCGCCTTGTAGACGCCGGGGACGGCGCTGACGATAAGTGCGTCGATCCGGCGCCCGACATCGCTTTTCCAGCCCGGCATGGCAGCAATATATGCCTGCACCGGAGCGTCCCCATAGGCCTTCGGGATCTGCGGGTTGCCGCCCGAAAGCAGGACCGGCTTTTCCGGCTTGTCTGGGGCCGGTTTTGCGACCTTCGATTTTCCCGGCGCCTTGGCCATGTCTTACCCTTGCGCGCCCTGCTCGCCACGCGATCTCGCGACGTAAGGCAGCACGAACATATAGAGGCCGCTGAACAGCAGCAGGAATAGCGGCAGCAGCGGCGAATAGACTACCCAGGCCGGAGGTTGCCCGAACGCCATGGTGATGAAATTGGCTGCCACGGTCAGCGTGAAGATGATCGACAGCCAACGATGGGTTTGACGTATCCATTTGCTCAAGTTCATTGCAACTTCCTCTTGAAACCAGCGCCTACCAACGCGCCAGTTGGGTGATCTGGATGAGATTGCCGCAGCTGTCGTTGAGCTGGGCGATGGTCGAGCCGGTCACTTCTGTCGGCGCCATGGCGAACGCACCGCCGCGTCCCTTGATGCGCTCGTAATCACCCTCTACGTCGTCGGTGAACAGCATGAGCGCGGGCTGCCCCTGCTTGAAGATGGCCTGCTGGTAGGCCTTGGCGGCCGGGTTGTCGTTGAGCGCCAGCTGTAGCTCGGCTCCCTCGGGCTCATCGGGTGAGATGACGGTCAGCCAACGAAAAGGCCCATTGCTGAAGTCGGCCTTCACGGCAAAGCCCAGCACGTCGGTGTAGAAGCGCAGTGCGTTGTCCTGGTTGTCCACATAGACGCTGGTCAGCTTGATCTTCATCGATTTCCTCCTTTTTGCATTCGGTGCCCCGCGATCAGGGCATGGTACCGACAGGCTTCAATCCGGCTTCGCCAGAAGCTGCTCCAGCTTGGTGAGGAATTGCTGCCACCCGGCCCTGGCTCCGCCATAGGCCTGCTTCTGGCTCGGATGGAAACCCGACTGCTCGACGCGCAGATGGGTCCCCGTGCTGGTGGGCGTGAGCGTGAACGTCACCACGCTCTTCAGATTGTAGGCGGCATCCTCATGCGCAAAATCCCAGCTGTAGGACAGCGTCCTGCCTTGCTCGACGGCGAGGACCTCGCAATCGAGCACGCCGCCCCAGTCGCCGCGAAGATTGAAGCTGTGGCCGATGACAGGCTTGAAATCGTTCTTCATGAGCCATTCCTCCATCAGATGCGGCTGCGTCAACGCGCGCCAGATCTTCTCCGCCGGCCAGGATATTTCACGTTCGACGACGACGGTGCGCAGTTCGGGATTGCTCACTGGTCCATCCTTTTCAGCAGGTTCTCGAGGTCATCGAAGCGGCCCTCCCAGAATCCTGTCATTTGAACTGTCCAGTCGGTCAGCGGACCAAGTGCCGCGGGCTGGGCGCTGTAGTGGGTCTGGCGTCCGGCGTGGCGATCACGCACCAGCCCGGCCAGCTTCAGGACGCCGAGATGCTTCGACACCGCCGGTTGCGAAACCCCGGACTCCGCCGTCAGGGCCCCCACGGTCTGCTCACCTTGGCGGCACAAGCGCTCGAAGATGGCCCGCCGGGTCGGGTCGGCAAGCGTTCTGAACAAAGTATCGTGGGCGTCCGGCATCGGGATCAATAACCTGCGAGCTATTGATTGACGTATAACCGCCGGGATATGGATGAGTCAAGTGCGCTGGCGGAATGGATCGAGATTAAAGCGCAGACGCGACCTGCCGCAGGCGCACGCCTGCAGGATTACGATCGGATCGTTTGGATCTTTCAAAGAGTTGACCGGCACCGTCGCAGCAGCGACGGCGCCCAGGCGCTTAGTTCGTCACCGGAGCGCGCTTCTTTTTCTTGCCGGACTTCTTGTCCACCGCCGCCGGCGCGGTGTCGTCATAGCCGGCATATACAGTGTAATCCCGGGCGGAGGGTTCGGGCACGACGACGTTGGGATCGGTGAACACGAACTGGGTGGCGGTCGAGGGATCGCTGACCTGGATCTGATAGGGGTGGATCTGCGAATAAAGTACGTCGGGGCCGTGCATGACGGCAATGCGGATCGGCATGGTGATGGTGCCGGGGGCGAACAGCGGTCCCGGCACGATCTTGCCGGCAACCCCAACCTTCATCGTCAACTGGCCGTTGGCACGGCTGCAATCGCGGCTCACATCGCTGATCGAGGCCTGGTAGATGATCTTGGCCGGATCCTTGTTCGGATCGACGATGGAGCCGTCAGGCGCCGTCTGCGCGGCGGCAGCGGCCTCGGCATCCTGTGTTGCATCAGCCTTTTTCTTTTTCGGCTGCGGCGCGCCCTTGGCGTAGGTATTGAAGTATGCGGTGCCGTCACGCACCGTCACTTTCGGGCAGTAGGCCTGCAACTGGCTGGCGAGAACCTTGGGATCCTGAGGCGGTATTGGCGCATTCGGGTCGGTCTTCTTGCCGAAACCGAGATTGAGGATGCCATTGTCGCTCGATTGGCAACCGGCGGCGGCAAGCATAAAGCCGGTGAGCGCCAGACCCGCGACAAAGCGACGGTTGAATTTATGAAACGCCATGAAACTGCACTTCCCTCTCGCAAAGTTGGTGACGTATAGCAACGCCACGGCAAAAATGCGACTGAGGCGGCTCGGAAAATTAACCAATTGCCGTGGATGAAACCGGCGGCAGCAATGGACCTTTGACGATGCGCTATGTGAGTACCCGCGGGGATGCGCCCGTGCTTGGATTTGCCGATGCGGTGCTGGCGGGGCTGGCCCGCGACGGCGGGCTTTATGTGCCGCAGACATGGCCGCAGTTTTCGGCAGCCGAGATCCGCGCCATGCGCGGCCTGCCCTATGCGGACCTCGCCATCCGCGTGCTGACGCCCTTCCTCGGCGGCGAGATCGCCGCACCCGTCTTCGAGCGCCTGGTGCGAGAAGCCTATGCCACCTTCCGCCACCGGGCCGTCTGCCCGCTGGTGCAGACCGGCGCCAACACGTTCATCCTCGAGCTCTTCCACGGTCCGACGCTGGCCTTCAAGGACGTTGCCATGCAGCTGCTTGCCCGGCTGATGGACCATGTACTGACTGAGCGTGGCCAGCGCGCCACCATCGTCGGCGCGACCTCGGGTGACACTGGCGGCGCCGCCATCGATGCCTTCGCCGGCCGCGACCGAACTGACATTTTCGTGATGTTCCCGCATGGCCGCGTCTCGCCGGTGCAGCAGCGGCAGATGACGACATCGACTGCCGCCAACGTCCAGGCGCTGGCGATCGAAGGCAATTTCGACGATTGCCAGGGCCTGCTGAAGGATATGTTCAACGATCATCGTTTTCGTGATCGCGTGTCGCTGTCGGGCGTCAATTCGATCAACTGGGCCCGCATCATGGCCCAGATCGTCTATTATTTTTCCTCGGCGCTTTCGCTCGGCGCGCCGGACAGGCCGGTCTCCTTTACCGTGCCGACCGGCAATTTCGGCGATATTTTCGCCGGTTACGCCGCCAAGAAGATGGGCCTGCCGATCGAGCGGCTGATCGTCGCCACCAACGACAACGACATATTGGCGCGCACTTTCGCGACCGGTGAATACCGCACCAAGGGTGTGTTTGCGACGACGTCGCCATCGATGGACATCCAGGTATCGTCGAACTTCGAGCGACTGCTGTTCGAGGCCTGCGACCGTAACGCAGAGACGGTGCGGCGTTACATGGCCGGCCTCAAGCAATCCGGCGCCTTCACCATCGAAACCGCGGAAATCGACCGGATGCGGTCCGAATTCGACGCCGGACGCGCTGATATGGACGAGGTTGCCGCCACCATCCGTTCAACGCTCGAATCCAGCAATTATCTGCTCGATCCGCACACGGCCGCGGCCGTGCATGTCGCCGCCGGCAAGGCTGACGGTGCAGTGCCGATGGTGGTGCTGGGCACGGCGCACCCGGCCAAGTTCCCGGCCGCGGTCGAAGCCGCCTGCGGCGTGTCGCCGGCCCTGCCCGCATGGCTGGGGTCCTTGATGTCAGCCGACGAAAAGTACACGGTACTTCCATCCGACCTGAAAATGGTGGAAGATTACGTGAGCCGCCACTCAAGGGCAGCGCGTTAGGGAGTACTTGCCATATGGGTGTTGAGGTAAGCCGTCTGTCGAACGGCCTGACAGTCGCCACCGAAACCCTTCCAAGCATCGAATCCGTTGCCCTTGGCGCCTGGGTCAAGTCCGGCGCCCGCAATGAGCGTGACGACGAGCACGGAATGGCCCATCTGCTCGAGCATATGGCCTTCAAGGGTACGAAAAGGCGGACGGCCTTCGAGATCGCCTCGGAAATCGAGGATGTCGGCGGCGAGATCAATGCCGCCACATCAGTCGAGACGACGTCCTATTACGCCAGGGTGCTGTCCGACGATGTGCCGCTGGCGGTGGATATCCTTGCCGATATCCTGCAGGAGTCCGAATTCGACCCAGAGGAACTGGAGCGCGAGCAGCATGTGATCCTGCAGGAGATCGGCGCCGCGCACGACACGCCCGACGACATCGTCTTCGACCGTTTCACCGAGACCGCCTTCCGCCACCAGACGATCGGCCGCTCGATCCTCGGCACGCCGGAAACCGTCAAATCCTTCACCTCCAAACAGCTGCATGATTTCATCGAGCGCCAATATGGCGCCGAGAAGATGGTGATCGTCGCGGCCGGCGACATCAAGCATGACAATTTCGTGCGCGAGGTCGAAAAACAGCTCGGCGGTTTCCGCAGCAAGTCCGACAGCACGATGCCCCAATATGCGCAGTATGTCGGCGGCGATTTCCGCGAGGATCGCGACCTGATGGACGCGCAGATCGTGCTCGGCTTCGAAGGCCGAGCCTATCATGTGCGCGATTTCTACGCTTCGCAGGTGCTGTCGATGATCCTCGGCGGCGGCATGTCGTCCCGGCTGTTCCAGGAGGTCCGCGAAAAGCGTGGCCTGTGCTATTCGGTCTATGCCTTCCACTGGGGTTTTTCCGATACCGGCATCTTCGGCGTTCATGCCGCGACCGGGCAGAGCGACATTGCCGAACTGGTGCCGGTCATTATCGACGAGCTGCAGAAGGCCGGCGAGAATATCCTTCAGGAAGAGCTCGACCGCGCCCGCGCGCAATATCGCGCCGGCCTGATCATGTCGGCTGAAAGCCCGGCCAGCCGCGCCTCGCAGATCGCCAGGCAGCTGCTTCTGTTCGGTCGGCCGATCGCCAAGGAGGAATTGATGGAACGGCTGTCGGCGCTGACCGTCGAGCGGCTGACCGACCTTTCGTCCCGGCTGTTTTCGACCAAGCCGACGCTGACTGCGGTTGGACCGGTGGGTACGCTCGCGCCCTATGAGGCGATTCTCGATTCGCTTGCGGGCACGCACACCACGGCCCGCAAGCTCGCCGTCTAAGCCTTCAAGCGCCGGTGTTCGCGCTCCCTTTCTTTCGCCGTGACCTGCCGGCACTGAAAGGCGACCGGGTCATGCTGCGCGTGCCCTACACCAACGACTATCGCGAATGGTCGGCGGTGCGCGGCGAAAGCCGTGCCTTCCTCGAACCGTGGGAGCCGCGCTGGACGCCCGATGAACTCGACCGCACCGCCTGGCGGCTGCGCATCGGCCGCTACCGCGAAGACTATGCGCAGGGGACAGCCATCGCCTTCTTCATCTTCGAGAAGGCGAGCGGCAAGCTTGCCGGCGGCATTACGCTCGGCAATATCCGCCACGGCGTCTCGCAAAGCGGCCATGTCGGCTACTGGATCGGGGAGCGGTTCGGCGGCCGCGGCCTGATGACTGACGCGGTCAAGGTGGTCTGCCGCTTCGCCTTCGATACGCTGAGGTTGCACCGGATCGAAGCTGCCTGTATTCCCGACAATGTCCGGTCGATCCGCGTGCTTGAAAAAGCCGGATTCCGGCGCGAAGGACTTCTGCGATCCTACCTCAGGATCAACGGCATCTGGCAGGACCACTACCTCTACGCCCGGATCGCGGACGATCCGCCGGGCGCTGGAACGAAGGACTGATTTTTGACGAATTTCCTGCGAAACGGGTCGCTGTTGGCCTTTGTTCTGGCGGCTGTCGTCACGCTTTGCGCGGCGCTCCCAGCCTTCGCCGTCGAACCGATCAAGATTGCCCGCGACGACGTAGCGCTCGACCTGTCGCGCGCCGTCGAGATCTACCGCAACCAGGGCGAAAACTTCCAGGTGTCGACCGCGCCCGGCCCCGACGGCATCGTGCGGCGCATCGAGGTCGAGGCCAATGACGCGCGCTCGAGCGGCGACTGGGCGGTGTTCGCGCTCGCCAACACCACCGACCAGCAGCTCGACCGGCTGATCGTGGCGCCGCATTTCCGGCTGGTGAATTCCGGCATCTTCTGGCCCGATCTCGGCGCCACCCGCATCGCCGCGATCACCCCCAGCGAGGGCTTCGCGCTCGACCGCCAGTCAAGCTCCGACGCCGACGTGTTCCGGGTGACGCTGAACCCGGGAACGGTGATCACCTTCATCGCCGAACTCGCCTCGCCGAAGCTGCCGCAGGTCTATCTATGGGAGCCGGAAGCCTACAAGGACTCGGTCAATTCCTATACGCTGTTCCGTGGCATCGTCATCGGCATCGCCGGGTTGCTGGCGCTCTTCCTGACCATCCTTTTCGTCGTCAAGGGAACCTCGATGTTTCCGGCGACAGCCGCACTTGCGTGGGCGGTACTTGCCTATATCTGCGTCGATTTCGGCTTTCTAAACAAGATCATAGAGATATCGCCCGGGAACGAGCAGATGTGGCGGGCGGGAACGGAGGTGGCGCTTGCGGCGACCTTCGTGGTGTTCCTGTTCGCCTATCTCAACCTCAACCGGTGGCACGGCCATTTCAGCTATGGCGCGCTGGTCTGGATCCTCGGTCTGGTGCTGATTGCGGGTGTGGCCATCATCGATCCGGCCGTCGCCGCCGGTATTGCCCGGCTGTCCTTTGCCGCCACCGCGCTGACCGGGCTCGGCCTCATCATCCTGCTCGGTCTTCGTGGTTACGACCGTGCGATCATGCTGGTGCCCAGTTGGGTGATGGTGCTGCTATGGCTGTGCGGGTCGTGGATGGCGATCACCGGCATGCTCGACAACGACATCGCCCAGCCGGCATTGGGCGGCGGGCTGATCCTGATCATCCTTTTGATCGGCTTCACCGTCATGCAGCATGCCTTTGCCGGCGGCGCGCTGCATCAGGGCCTGTTCTCCGATCTTGAGCGCCAGGCGCTGGCCGTCGCCGGCTCCGGCGACACGGTGTGGGACTGGGACGTGCTGCGCGACCGCGTCGTCACCAAGCCCGACGTCAGCATCCAGCTTGGCCTGGCGCCCAACAGCCTGGGGGGTGCGGCCCGCAACTGGCTGCCGGTGCTGCATGCCGACGACCGCGACACGTTCCGCACCACCCTCGACGTGGTGCTCGAACATCGGCGCGGCCGGGTCTCGCAGAATTTCCGCCTGCGCGGCGCCGACGGGCACTACCACTGGTTCTTGCTTCGGGCGCGGCCGGTGATCGGCTCGGACGGCGAAGTGATTCGCTGCGTCGGCACCATGGTCGACGTCACCGAGCAGAAAAAGTCCGAGGAAAGGCTGCTGCACGATGCCGTTCACGACAATCTGACCGGCCTGCCCAACCGCGAACTTCTGATGAACCGGCTGGAAGCCATCATCTCGATCGCGCGCACCGAAGAGAAGGTGCGCCCCACCGTCTTCGTCATCGACATCGACCGCTTCAAGCAGGTCAATGACGGGCTTGGCATCTCGGCCGGCGACACCATCCTGCTCACCATTGCGCGCCGCTTGCACCGGCTGTTGAAACCGAAGGATTCGCTGTCGCGCTTTGCCGGTGACCAGTTCGCCCTGATGCTGCTCTCGGAACAGGAACCCTCCCGCATCGCGGCGGTGGCAGACGCCATCAAGCACGCCATCAACAACCCGATCACCTTCGCCAAGCGCGAGATCGTGCTGACTGCCTCGATCGGCCTGATCACCTGGACCTCGGCGCAGACTTCGGCAGAAGACATGGTCAAGGACGCCGAGCTTGCCATGCACCAGGCCAAGCGCTTCGGCGGCGACAGGATCGAGCCGTTCCGGCCGGCCTTCCGCACCGTCGGCACCGACCGGCTGCAATTCGAATCCGATCTGCGCCGCGCCATCGAGCGGCGCGAATTCACCCTTGCCTACCAGCCGATCGTGCGGCTGGAGGACGGCAGCATTGCCGGCTTCGAAGCGCTGCTGCGTTGGGACCATCCGCGCCGCGGCATGATCCCGCCCGGCGATTTCATTCCGGTCGCCGAAAGCTGTGGCCTGATCGTGCAGCTTGGGCTGTTTGCCATGCAGCAGGCTGCCGAAGACCTCGCCGGCTGGCAAAAGCAGATCGGCGACACCCCGCTGTCGGTGTCGGTCAATCTGTCCAGCCGCCAGCTGATCCGCCGCGACCTGGTCAGCGATGTCCGCTCGGTCATCGCCCGCGCCAATCTGAAGCCGCGCTGCTTCCGGCTCGAACTTACCGAATCGCTGGTCATGGACAATCCAGAGCAAACCTCGCATGTGCTGACCAAGCTCAAGCAGCTCGGCATCGGCCTGTCGCTGGACGATTTCGGCACCGGCTATTCCTCGCTCGCCTATCTGACCCGCTTCCCCTTCGACACCATCAAGATCGACAAGAGCTTCGTCGACGACGCGACGCCGAAGCGGGCGGTGCTGCTCAAATCCATGGTCAACATGGCGCATGAACTCGGCCTGTCGGTGGTGGCCGAGGGCATCTCCGACGAAAGCGATGCGCTGGAACTGCGCCAGATGGGCTGCGAATATGTGCAAAGCTTCATGTTCGGCGCGCCGATGCCAGGCGACCAGGTGCTGAAGGCGTTGAAAGAGCAGTACCCGATGACGCAGGCGTGATGGGTGAGGCATGCGTCGTGCAGGCGCGTGGTTACATTGGAATGAACCCCGAAAATTAGCTGAAGCGACCGCGCCTTCGTCATCCTGGGGCGAAGCAAGGAGCGCAGCGACGCAGCGCAGACCCTAGGATGACGAAAGTGGCGGGCGGCTTCGGCTAGTCGCGAAGGTTCGGCGGAACGTCGGCGAAGGCGAGGCCTCAGGCGTGCCCCGCGGCCAGGCTCAAATGCGCCAGATCAATCCCGATCGATGCCAGGATGCGGTCGTACTTCCGCTCGATGTCGGCGTCGAACAGCAGCTCCGGCGTGGCCGGACAGGTCAGCCAGCCATTCTCGGCGATCTCGGTTTCCAGCTGGCCGGCGCCCCAGCCGGAATAGCCGAGCGCCATCAACGCGCGCCGCGGGCCGCGGCCGGACGAGATGGCGCGCAATATGTCGACCGTCGCGGTCAGGCAGATATCGTCGGAGACGGTGAGCGAGGATTCCACCCGGTAGTCGCCCGAGTGCAGGACGAAGCCGCGGCTGCGGTCCACCGGGCCGCCATTGCGCACGACGAAGTCGCGGGCCTGCGCAGGCAGCCTGATCGCCTCCTGTTCGTTCATGATGCCGAGCTGCACCAGAAGATCGGGAAACAGCATCTGCTGCGTCTGGTTGATGATCAGGCCCATGGCGCCTTCATCGCTGTGCGCGCAGATGTAGATGACCGAGCGCGTGAAGCGATCGTCCTTCATGCCGGGCATGGCAATCAGAAACTGGTCGTCAAGAAAGCCGCGTCCACCGGCCGTCTTTTTGTGGCGCAAAAAGTCCATGAACGGGAGCGTAACGCGTTTCCGGGACGCCGAAAAGATGCGTGGCGTGGGATTCGGCCAAAGCCCGACGGTTGGAACAACGGATTCCTGGCTGTAAACTTTGCTCGGCCGATTGCTTGAACCAACTGTTCCTTGCCCGAAGGTCACGCAAATATGATACGCAGAGCGCCATGAAAACATTGCGCGGCCATGAACTGACGATCAAATCAACGCCATGCAAAGCTTGAAAATCCTGCTGCTCGGCGCCGCCATCGGATGCGGAGTAGCCCTTCCCGCCGCCGCCTCGTCTTCCGACTGGTACAACAGCGAAGGCGGCAGGGTGCGGCTGGTGACAACAGGCAAGGCCGACGAGGCCGGCCGCATACAGGGCGTGCTCGACATCGCGCTCAAGCCCGGCTGGAAAACTTATTGGCGCGATCCGGGCGACGCCGGCGTGCCGCCGCAGATCGACGTTTCGGCCAGCACCAACATCACCGATGCGGCGTTTTCCTTCCCGCCGCCGCAGCGCCATGACGACGGCTACGGCAAATGGGCCGGCTACAACCATCCGGTCTCGCTGCCGGTGACATTCACTTTGTCGTCGCCTGGGGATGCGGCCGTCATCGATGCCGACATCTTTCTTGGCATCTGCGAGACGATCTGTATTCCGGTGCAGACGCGGCTGAGCGTCGATCCCGCCGCCGATCCCGACAATGCCGAGGACGCGGCGCTGGTGAAGGCTGCACTCGCCACCTTGCCCGCGCCTGCCAAGCCCGATTTCGGGATCAAGGTGCTGCCGGGCGACCATGAGACGCTGATGGTCGAGGCGACTTTTCCCGGAGATCCGGAGGCGGCGGATTTATTCGTCGCCGGGGGACGCGATTATATGTTCGGGGCGCCTGCACGCAGCGAAAAGGACGGCCGGCTGGTATTTACCATTCCGATCCTCGACCGGCCGTCGACGACACCGACCGATGGCGGGTTGTATTACACCCTGACAAGTGCCGAAGGCGCGGTCGAGGGCGTTCTGCCGTTCCCCTGATACCGAACCCGATCCGGGCTTTCCCTTGATCCAGGCCTTGTCGGCGGTTGCGGGAGATGCCCGATTTCGCTATCGCAAGAAACCTTCCCTGCTTTTCACACGAGGACCATCATGACGATTGCCGTTGGCGACAAACTGCCCGATGCGACCTTCAAGGAAATGACCACCGACGGAGCCAAGGTGATCACCTCGGCCGAGATTTTCGCGGGCAAGAAGGTCGTGCTGTTCGGTGTTCCCGGCGCCTTCACGCCGACCTGCAGCAACAATCATCTGCCGGGCTATCTCGAGAACCACGATGCCATCCTGGCCCGCGGCGTCGACACCATCGCCGTCGTGTCGGTCAACGATGTCCATGTCATGGGCGCCTGGGCGAATTTCACCGGCGGTCAAGGCAAGATCCTCTATCTCGCCGACGGCAATGGCGACTTCGCCAAGTCGATCGGCCTCGACTCCGACTATTCCAGCGGCGGCATGGGATTGCGCTCGAAGCGCTTCTCGATGATCGTCGACAACGGCAAGGTCACGGCGCTCAATGTCGAGACCAAGCCAGGAGTCGACACATCGGGTGCCGCTCACATTCTGAGCCAGCTCTAAACCGCAGCGGCCGCGTCGGCTTATGAACGCCATGGCCTGACGACCACGCGCTTCCAGCCGGATTGCCTGCTTTGGGGGACATCGACGATGTTTGACATCATCTGGCGCAGCATTGCGATCGGCATCGGCGCCACGGTGCTGATGGATCTTTGGGCGCTGTTCCTGCATCTGGCGCTCAGCCAGCCGCGGCCGAACTGGGGCCGCCCGGCCGCTGGGTCTGGCACCTTAGGGAAGGCAAGGTTTTCCACGACGATATCGCCCAAGCCGCACCTTATGCGCATGAGCAGGCGCTGGGCTGGGCTTTCCACTATGTCACCGGCATCGTCTACGGCTTCATCCTGGTGGCGCTGGTTGGCACGGCATGGCTGGACGCGCCGACCTTCCTGCCGGCCTTCATCCTCGGCATGGTCACCATCGGCGCCGGCTGGTTCCTGCTGGCGCCCGGCATGGGCGCCGGCTGGGCTGCCTCAAAGCGCCCCAACGCGATGCAGATCCGCGCCTTCAATGTGATCTCGCACACGGTGTTCGCGCTCGGCCTCTACGGCACGGCCCTGCTGATCCGCTGAGGACAGGTTCTATCCGCTGGTCGCCAGCGGCTTCATCGCGGCTACGGTATCGATGATCTCCTGACATCCGCTTTAGCGCGGCGCCAGACTGTCTATCGGCCGCCATCCGTGGACGACGCGGCGCGTGCCGACATCATAGGCGAAGTAATTGCCGCCGCCGGCCGGCTGATCCGCCGCGCGGCTGATTGCGCGGCCGCTGAGCGAGAGCAGCAAGAGCGTTCCGACGCCGCCATGGCCGACGAAGGCAATGTCGCCGCCGTCGGCAGCACCCAGCACCGTTTCGACCTCGCTGACAATGCGTTGCTGGGCGTCGATGGCCCGTTCCCAGCCGCGAATGCTTTTGTGCGGATTGGCGAAGAACTGGTCGGCGACCGCCTCGAACTCCGGCGGCGGCAGGAAGCCGGTTGCCGACCGATCGTTCTCATGCATGCGCTCCTTCACCTCGACCGCGAGGCCGAGGTGTTTGCCAAGGATCTCGGCGGTTTCGATCGCCTTGCGCTCGGCCGACGAGACGACACGGCGGATCGATCCGACCCATGGCTGATCGAGCATAGCTGATGCTCGCGCTCGTCCGATCTCGGACAGCCCCCAGTGCGGCACGGGAACGTTGGCATCGATCTGAACCTGGGGATGGGTGATGTAGTATACGATCGGCATGAGTGAGATCCCCTGCCGATAGCTTGAGCTCAATAGCTTTGGGTCGAGCGCCGTGCCCGTGGCGCCGGCTGCTTCTCGGATGCCCCCGGCTTCAGCGCCACTTTCGGCGCCGCAGGTTTGGCTGAGCCCCTCTTGAACGGCGCCATGCCTTCCCTTGCGAGTTCGTCGGCGCGTTCGTTCTCGGTGTGGCCGGCATGGCCCTTGACCCAGTTCCAGGTCACCTTGTGGCGCCGATTGGCCTCATCCAGCGCCTGCCACAGTTCACCGTTCTTGACCGGCTTCTTGTCAGCGGTCTTCCAGCCGTTTTTCTTCCAGCCGTGGATCCATTTGGAGATACCGTCCATGACATATTTGCTGTCGGTGTGAAGCTCGACGGCGCACGGCTCCTTCAGCGCATTCAGCGCCGAGATGGCGGCCAGCAGCTCCATGCGGTTATTGGTCGTCTCGGCCTCGCCGCCCGACAATTCCCTGGTCTTGCCGTTGAAGCGCAGGATGGCGCCCCAGCCGCCGGGACCGGGATTGCCCGAGCAGGCGCCGTCGGTGAAGATTTCAACCTGCTTGGTCATGTCAGTCCGTATTCCGAAGGCGACCTGATCGCGCGGTGGAAGCGCATGCGGCGGATATATTCGGTCGGATCGCGCTTCATGACCAGCCCGCCCTCTGGAACCGTCAGCCAGTCATAGAGCCGGGTCAGCATGAAGCGCAGCGCCGAACCGCGCGAAAGCATCGGCAGCGCTGCTTTCTCGCCATCGCTCAAAGGCCGCACGCTCTGATAGCCGGCCAGCAGCGCCGTGCCTTTGGTCAGGTTGAAGGAGAAATCCTTCTCGAAACACCAGGCGTTGAGACAGGTGGCGACATCATAGGCGTAGAGGTCGTGGCAGGCGAAATAGAAGTCGATGAGGCCGGACAGTTTCTCGCCGAGGAAGAAGACATTGTCGGGAAACAGATCGGCATGGATGATGCCGGCAGGAAGGCCCTGCGGCCAATGGCGTTCGAAATCCGCGAAATCGGCGTCGACCTCGGCCGCCAGTCCCGGCTCGACCTCGTCGGCTCGGTCGCGCGAGGCGTTCCACAATTTGCGCCAGCCCTCGATGGCCAGTGCGTTGTCACGCGTCATCGCAAAATCCTGCCCGGCCAAATGCAGGGCGGCGAGCGCCTTGCCGACCTCGGCGCAATGCGCCGCTGTCGGCCGCCGCAGCGACAGGCCTTCGAGGAAGGTGATGATGACCGCGGGACGGCCGGCCAGCGTGCCGATGACGGTGCCGTCATGCGCGGTCACCGGCAGCGGGCAGGAAATGCCTTTGCGGGCGAGATGGCCCATCAGGCCGAGGAAGAACGGCAGGTCGGCCTTGTCGACGCGCTTCTCGTAGAGCGTCAGTATGTAAGAGCCGCTTGAGGTGTGCAGCAGGAAATTCGAATTCTCCGTGCCTTCGGCGATACCCTTGTAGGACAAGAGTTCGCCGACTGGATATGCCCTCAGGAACGCGCCGAGTTCGCCCTCATTGACGTCGGTGTAGACCGCCATGGGCTGTTCACGCGGCTCCGTTGACGAAGGCCATGTCGGCCCGCGTCAGTTCGACATCGCGCAGAACCCGCATGACTGGAAAATCCTCCGTTTCGGTGGCCGTGATCGCCAGGTCGATGTTCACCTCGAAGCGCTGGCGGAAGGCGTCGATGATCTCGTCGACGATGATCTCCGGCGCCGACGCGCCGGCAGACAGGCCGAGCGTCGAGATATTCGTGATGTCATTCCACGGAATTTCGGCGGCGCGCTGTACGAGAAGCGACATGGTGGCGCCGGCGCGCTCCGCCACTTCGACAAGACGGCGCGAATTGGAGGAATTGGGCGCACCGACGATCAGATAGAGATCGGCGCCGGCGGCGGTTTCCTTGACCGCTTCCTGGCGGTTGGTGGTGGCGTAGCAGATCGATTCGGCGGCCGGTGCATGCAGTTGCGGGAAGCGCTCCTGCAGCACCCGCAATATGCCGGCAGTGTCTTCGACCGACAACGTTGTCTGGCTTACGAAGCCGAGCGCTTCCGGGTCGGCGGGGGCAAAGGTCCCAGCGTCGGCTTCGGTCTCGATCAGCGTGACGGCGCCTTCAGCCAGTTGGCCCATGGTGCCGATCACTTCGGGATGGCCGGCATGGCCGATCAGAAGCACATGGCGGCCGAGCCGCTGATGGCGCATCGCCTGCTTGTGCACCTTGGACACCAGCGGGCAGGTGGCGTCGAGATAGAAGAGCTCGCGTGCCTTGGCGTCGGCCGGCACCGATTTCGGCACGCCGTGGGCTGAGAAGACAACCGGCGACTTGCGGTGCTCGGCCGGGATTTCCGAGAGTTCCTCGATGAAAACCGCGCCAAGGCTTTGCAGGCCCTCGACGACATAGCGGTTGTGCACGATCTCGTGGCGGACATAGACCGGCGCGCCGTATTTCTTCAACGCCAGCACGACGATCTGGATCGCGCGGTCGACACCGGCGCAAAAGCCGCGCGGCTGGCAGAGCCGGATCGTCAGCGGTGGTTTTGTGGCGGTCTGCAGCATGATTCCAGATCGGTTGATCGTATCGTTTGGCGAAATGAGGTGTGCACCCCTGCCCTGTCAAGGGCAGTTGGATCAGGTTGAATGGTCAACCTGATCTAACTCTTTGTTGGAGCATGATCTTGTCCGAAACCGGTTCCCACTTTTCGGGATCATGCTCTGGATCATTCAGTCTTTGCCGGACGGCGCAGCCTGATGATCAGAACCGCGGCAAGAGCCGCCGCCAGGCCATACCAGGTGAAGGCATATTGCAGATGAGAATTCGGCAGGTCGATGATGGTGACGCCGCCGACCGGCAGCCCGCCCGGGTTCGGCGTCTTGTCGGCGTCGATGAAGATCGGCACCAGCACGGCACCGGCCGGCAGGCCGGCACTCGCCGCCATGACGTCACGATCCTTCCAATAGAAGATGTTCTTGGCCACGTCATTGTCGGGCAGCATCATCGACGGCTTGGCCGGCAGCGGGTTGCGCGCCAGGCCGGTGACCGTGACCTTGCCGGTCACCTGCCCTTGCGGGCGCTTGGCGGCATCCTTGACATCATAGGGAACGAAGCCGCGGTTGATCAGGACATAGCGGCCATCGTCGAGGGCCAGCGGGGTATAGACGTTGAAGCCGGCGTCGCCGTCCCATGTGGCGTAGAAATGCCGCTCGCCGGAGTGCAGGAACGTCCCGCTGACGGTGACCGGCGTGTAGTCGACATCACCGGTGGCGGCGAATTCCTTCTCGACGTCCGCCAGCGGCTGCGGCGCTGAATGGGTGCGCTGGTCGATGGTCTGCAGAAGGGCTTCCTTCCAGTACAGGCGCTGCACCTGCCATGTGCCAAGCCCGAGCAGGATGACGAACACCACCAGGCCGAGGCCGAGCAGCAATGCCGTCTTCGGCCGCGAGCGGCCGGCGGGCTTGGTCAGCGCCTCGCTCATTGCCCCTGGTCCAGGCGGCCTTCGGCCGCCTTGTTGGCGTATTGAAGCGTCAGCAGCACCCCCTTGATCAGCCTCAGCGCCGTCAGGCACAGTCCCACGGCCAGCGGTATCCAGATGATGAAATGCAGCCAGAGCGGCGGGCTCAGCGTGACCTCCACCCACAGCGCCAGCCCCACGACGATGAAGCCGATGATCAGGATGACGAACACCGCCGGGCCGTCGCCGGCATCGGCGTAGGAATAGTCGAGGCCGCAATTGTTGCAGCGCTTGCCGACGGTGAGGAAGCCGGAAAACAGCCGTCCTTCGCCGCAGCGCGGGCAGCGTCCGTGCAGGCCGGCCGAGATCGGCTCAATGGGTGGCCAGATCGCCCTATCTTCACTCATGGATAGTCATGCTTTACGGCTCGATTTCGATCAGCGTTCCATCCGGCACCATAGTCCAGATTTCGTCCATGTCGCAGTCGGTAACCCCAATGCAGCCATCGGGCCAGTCGACCAATTGAAGCAGCCAGCCCGACCAGCCGAATCCGTTGGCCATTGATGGGGCGCCGAAAAGAAGAAAGGCGACCGCGTTGCCGCGACCGCCCTTCTGATTTGTCGGTTCGGTGAAAGCCGTCAGTGGCCTTCGATCACCGCGCCGACCGATCCCCAGACGTAGATCGATGCGAACAGGAACAGCCAGACCACGTCGACGAAGTGCCAGTACCAGGCAGCCGCCTCGAAGCCGAAATGCTGCTTGGGCGTGAAGTCGCCTTTCCAGGCGCGGATCAGGCAGACCAGCAGGAAGATGGTGCCGATGATGACGTGGAAGCCATGGAAGCCGGTCGCCATGAAGAAGGTGGCGCCGTAGATGGAATCCTTGAAGCCGAACGGAGCGTGCATGTACTCGTAGGCCTGCACCATGGTGAACAGCATGCCGAGGCCGACGGTCAGCACCAGGCCGTTGATCAGGCCCTTGCGGTCGCCATGGATAAGCGAATGGTGCGCCCATGTCACCGTGGTGCCCGACAGAAGCAGGATGATGGTGTTGTAGAGCGGCAGATGGAAGGGATCGAGGACTTCGAGACCCTTCGGCGGCCAGACGCCACCAGTGAAAGCGGTGCGGGCGTAATTCTGCACTTCGCTCGGAAACAGGCTGGCATCGAAATAGGCCCAGAACCAGGCAACGAAGAACATCACTTCCGAAGCGATGAACATGATCATGCCGTAGCGCAGATGCAGCGACACGACGCGCGTGTGGTGGCCCTCATGCGCTTCCTTGATGGTGTCCGACCACCAGGCAAACATCGTGTAGAGGACGATGACGAGGCCGATGAAGAACAGCCATGGATTGGCGATGTTGTGGCCGAAAATCGGGAAATCGCCGTTCTTGAGATACTGCATCAGGGCGACGCCGCCGACTGCAGTCACCAGTGCGCCTATCGACCCCAGGAAGGGCCACGGGCTCGGGTTGACGAGATGGTAGTCGTGTTGTGGTTTTGCGTGCGCGTCTGCCATATCAACCCCCGAGATTTGCTTCGGTATCTGAAACTTTGCTACTGCTGTCCGGCGTCGATGACGCCACCGGCTTGTTCTTTTGGACCGGGAACATGGTGTAGGACAGGGTGATGGTCTTCAAGTCCTTCAGTTCCGGCACGTTGACGATATCGGGATCCACATAGAACACGACCGGCATGTCCAGCGTCTCGCCGGGCTTCAGCGTCGTGTCGGTGAAGCAGAAACACTCGACCTTGTTGAAGTAGGGGCCCGCCAGTTCCGGCTGCACGTTGAAGGTGGCGCGGCCGGTAACGGCGCGGTCGAACTTGTTGGTGGCGCTGTAATGCGCCTGCGTGGTCTCGCCGATCTTGATGGTGACCGAACGGGCGACCGGCTGGAACTGCCACGGAATGCCGTTGGTGTTGGCGTCGAAGCGCACGGTGATGTCGCGGTCGAGGATGCGGCCGGCATATTGCTTTTCGGCGCGCTGCGTCGTGCCGCCATAGCCGGTAGCCTGGCAGAACATCTTGTAGAGCGGCACCGCGGCGTAGGCCATGCCGATCATGCCGCCGAAGAAGGCGACGCAGACGGCGGCGACGGCGCGGTTGGTGTTCTTCTTCCTGGGATCGATCACGGTCTGGCGGGTCATCATCGGCCTCATCCGGTATGGCCGAATTTCACGATGGTCGCGACGTAGAAGATGACGACCAGAATCGCCAGCGCGACGCCGATCGCCGCCGAACGGTTGCGCCGCGCCTTCTTCTGGCTTTCGGTCAGCGTGACCAGTTCAAGCTTCTTGTCGATCATGGTCATGCTCCACCGATGGCCAAAGCGCGACCGACGACACAGTCGGCAAGATAAATGGCGAAGATGGCGAAGAGGTAGAGCAGCGAATAGGCGAACAGAGCCTTGGCCGGCTTCATGACGCGGTCGCTATCGGTCATGCACAGCACTTTCCAGGCATACCAGACGAAGCCGGCGCCGAGAGCCACTGATGCGACGCCATAGAAGGCGGTAGTGAAACCGAGCACCCAGGGCAGCACACCGATCGGCGCCAGGATCAGGGCGTAGGCAAAGATCTGGCGGCGGGTCGAGGCCTGGCCGGCGACGTTCGGCATCATCGGGATGCCGGCCTTGGCGTAGTCGTCGGACTTGAACAGTGCCAGCGCCCAGAAGTGCGGCGGCGTCCACAGGAAGATGATCAGGAACAGGACGAGGCTTTCCAGGCTCACCGTTCCGGTCACCGCGGCCCAGCCGATGACCGGCGGGATGGCGCCGGCGGCACCGCCGATGACGATGTTCTGCGGCGTCGAGCGCTTCAGCCACATCGTGTAGACGACGGCGTAGAAGAAGATGGTGAAGGCAAGCAGCGCCGCCGACAGCCAGTTGACCAGCACGCCCAGCGTCATCACCGATAGCACCGAAAGCACAAGGCCGAAGCTCAGGGCTTCGCCGGGCAGGATGCGGCCGGAGGGTACCGGGCGGCCGGCGGTCCGGCTCATTACTGCGTCGATGTCGGCGTCGTACCACATGTTGAGCGCACCAGAGGCGCCGGCGCCGATGGCAATGGCCAGGATGGCGATCACCGCCAGCAGCGGGTTGATGGTCACGGGCGCAGCGACCATGCCGACAAAGGCCGTGAACACCACCAGCGACATGACGCGCGGCTTCAGCAGGGCGAAGAAATCGCCCGACGTGGCTTCCGACATGCGAAAGCCCGCTTCGTCAATCATTGGGTCGTCGACAAGGGCCATGCGTACATAAGTCCAATCATTCCGTTGGCCGAAACCGCCGGCGGGCCGGCGGTTTCGTATTCGGGCTGCCTTACTTGATCTTCGGCAGCTGTTCCCACTGGTGGAAGGGCGGCGGCGAAGGCAGCTGCCATTCGAGCGTCGTTGCACCCTCGCCCCACGGATTGGCGCCGGCGACGCGCTTCTTCTGGAAGGCCTCGAACACGCCATAGAGGAAGATCACCACGCCGACGGCCGATATATAGGAGCCGTAGGACGACACCATGTTCCAGCCGGCGAACGCGTCGGGATAGTCGATGGTGCGGCGCGGCATGCCGGCCAGGCCGAGGAAATGCTGCGGGAAGAAGATCAAATTGACGCCGACGAAGGTGACCCAGAAGTGGGTGTTGGCGATCACCGGCGAGTACATGTAGCCGGTCATCTTGGGGAACCAGTAGTACCAGCCGGCGAAGATGGCGAAGACCGCGCCAAGCGACAGCACATAGTGGAAGTGGGCAATGACGAAATAGGTGTCATGCAGCGAGCGGTCGAGGCCCGCATTGGCGAGCTGGACGCCGGTGACACCGCCGACCGTGAACAGGAAGATGAAGCCCAGCGCCCACAGCATCGGCGTCTTGAACGAGATCGAGCCGCCCCACATCGTCGCGATCCAGGAGAAGATCTTCACGCCTGTCGGCACGGCGATGACCATGGTGGCAAAGACGAAATAGCGCTGCGTGTCGAGCGACAGGCCGGTCGTGTACATGTGGTGCGCCCAGACGATGAAGCCGACGGCGCCGATCGCGACCATGGCGTAGGCCATGCCGAGATAGCCGAACACCGGCTTCTTCGAGAAGGTCGAGACGATGTGGCTGATGATGCCGAAGCCCGGCAGGATCAGGATGTACACTTCGGGGTGACCGAAGAACCAGAACAGATGCTGGAACAGGATCGGATCGCCGCCGCCATCCGGGGCGAAGAAGGTGGTGCCGAAATTGCGGTCGGTAAGCAGCATGGTGATGCCACCGGCCAGAACCGGAAGCGACAATAGCAGCAGGAAGGCGGTGATCAGAACCGACCAGGCAAATAGCGGCATCTTGTGCAGCGTCATGCCCGGCGCGCGCATGTTGAAAATGGTGGTGATGAAGTTGATGGCGCCGAGGATCGAGGACGCGCCGGCAATGTGGATCGACAGGATCGCCAGATCCATGGCCGGCCCGGGCTGGCCGGAGGTCGACAGCGGCGGATAGAGCGTCCAGCCGCCGCCAACGCCATAGGCGCCGGGCGCGCTCGGCATGAAAGCCGAAGCGATGAGCAGCAGGAAGGCCGGCGGCAGCAGCCAGAACGAAATGTTGTTCATGCGCGGGAAGGCCATGTCGGGGGCGCCGATCATGATCGGCACCATCCAGTTGGCGAAGCCGCCGATCAGCGCCGGCATGACCATGAAGAAGATCATGATCAGCGCGTGCGCGGTTCCGAAGGCGTTGTACATGCTCTTGCCGCCGTCGATGGCGGCATCGCCGTTCATGCCATAGACCATCTGCGCCAGACCGGTGAAGATCTGGATGCCCGGCTCCTGCAGCTCCATGCGGATGACGACCGAAAGCGCGCCGCCGACGATGCCCGCGAAGATCGCGAAGATCAGGTAGAGCGTGCCGATGTCCTTGTGGTTGGTGGAGTACACCCACCGGACCCAGCCATGATAGGGCTTGTGGTCGTGGTCGTCGTGAGCTGCAGCTTCTGCCATGGTCGGCTCCGTTCCCTAATTCTTGCTAACCCGCGGCATCAATTGCCGGCGGCCGCTACCTTGTTGGTACCGTCGACCTCGGCCATCAGCGCCTTGTTGGCGCCGGGGAGGTCGGTCTTGGCTGCTGCCAGCCAGGTCTTGTACTGCGCGTCGGATACGACGCGGACGGCGATCGGCATGAAGGCATGGTCCTTGCCGCAGAGCTGCGAGCATTGGCCGTAATAGATGCCTTCCTTTTCCGCCTTGAACCACGTCTCGTTGGTGCGGCCGGGAACCGCGTCCATCTTGATGCCGAAGGCCGGAACGGCAAAGGAATGGATCACGTCGGCTGCGGTAACCAGGACGCGCGTCATGGTGTTGACCGGCACGACCAGCTCGTTGTCGACCGCCAGCAGGCGCGGATAGACCTTGCGGTCTTCCTTGCCGAACGCGGCGCGGTCGGCGTCCTGCAGGATGGCCGAGTTGAAGGAGAGCGTGTTCTCGGTCTGGTACTCATAGTCCCAGTTCCACTGATTGCCCGTTACCTTGACGGTCAGCTTGGCCTCTTCCGGCGGCGTGTACTGCGCCGTCAGCAGTTGGAACGAGGGAATGGCGATGAACAGCAGGACGACGACCGGCCCGACTGTCCAGATGATCTCGATCAGCGTGTTGTGGCTGGTCTTGGACGGAACCGGGTTTTTGCTGGCGCGGAACCTGAAGATGCACCAGGCGAGAAGCGCCAGAACCAAAGCAGTGATCGGGACGACGAACCACATCGTGTAGTTCCCGAACCACTCGATCTGCCGCATCATGTCTGTCGCCGGCGGCTGAAAAGTCATCTCCCACGGCTGCGGCTGGGCCGCATGGGCGGAGGCACCGGCGAAAAATGCGGCGGCGGCGCCTGCCGTTGCCATCAATTTGGCGCTTGCTGGGAATTTTCTCATCGCCCTCTTCATCTCCCGGTTCCTCGCGATCGCGACGCAAGAATATCGAACAATGCCGGGATGGGAATCCCGGACAGTCCCAAGGGTGGTTCAAACCATACTCTATTTCCCTCCGCAAGAAAGGAGCGGGCGAAACCGTGCGGCATTTTTGCGCGCAAGTGCTGCCGCGCTGTTTCGACGGCCTCGTGGCCCGCGCGGGTGGTCGACAGACAGGCTATGCGGGCTTGTGTCCGGAATGCGCCCGACGGTCGCAATTCGGGCGAATTTGCTAGGGAAAAGCGCATTATTGCGCCTGCCGGGGCTGACCGGCGGTCGCCCTATCCTTTACTTGGCCTTGGCGCGGCTTAAAGTGCCGTGATTCGCAATGGAGCCGTCATGACCTCTTGGCTTTCGAGAAACGCCTGGCATTCGAAGAGCGCCTGGCATTCGAAAAGCGCTTGGCTTTCGAGAAGCGGGGCGAAGGTCGTTTTTCTCGCCGCCCTGATCGGTATCGGCTCGTCCGCAACCGGCGTCGCCAATGCAGCGCAGCCCAGCGGCACGGTCAAGTCAACGCATGGCGCGTGGTCGATCATCTGCGACACGCCGGCCGGCGCCACCTCGGAACAATGCGTGATGATGCAGAACGTCGTTGCCGAGGATCGCCCGGAAATGGGACTGTCCGTCGTCGTCCTGCGCACCGCCGACAACAAGGCCGAGATCCTGCGCGTGCTGGCCCCGCTCGGCGTTTTGCTGCCCAATGGCCTGGGCCTCAATGTCGACGGCAAGGATATCGGCCGCGCCTATTTCGTGCGCTGCTTCCAGGACGGCTGCTATGCCGAGGTCATTCTCGAAAAGCCGCTGCTCGATACGCTGAAGACCGGGACGTCGGCCACCTTCATCGTCTTCCAGACGCCGGAAGAAGGCATCGGCATCCCCGTCGACCTCAAGGGCTTCGCCGACGGTTTTGCCGCCCTGCCCTGAGCTTGATGCTTGCGAAACCGTCTTTCCTGACGCACAATTCCCACGGGTTTGATCTTTGGCTGTGGGGGTCATCATGCGTGCTTGTTCTGTGCTTTTGTCGACCGGTCTGATCCTGACCGGCGCCGTTTCCGTCGCCTTTGCCGAGGATACCGAAATCATCACGGCGCCCGATCCGGCCGTCATTTTCGAGCTTGCGAAAGGCTATGGCTCGGCAAAGATGGACAAGGACGACGGCGGCGATCCGATGGTCTCGGGCCGGCTTCAGGGCATGAAATATGTCATCTACTTCTATGGCTGCGAAAACCATGAGAAGTGCAAGTCGATCCAGTTCTCCTCGGGCTATACCGACCCCTTCACGGCCGACTAGGCCAATGAATGGAACAAGAAATACCGCTGGGTGAAGGCCTTTTCGGGTGACGGGTCGAACTTCAAGATGGATGTCATGTTCAGGGGCGGGGTTACCCGCTCCTACCTCGAAGAGCAGTTCTCGAACTGGGATTCCATGACCAGCGACATCAAATCGTTCGTGGACGAGAAGTAGAGCCCTAAAGCGCGTCGCGCTGAAACGGATTCATACGACGCGCTTTAGGTCTTTGTTTGATGCATGTCGTTATCCCAGAACCGCGGCACACTTCTGGGCGACATGCATTAGCGCTCCACTGTCCGGCTGCGGATCGTCATTGCGGATTGTGCAGGCGCGTCTTCGCGCCTACATCGTGGCAACACCATTCCTCTTGTGAGCGGACCTGCCATGAACAGCCTGACCGGCCAATTCGACATTTCAGACGATCGCATCAAGCGGATCGTCGCCGACACACTGAACGGCGCCGATGATGGCGAACTGTTCCTCGAATACAGCGAGAGCGAAGCGCTGATGTTCGACAATGGCAGGCTGAAGACCGCCAATTTCAACACCGACCAGGGTTTTGGCCTGCGCGCCGTGGCCGGCGAGGCCAGCGGCTACGCCCATTCCAGCGATCTTTCGGAGGCGTCGCTGCTGCGCGCCGCCGACGCGGTCTCGACCGTCAAGGGCGGCTATTCCGGCACGCTTGCCGCGGCACCCGCGCGCACCAACCGCCATCTCTATGGCGAGGAGAACCCGATCCCCTCGCCTTCCTTCGAGGTCAAGGCCAAGCTGTTGCAGGAGATCGACGCATGGCTGCGTGCCGAGGACCCGCGCGTGCGCCAGGTGACGGCCTCGCTCGCGGCGTCCTGGCAGCATGTCGAGATCGTGCGCGCCGACGGCCAGATCGTGCGCGACATCCGCCCGCTGGTCCGCATCAACGTTTCCGTCGTCGTCGGCGACGGCGACCGCCAGGAAAGCGGCTCCTATGGCATGGGCGGGCGCAAGGCGTTCGGCGAGTTCCTGGTCGAGGACGCCTGGAAGCATGCTGCCAGGGAGGCCCTCAGGCAGGCGCTGGTCAATCTCGAAGCCATTCCCGCGCCGGCCGGAACGTTCGACATCGTTTTGTCCAGCGGCTGGCCGGGCGTGATGCTGCACGAAGCCGTCGGCCACGGGCTGGAGGGCGACTTCAACCGCAAGAAGACCTCCGCCTTTGCCGGCCTGCTCGGCCAGCAGGTCGCCGCCAAGGGCGTTACCGTGGTCGATGACGGCACCATGCCGGAGCGGCGGGGTTCGCTGACCGTCGACGATGAAGGCACGCCTTCGGCCCGCAATGTGCTGATCGAGGACGGCAAGCTTGTCGGCTACATGCAGGACCGCCAGAACGCCCGGCTGATGGGCATGAAAGCCACGGGAAACGGCCGGCGCGAAGGCTATGCGCACCAGCCGATGCCGCGCATGACCAACACCTATATGACGGCAGGCGACATGGAGCCGGACGAGATCATCGCCTCGGTCAAGAACGGCATCTATGCCGTATCCTTCGGCGGCGGCCAGGTCGACATCACCTCGGGCAAGTTCGTGTTCGGCTGCACCGAGGCCTACATGATCGAAAACGGCAAGGTGACGCAGCCGATCAAGGGCGCCATGCTGATCGGCAACGGACCGGACGCCATGCACCGCGTTTCGATGATCGGCAACGACATGAAACTCGACACCGGCATCGGCATGTGCGGCAAGGCCGGACAAGGCGTGCCGGTCGGCGTCGGCCAGCCGCATCTCAGGATGAACCAGATGACCGTCGGCGGCACCAGGGTTTGAGCGAGGAGACGTCGGCGGGCTTGAATAGTTCCCCTCACAGGGATATCTTACCTTTGTCTTACACAAGGGTAATACCGCAATGGGTGCAATAGAAAAGCTTATAACGACCGTCTCGACCAAGGGACAAGTCATCCTGCCCAGCGCTATCCGCAAACGGAGGGACTGGGGCGCGGGCACGCGCCTGCAGGTCGAAGACACACCGGACGGTGTACTTTTGAGACCGGCGCCTGCCTTTGCCCCGACACGACCAGAAGATGTCTTTGGTGTCCTGCCGCACAGTGGCAGACCGAAGACCTTGGAGGAGATGGACGCGGCCGTCCTTGCTGAAGCACGGCGGCGCCATGCTCGCGATTGATACCAACGTTGTCGTCAGGTATCTGACGAACGACGATCCCGAGCAGTCCCCGCGAGCCCGGCGGCTGATCGACGGTCAGCCCGTTTTCGTCGCCGTCACGGTGATCCTGGAGGCTGAGTGGGTGCTGCGCAGCGGCTATGGTTATGATCAGGCCTCGATCGTCAATGCACTGCGGGTGTTCGGCGGGCTTCCCACTGTCGAGATAGAGGATGCTGCGATCGTCTCTTCCGCGGTCGATCTAGCCGAGACGGGAATGGATTTCGCCGATGCGCTCCATCTGGGCAAGTCCTCGCACTGCTCAGCATTTGTGTCCTTCGACCGTAAGTTCATCAAGGCCGCACAAGCGGCCGGGTACGAAAGCGTTCGCGAAGGCTAGTTTGCCAGCCGGCTACGTCTTGCGGGGGGCGGCAAACTCAAGCACGGCCTTGTGAAAATCGGCGGATTAACGTCGCCGTTTCGGCTTCTCCAGCAGCGCCACGGCCTCGACATGCGGCGACCACAGGAACTGGTCGATGGGCGTGACGCTCTTCAAGATGTAGCCGCCGTCGATCAGGATGCGCAGGTCGCGTGCCAGCGTCACCGGATTGCAGGAGACGGCGGCGACGAACGGCACATCCGAGCGGGCGATCTGCTTCGACTGGTCCTCGGCGCCGGCGCGCGGCGGGTCGAAGACGACGCCATCGAAAGCATTCAGCTCCTTGAACGTCAGCGGCCGCCGGAACAGGTCGCGGCGTTCGCCGGTTACCCGCTTCAGGCCGGTGGCGAAGCGCGATCCGCGGTCGAGCGCCGAAAGGGCTGCCGCGTCGCCTTCGACCGCGTGGACTTCGGATTTGGCCGCCAGCCGAAGCGCAAAGCTGCCGCAGCCGGCGAAAAGATCCGCGACTTTCCTGGCCCGCTTCAGATGTCCGCCAACGAGATCGGCCATCGTCTGTTCGGCGGCTTGCGTTGCCTGCAGGAAGGCGCCAGGCGGTATGGCGACAGCGACGGTGCCGAACATGACCACCGGCTTTTTCGGCTCGATGACGATCTCGTCGTCGATCGAAAGCCGGGCAAAGCCATTGGCCATGATGAAGTTGGAGGCGACCCGGCGCTGGTTCTCGCCCAGCTTGCCCGACTCATAGACAGCGACGTCGAGCCCCGAGCCCGTCACAGTGACCGCCATCCGGAACGATTTGGTGGTGGCGCAAACCAGGTCGGCGACCGACCTCAAGCGATCGAGCGCGGCAACGATCTCCGGCAGCGAGATCGGACATTCCTCGATGGGGATGATTTCCGGCGAAAGATGGCGATGGAAGCCAAGCAGCATGCCTGTGTCGGCGCGCCTGGCGGCAAGCACGACGCGGCGGCGTGTGTGTGGCGCACACGGCACCAGGGCGCCGATGTCGCCGGCAATGCCTTTCAAGGCATGCACGACCTTGTCGCGTTTCCATTGCTGGTAAGCGTCGGCTTGCAGATGCTGGACGGCGCAGCCGCCACATTCGGTGAAATGCCGGCAGGCCGGATCGATACGCAGCGGCGACGTCTCCAATACCGCCATCAGCATGGCGCGATCCCTCTCGCGCGCGGCGGTGACGGTCTCGCCGGGCAGGGTGAAGGGAATGAACAGCTCGCCGGTTTCCGTCTCGGCGACGCCGTCGCCCTGCGAACCCAGTCTCTTGATGGTGAAGCCCGTGCTCATCGGTCCTTGGTCCCGGCATCCTTGGTCCCGGCATCCTTGATCCCGGCAAGCAGGAATTCGCGGTTGCCGTCCCCGCCTTCGATCGGCGACATGTGCAAGCCCAATGTACGCCAGCCAGGGACGCCTTCGAGCCATTCCTGCAGCAAGCCGGCCACACGGGCGGCGTCATAAGGGTCTTTCAAAAGACCGCCCTTGCCGATCGCCTCGCGGCCGGCCTCGAATTGCGGCTTGACCAGAAACACCGCACGAGCGCCGTCCCGTGCCAATGCCAACGCCGGTGGCATCGCCAGTTTCAACGAGATGAAGCTGACATCGGAGACGATGAAATCGGGGATACGGCCGCCGAGATCGGCAGCCGCGAGCTCGCGAGCGTTGAGGCCCTCGATCACGGTGACGCGCGGGTCGGACGAGACACCGGGATGCATCTGGCCGTGGCCGACATCGATGGCAGTGACATGGGCCGCGCCGCGTTCGAGCAGCACCTGGGTGAAGCCGCCTGTCGAGGCGCCGATATCGAGGGCTTCACTGCCCGCGGGATCGAGACTGAAATGGTCGAGCCCGGCGATCAGCTTCAGCGCCGCGCGTGAGACATAACCCTGCGCCGGGTCGTCGATGACGATGAGACAGTGCGGCAGAACCGTCTGGCCGGGCTTGCGGGCGACCACGCCGTCGACCGTCACGGTGCCGCGCTCGACCGCGTCGCGGGCGCGCGAGCGGCTCGCAAACAGGCCGCGCTGGACGAGCAATTCGTCGAGCCGCTGGCGTGTGCTGGCTGGCAGAGGGGAGTTCATCGGCCTTCATGGCGAAAGCCGGCCGCGAAGGCAAGGACATTGGCATAGGAGGACGTCGAGACCCGGGCCGCAAGCCAGTCCGCCCGGTTGAATAGCGCAGCCAGTCCGGCAAGATGTAGAGGCTCAGGCAATGCGGAGGAAGACGAATGCTGACGGGAACCTGCCATTGCGGCGCCGCCCACTGGACCCTGGAAGGCGATCCCGGCCCGATCACGGCCTGCAATTGCACGCTTTGCCGCCGCTATGGCACACTCTGGGCCTATGACTTTGTCGACGAGCGTATCCGGCTTGTGGGGCCTGTGCAGTCCTACACCCGCGCTGGCAAGGAGACGCCGTCGCTGGAAATACTGTTTTGCCCGACATGTGCCTGTGTGCTTGCCTGGCGCGGTTTGCGCCGCAGCGACAGCGGCCGCACGCGGATCGCCGTCAATGTCAGGCTGGCACCGCCGGAGGCGGTCGCCGACCTGCCGATCGACCATTTCGACGGGCTGGACACTTATGACGACCTGCCGCGCGATGGGCGCTGCGTGCGCGATATGTGGTTTTAGAAGATCGTCCGTGAGACCTGCCGTTCAACGGCCGGCATCAGGCCGTCGCTTACGTCATCTGAAGCCTGCTTGCGCGGGCGCTCGACAGCAACGACTGGTGCGTCCGGCACGACGACAAGCTGCGGAACCTGCTTGTAGGAAAAAGCGCCCCTGATATCGCCCATCTTGCCGGCGACGATGCCTGCCACCGCCTGTTCGAGCTTGCGGTCATAGCGCGTCTCGGCCATGGCCGGCGCGGCGATGACGGCCAAAAGGGCCGCGCCGCACAGAAGCGTTCGCATTGTTTTTAACTCCCTGCCTGGCTCTCGTTCTAGCAGGGGGGCGTTGAAAAACGGCCAAAAGACACGGTAAGCAAAACGCCAAAAGGAAGCGTTAACACAGCGTTAGGGTTGCTGCCGACAACCGCTTCAGAGGCGTGAGGTTTGATTCAGGCGCGCTGCGCGCGCGCGGAATGGCCGAGCGCGACGAACACGGTGCGCACGATGCCGGCCGCGTCGAGCCCGGCATCGGCATACATTTTTTCCGGCTTGGCGTGGTCGGTGAACTCGTCCGGCAGCACAAGCGGCCGAACTTTCAGACCGCTTTCCAGCAAGCCTTCATGGGCGAGGAACTGCAGCACGTGGCTGGCGAAACCGCCGACAGCGCCCTCTTCCACCGTCACCAGCACTTCGTGCGAGCGGGCGAGACGGCGGATCAAATCCTCGTCCAGCGGCTTGGCGAAACGGGCGTCCGCAACCGTCGTCGAAAGCCCTGCCGCGCCGAGTTCCTCGGCCGCCAGCAGACAGTCCTGCAGTCTTGTGCCAAAGGACAGAAGCGCCACCTTGGTGCCTTCCCTGACGATGCGGCCCTTGCCGATTTCGAGCACCGAGCCGCGCTCCGGCATGTCGACGCCGACGCCATTGCCGCGCGGATAGCGGAAGGCGATCGGGCCTTCGTCATAATAGGCGGCGGTGCGCACCATGTGGCGAAGCTCCGCCTCGTCGGCGGCCGCCATCACCACGAAGCCCGGCAGCGTCGCCAGGAAGGTGGTGTCGAAGGCGCCGCAATGAGTGGCGCCGTCGGCGCCGACGAAACCGGCGCGGTCGATCGGGAAACGCACCGGCAGTTTCTGGATCGCCACATCATGGACGACCTGATCGTAGGCGCGCTGCAGAAAGGTCGAATAGATGGCGGCGAAGGGCTTGTAGCCCTCGCTGGCGAGGCCGGCGGCGAAGGTCACGGCATGTTGCTCGGCAATGCCGACATCGAAGGTCCGGGTCGGAAACGCTTCGCCGAACAAATCGAGGCCGGTGCCGTTCGGCATGGCGGCGGTGACGGCGACGATACGTTCGTCCAGGCGGGCTTCCTGGACCAGGCTTTCGGCAAACACCTTGGTGTAGGCCGGCGCATTGGCCGGGGCCTTGGTCTGCGCGCCGGTGATGACGTCGAACTTGTTCACGCCATGATATTTGTCGGCCGCAGCCTCGGCCGGCGCGTAGCCCTTGCCCTTCTGGGTCACGACATGGATCAGCACCGGACCGTCGGCATGGTCGCGGACGTTCTTCAGCACCGGGATCAGATGCTCGAGATTGTGGCCGTCGATCGGGCCGATATGGTAGAAGCCAAGCTCCTCGAACAGCGTGCCGCCGGTGACGTAGCCGCGCGCATGCTCGACCGCCCGCTTGATGGCGCGATCGGCACGCTTGCCGAGATAGGAGGTCAGTTTCTTGCCGAAGTCGCGCAGGCCAAGATAGGTCTTGCCAGAGGCAAGCCGCGCCAGATAGGCGCTCATGGCGCCGGTCGGCGGCGCGATCGACATGTCGTTGTCGTTGAGAATGACGATCAGGCGAGCATCGAGCGCGCCGGCGTTGTTCATGGCTTCATAGGCCATGCCGGCAGACATGGCGCCGTCGCCGATGACGGCAATGACATTGTTGTGGCCGCCGGAGAGGTCGCGCGCCATGGCCATGCCGAGGCCAGCGGAAATGGAGGTCGAGGAGTGCGCGGCGCCGAACGGGTCGTATTCGCTCTCGGCGCGACGGGTGAAGCCGGACAGGCCGCCTTCTTGCCTGAGCGTTCGGATGCGGTCGCGGCGGCCGGTCAGGATCTTGTGTGGATAGGCCTGGTGGCCGACATCCCAGATCACGCGGTCTTCCGGCGTGTTGAAGACATAGTGCAGCGCCACCGTCAGTTCGACGACACCTAGGCCAGCGCCGAGATGCCCGCCCGTATGCGAGACGGCATCGATCAGCTCGGCGCGCAGCTCCGAGGCCAGCTGCGGCAGCTCGCTTTCGTCAAGCTTCTTCAGGTCGGCTGGAATGCGGACCTTGTCGAGAAGCGGCGTATGCAGCGTTGCGTTCACTGTTAAGGGCCTGCTCAGCTATGATGCGCGTCGATCATGGCGAAATATGCCTGCGTCGCCCGAATGTAAATGCGTGTCAGTGACGCGGGTGATGCTGACGTTAATTGTCCGGTAACGGAATGAACTCTTCCTCATCTCCAGGAACGATATCGAAGCGGCCCGTCTTCCATTCCTGCTTGGCCTGTTCGATGCGTTCCTTCGACGACGAGACGAAGTTCCACCAGATGTGGCGCGGAGAGCCGAGCGAAGCGCCGCCGAAGAGCATGAAATGGGCGCCGCGCTCGGACGACACGACGATCTCGTCGCCAGGCCGGAACACCAGCAGCCGTTCGGCCGGAAAACGGTCGCCCGAGATTGAGACATCGCCGTCCAGCGTGTAGATGGCGCGTTCCTCGGCGTCGGCGGGAATTTTGACGCTGGCGCCGGGCGCCAGCCTCAGATCGGCGTAGAGCGTCTCGGTGTCGGCTCTTACCGGCGAGCGCAGTCCCTGGAAATCGCCGATCACCACGCGGCCGGAAACACCTTCGGCGTCGATCTCGGGCAGAAGGAGCGCGGCCGTGTTCTCGAACACCGGCGCCACTTCCTCCTTGCCGTCGGGCAAAGCCAGCCATGTCTGCAGGCCGGAGACCGACATCGGCGCGCCGCGCAGTTCTTCGGGCGTGCGCTCGGAATGGACAATGCCGCGGCCGGCGGTCATCAAATTCACGTCGCCGGGCTGGATGACCATCTCGGTGCCGAGCGAATCGCGGTGCCTGATATTGCCGTCGAACAGATAGGTGACGGTGGAAAGCCCGATATGCGGGTGCGGGCGCACATCCATCGCCTGGCCGGCGCGCAAGATCGCCGGCCCCATGCGGTCGAAGAAGATGAAGGGACCGACCAGCCGCCGCTTTGCCGTGGGCAGAGCGCGACGAACCTGGAAGCCGCCAATGTCCTTGGCGTTTGGAATGACCATGAGCTCGATCTGGTCGCTGGCGAAGGCATCGCCAGGCTCAGGGTCCTTGCCGGGGAAGAAACTCATCTGGATGTCCTCAGGCGAAGCGGAGCGCCGATTTGGCTTTTGCCTTGGCCGCCACCTCTTCACGATTGCGCGGATGATGCGTGGTTTCCAGCGAATGCAGCAATTCATGCGCCGATTCGGCGATCGCCTCGACGGCACGGTCGAAGGCTGCCTGGTTGCGCTGCGAGGGCCGCGTCGTTCCGCTCAGTTTGCGCACGAATTGAAGGGCGGCGTCGCGGATCTCGTCATGGGTCGCCGGCGGCTCGAAATTGAACAGGGTCTTGATGTTTCTGCACATGCTTGAACTCCTATCTGCTTTATGCCCGCCCCATTCCACTACTCCGCGTCGAGCGGCTCCGTTCCCACCGGTTTGCCATCACGCGACAGCCTGATCTTCTCGACCTTGTCTTCGGCCGCCTTCAGCAGCCGGTCGCAATGGGCCTTCAGCGCCTCGCCGCGCTCATAGATCTTGATCGATTGGTCGAGCGGCACGTCGCCGCGTTCCAGATCATCGACGATCTTTTCCAGCGCGTCGAGTGCCTGCTCGAAGCTCATCGCCTTCACGTCTTCATTTGCTTCGCCAGCCATACTTTACCCCTTCATCAGCCGCCCGACATGGGCGGCGACCGAAAATGCCAGTCCCTGCAGATCGTAGCCGCCCTCAAGCAGGCTGACGAGCCGGTTGCCGCTGTGGCGCCCGGCGCGTTCCAGCAACTGGCCTGTCGCCCAGTCGAAATCGTCCTCGCTGAGGTTGATCTCGGCCAGCGGGTCGCGATGGTGAGCGTCGAAGCCTGCGGAAATGATGATCAGATCGGGCGCGAAATTGTCGAGTGCCGGAAGGACGCGCGACAGCAAGGCATCGCGAAACATGTCCGAGCCGGTCTGCGGCGCCAGCGGCGCGTTGACGATGTTGCCGGCGCCGGTTTCGTTTTTAGCCCCGGTGCCGGGATAGAGCGGCATCTGGTGCGTCGAACAATAGAGCACCGAGGGATCGTCCCAGAAAATGTCCTGCGTGCCATTGCCGTGATGCACGTCCCAGTCGACGATGGCGACACGCTCGGCGCCGTGTTTCTTCTGCGCGTAGCGGGCCGCGATCGCCGCGGTGTTGAACAGGCAAAAGCCCATGGCCGTGGTCTTTTCGGCATGATGGCCGGGCGGACGCGCGGCGACGAAGGCATTGGCAACGCTGCCCTCGAAAACATCGTCGACGGCAGCGTTGGCCGCACCGATGGCAGTGACCACCGCCTGCCAGCTTTTCGGGCTGGCGCTCGTGTCGGCGTCGATCGAGGCAATGCCGCTTTCAGGGATCGCGGCGCGGACGCGGGCGACGAAATCCTCGGGGTGGGCGTAGAGGATTGTGGCCTCGTCGCCTTGCGGCGCCGTTACCCGATCGAGTGCGGTGAAGGCCTCGTCGTCGAGCACGCGCTCGATAGCGCGCAAGCGGTCCGGCCGCTCCGGATGACCGGGGGGCGTCAGATGTTCGAGGAAGATCGGATGGGTGTAGAGCCTGGTGACCATGACCCGATATAGGCGCGCCCGGCCGCTTTGACCATGGTTTGACGCCGCACCGCCCCGACGTTCAACAGGGATTACACCCCGGGCGCCGGCTGCGTCCAGCGCGAGCCGCCGAAGGAGGCCAGCGCCTTATCCCTGAGTTCCCTGAACTTGGACGACCCCTCGGCCAGCCGCTGGTCCCATTCGGCGTTCGGCACCTGGCCTTCGATGGTCTTGAAATAGACCTGCATCAGGCAGGCTATGGCGAAGGGTTCGATGAAGGCCGCCTTGAAGGCCCAGGCAAGGAGGATGGCGAGCACGAAGGCCCAGCCGCCGAGCTGCCCCGGAATGAACCACATGATGGCGGCGGCCGGCGCCAGCATCAAAAGGAAGATGACGAAGGACACACCCCACATGATGACCGCCAGCCAGATGGCGTTCTTGACCATGGTCTTGCCGTTCTGGGCGTAGAGCACGACGCCTTGCCGGGCTGTCTCGAAGGGCGATGATGAATTGATGCGGATGTTGTAGCCGAGGATGATCTCGTCGACATAGGTCAGCGACAGGCGGATCACCGTATTGATGAAAGCGACCGGACCGCCGAGGCCCGGAATGGGCAGGAAGGCGGCGATGCCGCCGATCAGGCCGGTGATGGCGCGGATGGCGCCCTTGACCAGCTGGTCGACCACGAAAAGGATGTTGGCCTCGGCGAAACGCTCCTTCACCACGTCCTTGGCGTAGGCGATCTGGTCCTGCCCACTGGGAACGTCCCGGCCATCGATCAGATGCACCATGACGGCGATATGGCCGGCCTTGACGACGTAGAGGATGTATTCGCGGATCCAGTAGAGCGCGATCGAAACGATGCCGATGCCGACGATGCCGCCCCACAGTGCAAAGGAAAGCGGCCCGTCGGGATCGGTGGAGATATGGCCGACGCCATAGCCGACCGAGGCGCCGCTGCCGGTCGCCACGATATAGGCGAGCGTGATGCCGAAATAGACGATCATGCGAAAGACGATGAATGGCCATGTCCTGATCATGATGGACACCGACCTGCCGATTTCGAAATCCCACATGCGCCCGAATCTCCCCTCAGAGATGGACGGCGAGGATGAACCCGGGCCGGGAATTGTCAATCTCGGCAAATGCCGGGTCTCGGCCGACCAGATTTCAGGCCGGCTGCGAACCCTGTTTTTTGAGAAGCCCTTCAAGCAGTTGCTGGAAGGCTGCCACCACGGTCTTCGACGTCGCTTCGGGGTCGTTCGAATTGGCGATGCGCTGCGCCGCCTGGCTGCTGGCGCCGTTGATCAGCCGGGCGGCGGTTTCGGGGTCGACGCCGGGGACGACCACCCCCTCCTGCTGCAGAGCCGTCAGATGATCGGTCATCGAGCCGACGCAGGCATTGGCGTTCGGCCATTGCGCCGGATCGCCGAGCACAGCCGGACCGTCGCGAAACATGATGCGCTGGATTTCCGGCTCCAGCGCCATCTCGATATAGGTCGTGCATTCGTCGACGAAACGCTGCCAGCGGCTTGGCGCCCGCGACGCAATCTCATGGATGCGGACGGCCATCTCGCCATCGATTTCGGCGATGACGGCCTGCAGCAGGCCCTTCTTGTCGCCGAAATGATGATAGAGCGCACCGCGCGTCAGCCCGGCCGAGGCGGTGAAGTCGTCCATCGACGCGTCGGCATAGCCGATCGTGCCGAAAGCGTGGCGGGCCGCCGTGATCAGCTTGGCGCGCGTTTCGGCAATCATCTCCTTGCGGGGTCTGTGCATGGTTCTGGCCTTATTCACATACGCTTCGTATGCCAATTGACATACGCGGCGTATCGACTACCTATATTCATACGCACCGTATGTAATTGTCGAATTGGCCTTTGTCGAGGAACCAGCCATGCAAAACCCATACTCGGAAATCTTTCGTGCCCCTGGAGCCAAGGGGTTTGCCGCCGCGGGCTTCCTCGCGCGGCTGCCGATCGCCATGGCGCCGATCGGCATCGTGGCCATGCTGTCGCAGACACGTGGCGAATACTGGCTGGCGGGAGCTGTCTCGGCGACGTTCGCGCTGAGCAACGCTTTCGTGGCGCCGCAGATATCACGGCTGGTCGATCGCCTCGGCCAGACGCGGATCGTGGTTCCGACCACCATCCTCACCGTGCTCGCCTTCGCGGTGCTGATTGCCGCAGCCAATCAGGATTGGCCGGTGTGGACGCTGTTTGTGTCGGCACTGGCGGCCGCCGCCATGCCCAGCATGCCGGCGATGGTGCGCGCGCGCTGGACCGAGATTTTTCGCGGCCGGCCGCAGATGAACACCGCATTCGCCTTCGAATCGGCGGCGGACGAACTCGTCTACATTGCAGGCGCATCGCTGTCGGTGGGCTTGAGTGCCGCTCTGTTCCCGGAAGCCGGTGTCCTGGTCAGCACGCTATTCCTCGCCCTTGGCTCGGCAGCCTTCATCCTGCAGCGTTCGACCGAACCACAAGTGCGGCCGGTGAATCATGTCTCGAGCGGCTCGGCAATCCGGCTCAGGCCGGTGCAGATCATCACCTTCGCCCTGATCTTCGTCGGCGCCACCTTCGCGACGACGGAAGTGAGCACGGTGGCGATCACCAAGGAACTCGGCCAGCCGGGCGCCGCCAGCCTCGTCATCGGCGTCTATGCGCTGGGATCGTTCGTGCTCGGCCTCGTCGTCGGTGCGCTCAACCTGAAAGCGCCGCTGCAGCGCCAGTTGGCCCTCGCGGTCGCCCTCGTTGCGCTCGGCACATTGCTGCCGCTCACCGCCGACACGGTGCCGCTGCTGGCGCTGACCGTTTTCATCAGCGGCGTGGCGATCTCGCCAACCTTCATCACCGCCTTCGGCCTGATCGAACGCCACGTGCCGGAAGCGATGCTGACCGAAGGCATCACCTGGGTGATGACCGGCATCGGCATCGGCATGGCGCTGGGTTCGTTTGCCGCCGGCGCGGTGGTGGATGAGTTCGGCGCCAGGAACGGGTTCTGGGTCTCGGTGGTTTCAGGCACTATCGCACTGGTCACGGTGTTGGTGGGCCAGCGCAGCCTGGCCACCCGCGCCTGCGAGCTGGACGGCTGCGGTGCAGCCGCCGTTCCCGCGGAATAAACGCACAAGCGTCCGGTCGGGAACGCGGATCGGACGCAGCTTCTCCAAAGGAGCGCGGCTCCCTACGACTGTTCAAGCCTCTTGCGGATCTCGTTTCCATCGAGAACGACAACAGGACTTCCCAGTGTCTCAACCATATCCGGGTTCAGATGGGGTATGGTTTCAGCGCGCCCGACCATCGGCGGACATTCTCCGGCGCAATACACGACCGAGCTGGTGACACGCAGGATTTTCCACAGCGCTTCGTAGAGGCGCGGATCGTCGGGCGGCCGCGCGACGGTGAAGCCTGAACATCGCGAGGCATCGCCGGGGTCGAAATTGAGATAGAGGTCGGCCGACGACGCATCGTCATAGGCGACGACCCAGCAGGTGAATTCAGGTTCACGCCTGGTGACGAACGGCGCGAAGGCATCCTCGACGATCGATGTGGGGAAGTAGCTCTCTTCGCCATCTTCAAAGCAATTGAGATAGGCCTCGAAGCTCATCCGACCGCCCCCTGTCCCCTAGAAAATCTCGGTCTTGGCGATATGAATGCCAAAGCCCTCAAGCCCGACATAGTGGCGTTCGCGCGAGGCGATCAAATTGATCGAGGAGATGCCGAGATCCTTGAGAATCTGCGCGCCGAGGCCGATTTCTCGCCACTCGTTCTCACGGCGGCGGGCCTCTTCGTGGTCCTCACGGTCGGCACTCATCGGCCGGTTGCGCTCCTGATGGGCGACGCCGACCGAACCCTCTCGGAGGTAAACGATGACGCCGCGCTTGCGTTCGCCCATCGCCTTCATAATGGCGTCGAGCCGGTGGCTGGTGCCGAACACGTCGGTCACCACATCCTCCGAATGCAGCCGCACCGGCACGTCCTCGCCGTCACGGATGTCGCCGAAAACGACCGCGACATGGTGCATGGAATCCCAGGGCAGCGTGTAGGTAAAGACCTGTGCCTTGCCGCCGAGTGTGTCGATTTCGGAGCAGGCGACGCGTTCGACCAGCGTTTCCTTGCGCTGCCGGTAGGCGATGAGGTCGGCGACCGAGACCTGCTTGAGGCCGTGTTCCTCGGCAAAGCTCGCAACCTGCGGGCCGCGCTTGACGGTGCCGTCGTCATTGACCAGCTCCGAGATCACGCCAACCGGCGGCAGGCCGGCAAGTCTGCACAGGTCGACGGCGGCTTCGGTATGGCCCGAACGCATCAGCACGCCGCCTTCCCTCGCGATCAGTGGAAAAATGTGGCCGGGCCGCACGAAATCCGAACCGCCGACATTGCCGTTGGCCAGGTTGCGCACGGTCAGCGTGCGGTCCTCGGCCGAAATGCCGGTGGTGGTGCCATGCTTGAAATCGACGCTGACGGTAAAGGCCGTGGTGTGGGCGGAATCATTGTCGGCGACCATCGGCTGCAGATTGAGCCGCTTGGCCTCCTCGCGCGGCATCGGCGTGCAGACGATGCCGGAGGTGTGACGGATGATGAAGGCCATTTTCTCCGGGCTGCAATGCACGGCGGCAACGATCAGGTCGCCCTCGTTCTCACGCCCGTCATCGTCCATGACGACGACGATCTCGCCGCGCTCGAAGGCGCGGATGGCTTCGACGATTTTCTTCTGATCGTATGGCATTGGCTCGCTTCGCTCGCAGGGAATAGGGGTTGGGCAGTAGGAGTTAGGGAAGGAAGGATGGGCTGGCCTATTGCCTAATCCCTACTGCCTAATCCCTGGCCTGTCTGTCCCCGGTGCCGGAGATAATGGTCGGCGACGGCACAGGCAACCATGGCTTCGCCGATCGGCACGGCACGGATGCCGACGCAGGGATCGTGGCGGCCCTTGGTCATGACGTCGACGTCGTTGCCGTCCTTGTCGATGGATTTGCGCGGCGTCAGGATCGACGAGGTCGGCTTGACGGCGAAGCGGGCGACGATCGCCTGGCCGGTCGAGATGCCGCCCAGAATGCCGCCGGCATTGTTGGACAGGAAGACCGGCTTGCCGTCATTGCCGATGCGCATCTCGTCGGCATTCTGTTCGCCGGTAATGCGGGCGGCTTCAAAACCGTTGCCGATCTCGACGCCCTTGACGGCGTTGATCGACATCAGGCCGGACGCGATGTCCTGGTCGAGCTTGGCGTAGATCGGCGCGCCAAGGCCGGCGGGCACGCCGTCAGCGACGATCTCGATCACCGCGCCGACCGAGGAGCCGGACTTGCGGATGCCGTCGAGATAGCTGGTGAAGACCGGAACGGAGGCCGGATCGGGGGTGAAGAACGGGTTTTCGACGTCACCGATGAAATTCCAGTTCCAGTTGGCGCGGTCGATCGATTTTTCGCCCATCGAGACCAGCGCGCCGCGCACCACCATTCCGGGCACCACCTTACGGGCGAGCGCGCCGGCGGCCACACGCGCGGCCGTCTCGCGCGCCGAGGAACGACCGCCGCCGCGATGGTCGCGCAGGCCGTATTTGACTTCATAGGTGTAGTCGGCGTGGCCGGGACGGTACTGGCGGGCAATCTCGCCATAGTCCTTGGAGCGCTGGTCGACATTCTCGATCAGCATCGAGACCGGCGTGCCGGTGGTGATCATCGTCTCGCCGTCCTCGTCGAGGATGAAGCCGGACAGCACCTTCACCTCGTCCGGCTCGCGGCGCTGGGTCACAAAACGTGACTGGCCGGGACGGCGCTTGTCGAGTTCGGCCTGGATTTCGGCCCGTGTGAAGCGGATCCCGGGCGGGCAGCCGTCGACGACACAGCCGAGCGACGGGCCATGGCTTTCGCCCCAGGTGGTGACGCGGAACAGATGGCCGAACGTGTTGTGAGACATGAATTTTAGCCCTGCCCGGCAGCGGACCGGATCAAAGGTGCGTTCTATTGGCGTTTTCCACAGCGGTCAAACTGTGATCCGGCGGTTTTAGTTTTGACACATTCGGTTGGTTTCTGCTCTCTTCCATCCGCCCGTTGAAAGCTCGCCGCCATCCGTGCAGGCGCAATGACAAAGAGGACGACGATGCGTACCCTGATTGGCGCTGCTGCCGCCATGTTGCTGATTTCCACCGCCGCCTATGCCGGCCAGACCGAAGGCCTGATCAAGAAGGTCGACAAGGACGCGCTGACGCTGACGCTGGAGGACGGCAAGTCCTTCAAGCTCAACGCCGAGACCGATCTCGATTCGCTGAAGCCGGGCATGGATATCGTCATTGCCTATGACGTGACGAATGGCGAGAACGTCGTCACCGACATGGAACTGCCCGACACCGAGTAACACCGACGCCGAACAGGGTCTTGCCGCTCGGCGGAGCCCTGCCCGGATAAACAGGACGGTCGTCCTGTTTTTATCTGCTCGAACCTAAAGCCAATCCAGACGCCCGTCCTGCAGCCTGAGCACCCGGTCCTGCCGCACTTCCAGGTTTGCCGCTTCATGTTCGGAAACACCTTCGACCATCCGAAACAGAGTCCGCACGACGCCACCATGCGTGACGCAGACCGTCTGGCGGTCGAGCGCCTCGAACCACGGCTTCACCCGTTCGAGCAGCATCTGGTAGCTTTCGGCGCCCTCGCCCGGCGGCTGGAAATTCCATTTGTTGCGTCGTCGCGCCTTCGCCGAGCCCGGCATTCGCGCATCGAGTTCGGCATAGGTAAAGCCCTGCCAGTCGCCAAAGTGCACCTCGACCAGACGCGGGTCGGTGCGGTAGGCATCGGGATCGAGTTGCATCGCCAAGCGTAGCCGCTGCATCGTCTCGCGCGTCCGCTTCATCGGGCTGGCGACAAAGTCGAAATCCTCAGGGTTCTGGATCAGTTCGGCCAGCCGCCGTCCATTGCGGGTCGCCTGCTCGCGGCCGAGCGCGTTGAGATCGGTGTCGGCCTGGCCCTGCAGCCGCGACTCGGCATTCCACTGCGTCTGGCCATGGCGCACGATGTAGACGAGCGGAACCATCGGGTCTTCCGGAAATCAGGACAGGCAGGCGGAAACCGCGGCAGAACTATTCCTTGACGGTCGAAATATCCGGCGCGTCGACCGCCTTCATGCCGACGACGTGATAGCCGGAATCGACATGGTGCACCTCGCCGGTGACGCCACGCGACAGGTCCGACAGGAAATACACGGCGGAATCGCCGACTTCTTCCTGGGTGACGGTCTGCTTCAGCGGCGAATTGTATTCGTTCCACTTGAGGATGTAGCGGAAGTCGCCGATGCCCGAAGCAGCCAAGGTCTTGATCGGCCCGGCCGAGATGGCGTTGACGCGGATCTTCTTGCCGCCGAGGTCGACGGCGAGATAGCGCACGCTGGCTTCCAGCGCGGCCTTGGCGACACCCATGACGTTGTAATGCGGCATGACCTTTTCAGCGCCATAATAGGTCAGCGTCAGCAGCGAGCCGCCATCGGTCATCAGCGCTTCGGCGCGCTTGGCGATGGTGGTGAAGGAATAGACCGAAATGTCCATGGTGCGCAGGAAATTGTCGCGCGTCGTCTCGACATAGCGTCCGGTCAACTCGTCCTTGTCGGAAAAGGCGATGGCATGGACGAGGAAGTCGAGCTTGCCGTCCCAATGCCTGGCGACATTGGCAAACACGTCGTCGAGGCTCGCCGGATCAGTGACATCGCAATGACCGGCGACAAAGGCGCCCAATTCCGCAGCCAGCGGCTCGACGCGCTTCTTGAACGCCTCGCCCTGATAGGTCAGCGCGATCTCGGCGCCATGGTCGACGCAGGCCTTGGCGATGCCGTAGGCAATCGATCTGTTGTTGGCGACGCCCAGTATAAGCCCGCGCTTGCCGGCCATTAGGCCCTGTCCACCCGCCATGTCAGCGCTCTCCGAAAGGTTTTCTGCTTTGGAGTGCCTATCGCACACGCAGAAAGGCGCATCAAGCACAGACGGGGCGCGCGTTCAATTCAGACACTCGGCGTGACAACGAATGGGGGATAATAAGGTTGTTGTGAGATTCGAACGCCTCACTGCGGCCAGCGCGCCTTGACGGCCCAGGCCGGGCAGCCGAATCGGCTGGCCGGCACCGCATCGGCCCTATCCAGCCATTTTGCGCCAGGGAATGAGCATTCCCACCTGCTTGCGGTAGAGGCGGTACTGATCGCCAAACATCGCGACGAGATCGCGTTCCTCGAGGAAGATGCCGAGCAGGATGTAGCCGGTGCTGCCCGCCGCGAACAGAAGATGGCCCCATGTCATCGACGGCGTCGCCCAGAAGGCCAGGAGAAAGCCGACATAGAGCGGGTGCCGGACCCATTTGTAGAACAGCGGCGTCCTGAACACGGGCGGCGCCGGTTCGCTCTTGCGCAAAGCGGCGAGAACCTGGCGCAAGCCGAACAGTTCGAAATGGTTGATCAGAAAGGTGCTGGTCAACAATACCGCCCAGCCGAGCCAGAACACGCCATGGATGACGGCGACCCAGACCGGGTTCTCGACCGTCCAGACGAGACCGGGGATCGGCCGCCATTGCCAGTAGAGCAGCAGCAGGATGAGGCTGGCCAAAAGCACATAGGTGCTGCGTTCGGCCGCGTGCGGGACAATCTGTGTCCACCAGCGCTTGAAAACCGGCCGCGCCATGATGCTGTGCTGGGCGGCGAAAAGGCCGAGCAGCAGCGCATTGACGATGACGGCTTCGACCGGACTTCCAGCGACTCCGGAATCGATGGATTTCGGCACGACCATGTTGCCGACGAAACCGACCGCATAGAGAAACGAACCGAGAAAAATCAGGTATGCGGCAACGCCGTAGATAAGGGTGATTACGCCCGCCATGACTGCCCCTCCATGCAAGCATCAGGATTCGGTCGGTCGACCGAATTCAGTGTCAAAAACCATAAATTCTCTGACGAGTCAACTTGATCGGTCGCTCGACCGAGATAGAGTGGAGGGACATCCAGCCCCGGACAGGAGAAGCTATGATCCGCCCAGATTGCACCGCTAACAGCGGCAGCCACGCCGCATGACGGACGCTGCCGAAGCCGTTACCCCGCCGCAGAACAAGCAAAAGCGCGACACGCGCGCCGAACTGATTTCGGCCGCCGAGTTATGCCTCCATCAAGGCGGTTATGCCGATCTGTCGACGCGCCGCGTTGCCGAGATCGCCGGCGTTCCGCTCAGCCAGATCCATTACCATTTCGGCTCCAAGGAACGGCTGTTCCTGGCCCTGCTGGACCATCTGAACGAGGGCCTGCTGAAGCGCCAGGCGGAGACCTTTGCGGCACCGATGCCGCTGTGGCAACGCTGGGAGCGCGCTTGCGATTTCCTCGACGATGATCTGGCGTCCGGCTATGTCCGGATCCTGCACGAGATGATCGCGGCAAGCCTGTCGAGCCCCGAAATCGCCAAGGCGGTGCGCCGCGACCTGCGCGGCTGGTTCGAACTGCTGGACGGACTGGCGCAAGAGGCGGAGCAGCGGTTCGGCGGCCTCGGGCCATTCTCCGCCGCCGAAGTAACCAGTCTGGTCAGCGCCGCCTTCCTCGGCAGCGAGACGATGATCCTGCTGGAGATCGAGGGCCCGCATGTCCCGGTGCGGCAGGCGCTGCGCCGCTTCGGCGAAACCATCCGGCGGATGGAGGAAGCGGCGCCCGGCAGCTAGCCAGCCAAGTCGAGCCGCATCAGCCTTTGCGGCTGCGCATCAGCGCTTCGAGTTCGCTGTCGCCGCCTTCCGGCAGCATGATGCGAACATGGGCGTAGAGATCGCCATGGCCGCCGGCCTTTTCCGGCAAGCCCCTGCCCTTCAGGCGCAGCACCTTATCGGAACTCGACCAGGCCGGAATGTTGACCGCCAGCCTGCCGGTCGGCGTGTCGACCGGCACCTTGGCGCCCAGCACCGCGTCGGCCAACGCTACCTCCAGATCGGCATGCAGGTCACGGCCTTCGATGCGGTAGCGCGGGTGCCTGCGGATACGGATCTTGACCAGCGCATCGCCCGGCTGTCCCGGCCCCTGCTCGCCCTGGCCCTTCAGCCGGATGGTCTGGCCATCCTCGACATAGACCGGCAGCTTGACCGCGATCTTGCGGCCGTCGGGGAACATCGCCGTCACCTTTTCGGCGGTCGCTATCTCCTCGATGGTGACGTCGAGCGTGACGTTGAGATCGGCGGCTGTCGCCTGCTGGCGGCGGTCGCCGGCGCCAGCGCCGCGCGCACCGGAAAAAGCGTCGCCAAAGATCTGGCTGAAGATGTCGCTGTTGCCGTCGAAAGGATCGCCGCCCGGGCGGCCCGAACGGAATTCGAAGCGCGAGCCGCCGGCGCCCTGCTGGCGGCGGAAGCCACCGAACGGATCGCCGCCACCGGCCGCGCCCTCGAAGCCCTGGAATTTCGGCTTGCCGTCGGCGTCGATCTCGCCGCGGTCGAAGGCCGCACGGTTCTTCTCGTCGCCGACGACCTCATAGGCCTGATTGGCGGCGGCAAAACGGTCCTTGGCCTTTGGATCATTCGGATTCTGGTCCGGATGATACTTCTTGGCGAGCTTGCGGTAGGCCGATTTTATGTCCTTGGCCGATGCGTTCTTGGCCACGCCCAGCACCTCATAGGGGTCGCGCATGCGTCCTGCCCTGGAAAATGAGTTAAATCCACGTTGGCCCTTATATGCGCTCCCATAGGAAGAAGTTCCAGTGGCGCGCAGGCTTATCGAGGGTTGAAATTGCGGTGCCCGCAAACCTCGAAAATCAGAGCGGTTTGAAGTCCTGCATGTGCCAGCCGCCGGCCGCGGCGATGCACAATTGCCCCTTGAACAAAGCGACGCCGTCGAAGCTTTCGCGCGAGGCGGTAAAGCTGCGGCAGGCCTGGCCGTTGTCCTGCACTTCGGCGAGTTCAGTGATGGAGCCGCGCGAGCCGGTGTCGGCATTCGCCCAGGGCACGGCCTGGCCGCGAAGCTCCTCGATGTCGGCCGAAGACACCGCATTGCCGATCGTGGTCTGGTCGGAAGCGCTGTCGGCGTCCGTCGATGTCACCCTGGCCGGCGCGCTTGAGGTGACGATGGAACGATCGACCTCGGCCTTTTCCAGGCTGAAGCCGCCGGCGCCGCAGGCGGCAAGCGGCAGTGCGATAATCACGATCACGGCTTTCGAACTGGCCGAAGCGATAACGCTCCATTGCCCGCTGTCAAAAGCTTGCGCGATACGCGACAATCGGCAACCTCCTGAAGCTCGATACAATTTGAGAAAAACTATGAGTGACACTGAGTTAACAAGTAGTGACTTTACCGAAGCCGCCGAGCCGTTCCGGCTCTTTGCCGAGTGGCTGGAGGACGCCAAGAAAAGCGAAATCAACGACGCCAACGGCGTAGCACTTGCAACCGTCGATGCCGACGGCATGCCGGATGTGCGGATGGTGCTGCTCAAGGGTTTCGATGAAAGCGGCTTTGTCTTCTACACGAATTTCGAGAGCGCCAAGGGCCGCGAGATTCTTGGCAGCATGAAGGCGGCGATGTGCTTCCACTGGAAATCGCTGCGCCGCCAGGTGCGCATACGCGGTCCGGTGGAGATCGTCAGCGACGCTGAAGCCGACGCCTATTACGCGACGCGGCCGCGCGGCAGCCGGATCGGCGCATGGGCTTCGAAACAGTCGCGGCCGCTGGAAAGCCGCTTTGCCCTGGAGAAGGCGGTGGCCGAATACACGGCGCGCTACCCTATCGGCGAAATCCCGCGGCCAAAGCACTGGTCGGGCTTCCGCATCGTGCCGCAGGCGATCGAGTTCTGGCACGACCGGCCATTCCGGCTGCACGATCGGCTGGTCTTTTCGCGCAACGCCGAAGGCGGCTGGGACAAGACACGGCTTTATCCCTGAGGATAAGTTCAGGCCTTCTTGCGCGTCATGAAGGCCGTCAACGCGGCGCGCGCTTCGTCGGACTTCAGCCGCTCGGAGAAACGCTCGCTCTCCACCTTGATGCGGGCGACAAGCTCGTCGCGCGGGGCGCGCATCAGGTCACGAGCGATCTTCAGCGCCTGCGGCGGCTTGGCGGCGATCGCGCCGGCCGCGGCGAGTGCCGCGGCTTCTAGCCCGTCCTCCTCGACCACCTCATAGATCAGGCCGGCGGCCTTGGCGCGTTCGGCGGAAAAACCTTCGCCGAGTCCAAGCAGCGCAAAGGCGCCCTGCCTGCCGAGGATGAGCGGCGCCAGCAGGCTGGAGCCCGCCTCCGGCACCAGGCCGAGGTCGACGAAGGGTGTGCGGAACACCGTGCGCGGCGTGGCGAAAGTCAGGTCGCAATGCAAATTGAGCGTGGTGCCGATGCCGACCGCAATGCCGTCGACGCCGGAGACCATCGGCTTCTCCGTTTTGGCCAGCGCCATCAGGAAGTCCCAGACCTCGTTGCCGCCCTCACCGCCGGTGGCGATGACCAGGAAATCGGCGAGATCGTTGCCGGAAGAGAAGGCGCCAGGCACACCGAGGAAGACATGGACGCGAACCGCCGGGTCGGCATCGCCATCGGCCAGCGCCTTGGACATTGTCGCGTACATGGCGCGCGTCAGTGCGTTCTTCTTGTCGGGACGGTTCATGCGGATGATCTGGATGGCGCCCTGGCGCTCGACGAGAATATGGTCTGTCACGGTCATTCTTCCCTGGTGAGCGCTCTGGTATTCAGGCCGTTATCAGCGCCTTGCCGGCGGTAGCGAGGCTCTCGGCGCCATCGATGACGCGTTCCTTCAAGGCGCTGACTTCGCCGAGCAGGTTTTCGGCGAAAAAGCGGCAAAGGGCGATGCGGCTCTGCTGGGCAAGTCCGCCACGCGCCAGATAAGCGCCGCCGGCAGCAAGCGAGATCAGCCTGAGATAGGGGGTCGCACCGGCTTGCGCTTCGTCCAGACGGCCGTCGGCCAGCAGCTTCTGCAGGAAGCGCGTCGCCTCGGTGAGATCGTCGAACGCCTGGTCAAGCGCTTCGGCGGTGCGGCCGAAGCCCTGCAGGTTCGAGGTCCGCACCTCGTAGGCGATGGCCTTCAGTTCGGCGATATAGCCATGCACATGCTCGCCGCCGCCAAGCGGCAATTTGCGGGCTACAAGGTCGATCGCCTGGATGCCGTTGGTGCCTTCATAGATCGGCGCAATGCGGGAGTCGCGATAGAGCGCGGCCGCGCCCGTCTCCTCGATGAAGCCCATACCGCCGTGGACCTGGACGCCGAGCGATGCGACATCGACGCCGATATCGGTGGAAAAGGCCTTGGCCAGCGGCGTCAGCAGATTGGCGCGATCGCGCCAATGCGCGGCCTCCTCGCCTGTCGACACACGCGCAAAGTCGATGGCATAGGCGCAGGAATACGAGATGGCGCGGGCGATCTGGGTCAAAGCCTTCATGGTCAAGAGATTGCGCTGCACGTCGGGGTGATGGACGATCGGCGCCATCCCGGCGCCTGAAAAGTCCGATGCCTTGCCCTGGCGGCGCTCATTGGCATAGGCGATCGCCTTCTGCGTCGCGGCTTCGGCCACTGCCACGCCCTGCATGCCGACGCAAAGCCTCGCGTTGTTCATCATGGTGAACATGCAGGCGAGCCCCTTGTTCTCCTCGCCGATCAGCCAACCGACGGCGCCGGGCGCAGCACCCTGGAACCCGTCGCCATAGATCATGGTGCAAGTCGGCGAGGCATGGATGCCGAGCTTGTGCTCGAGGCCCGAACAGAAGACGTCGTTGCGGGCGCCGAGCGACCCGTCTTCGTCGACCAGGAATTTCGGCACCAAAAACAACGAAATGCCGCGCGTGCCGGCCGGCGCATCGGGCAGCCGCGCCAGCACCAGATGGACGATGTTGTCGGTGAAATCGTGCTCGCCATAGGTGATGAAGATCTTCTGGCCGAAGATGCGGTAGGTGCCGTCGCCGGCAGGCTCGGCGCGACTGCGCAAGGCGGCGAGATCGGAACCGGCCTGCGGCTCGGTCAGGTTCATCGTCCCCATCCACTCGCCGGAGACGAGCTTTGCCAGATACTTTGCCTTCAGCGCTTCGGAGGCATGCTTGTCCAGCGCCTCGACGGCGCCCATGGTCAGCGTCGGGCCGATGCCGAAGGCCATGGCGGCGGAGTTCCACATTTCGAGCGCGGCAACGCCGAGCATGGTCGGCAGGCCCTGGCCACCGAATTCTTCCGGTCCGGACAGCGCGTTCCAGCCACCGCCGATCCAGCTGCGGTAAAGCGCCCTCCAGCCGGGCGGCATGGTCACGGCTGCATCCTTCAGCACCGCGCCGTGCTCGTCGCCGATCTTGTAGAGCGGCGCCACTTCCTCGCTGGCGAAGCGGCCGGCCTCGGCCAGGATGGCGTCGACAAGGTCTTCGCCGAGGTCGCCGAACGCGCCGCTGTCGAGCGCCGGTTTGAGCCCGGCGACATGCTTGAGCGTGAACGAAATGTCGTCGACCGGGGCCTTGTACATGCCGCTTTCTCCTCCGCTGCTCCGACTGCTCGATCCTAGGACCCGGGCCGATGCAAAACCATCCGCCTCTGGGCGGCCTCCGACCTTCTTTTTACGTAAACGTCAAACTTTGTCACGCGGATTTTCATCGAACTTCGTCGTCCACAGGTGGAGCGGGAGCGTAGCGGATGCCGAGTACCATGTCGCGACCTCGCGCCAGGGGCGCAACGGTGCAGAATTCCGCGCCGTGGCAACGCTTCGAAGTCGCGGAATGCATACTATGGTCCGCGCCGCGTCGCTTCGCTCCTTGCTTCGCCATAGAATGACGAAATCGCGAGAGCGACAGGACTCCTGCCCGAAAGCACTTCCTTAACCATACCGGTCCACCATCGGTGTTTGGTCAGCGGGGATCCCCTGTTTGAAAACGCCGGCGCATCTTCTTCGCCGCTCAGCGATCGCTCTCGCGGCGATGATGGCGCTGACGTCAGCGGCTACAGCCTCGGACTTTTCCGAGCCTTGGCGGGATGGCGACCGCGCGCTGGTGGTCGACGCCTATGAATACAATTCCATCGACTGGGCGCAGCTTGCCACCGACAAGCGCATTGTCGGCTTCATCAACAAGGCCTCCGACGGGCTGCCGCCGCCCTATTTCTGCTACGGTGACGAGCCTACGGTCAAACTCTGCAAGACATTGTGGAAACGCTTTGCGGTGACGCGCGAGCTGTTTCAGACGCGCAAGGTGGTGGCCAAGGCGCTCGGCCTGAAATGGGGCGCCTATCATCTTGCCCGCCCCGGCAATCCGCTCGAGCAGGCCAACAGTTTCATCGATTTCGCCGAGCCAGCCCCTGACGATCTGCTCGCCCTCGATCTCGAAGGCAACGACCCCTCGCAATGGATGTCGCTCGAGGATGCCGAGGAATTCGTGCGCCAGGTGCACCGGCGGCTCGGCCGTTTCCCGATCCTCTACACCAACGGCAAGACCGCCCAGTACATCGCCGACAACCGCTACCAATACCGTCTGCTGTCGCGGCTGCCGCTCTGGTATGCGCGCTACAAGCCCGACATCGACGTGCATTTTCCGATGGGCAACTGGCAGGGCTATGCGCTGTGGCAGTTCTCGGCGCAGGCCAATTGCGGGCGCCTGCGCTGCCCCTACCGCGTCGCCGGCACGCCCAACGACATCGACGTCAACGTCGCGCCGATGGACGCGGCGGCACTGCGCCAGCAATGGCCCTTCGGCGGCCTGATCGACGTGCCGCCCGACTACCTCGCCTCGATACCGGTGCCGGTGTCGCGCGCGGCCGGGCTCGCCGGCAAAGTCACCATCACATACGCCGATGTGGCGACGCCACCGACGGTCGAGGAAATGGTGGCGGTGCTCGGCGCGCGCTGGCAGACATTCCGCGCCGCCTTCCGCATGCCGGTGGTCAAGACGGTGCCGCGCCGCGCGCGCTTCGGTATTGCCGAGTATGTCGCCTGGAAGCGGACCACGTATCGTTCGGAGGCTCTGCTCGAGGCCGCCTTCTCGCAGGCCGCCGACCCGGTCAGCACCGCTTCGACGGAACTGGTTCGCGAGCGCTGAGGCTTATGTGGCGGCGCTGGCCTTTTCCCGCGCCACCGCCTGCCAGCCTATGTCGCGGCGGCAGAAGCCTTGCGGCCAGTCGATACGGTCGAGCGCGGCGTAAGCGCGGCTTTGCGCTTCGCCCACCGTCTTGCCTGATGCCGTGACGTTGAGCACGCGGCCGCCATTGGCGACCAGCGCGCCGCCATTGATGGCAGTGCCGGCATGGAAAATCTCAACGCCTTCGCCAGCGGCTTCGTCGAGAGCCCGAATGACCGAGCCTTTTTCCGGCGTCCCGGGATAGCCCTGTGCCGCCATCACCACGGTCAGCGCGGCATCGTCGCGCCAGCGGATCGAACTGTGCGCCAACTGGCCGTCGACGGCGGCGTTGAGCAGCACCAGCAGATCGTCCTTCAGCCGCATCATCAGCACCTGACACTCGGGATCGCCGAAGCGGGTATTGTATTCGATCAGCTTCGGCCCCTTGTCGGTGATCATCAGCCCGGCAAACAGAATACCGGCGAACGGCGCGCCAAGCTCGGCCATGCCGCGCATGGTCGGCTCGACGATCTCGCGCATGGTGCGCTCGACAATTTCGGGGCTCATCACCGGCGCCGGCGAATAGGCGCCCATGCCGCCGGTGTTGGGGCCGGTATCGCCATCGCCGACGCGCTTGTGGTCCTGCGCGGTGCCAAAGGGAAGTGCGGTCGTGCCGTCGCACAGGCAGAAGAAACTCGCCTCCTCGCCGGTCATGAATTCCTCGACCACGACCTCAGCGCCGGCGTCACCGAATACGCCGTCGAAACAAGCATCGAGGGCGGCGCGCGCCTCGTCCAGCGTCATGGCGATGGTGACGCCCTTGCCGGCAGCGAGCCCATCGGCCTTGATGACGATCGGCGCTCCCATCTTTTCGACGTAGGCCTTTGCCGCGGTCAGATCGGTGAAGCGGCCATAGGCAGCGGTCGGGATATCGTATTTGGCGCAGAGGTCCTTGGTAAAACCTTTCGAGCCTTCGAGCCTTGCGGCGCGCTTCGACGGTCCGAAGACGCGGATGCCTTCGCCGCGCAGGTCATCGGCAATGCCGGCGACCAGCGGGCCTTCCGGCCCGACGACGACGAGGTCGATCGCGTTGTCCTTGCAGAAGCTGGCAACAGCGGCATGGTCGGCGATGTCGAGCTTGACCAGTTCGGCCTCGTGGGCGATGCCCGGATTGCCGGGCGCGGCATAGAGCCTGGTCAAAAGCGGCGAGGCCGCGATCTTCCAGGCCAGGGCATGTTCGCGGCCGCCGGAGCCGATCAACAAAACGCGCATGCCGATGTCCCTTGTCATTTCACGACAGGGACTGCGCTATTGCCCCGGGCGGCGCGGGTCAAGAGTTTTACCTTGCGCCATACCGGTTGCGCACGGGAACGTCGCGCCGAGAGCACGGCGTCCCCGGCCGGTATCAGCTCTGGAAGACGACCGGGAACCAGTCCTCGCGCAGTTTCTGGCCGGGCTTCATGTCATGGCCGGGATAGGGCGGCGAGGTACGGCCGGGGCGCTCGACATAGCGCACATCGTCGCCGACCCAGCGCAGCGACAGCGCCCGGCGACGCGCCGCGGTCGGATTGCCGCGCGCACCATGCGCGGTGCGGAAGTCGAACAGGATGGCGTCGCCCGGCTCCATCTCCCATTCGAGCACCTTCAGCGACGGGTCCTTGTCTGGATCCGGCACGGGCAGATAATCGCCCTCGCCGGCATAGAAATTGCTGTCATCGAGCCAGCGCACCGGCAGGATCATCTTGTCCCATTTGTGCGAGCCGGCGATCAGCCGCAGCGTCGCTTCCTTGACCGGATCGATCGGAATCCAGAAGCTGACGGTCTGGGTGCCATCGACGAAGTAATACGGGATGTCCTGGTGCCAAGGCGTCGGCTTTTGCGTGCCCGGTTCCTTGACCAGCACATGGTCGTGGAAGAACTGGGCGCTGCGCGACTGCATCGCCGCTGCCGCGAGTTCCGCGGCCGGGGAATTGCGCACCACGTCGACGAATTCGGGAATGCGCTCCCAATTGCAGTAATCGTCGAAGAAGCTGCCCTTGCCGTTGGCGATGTCCGACGCCGTGGCGCTGCGGTTTTGCATGTTGCGCTCGATGCCGGCGCCGATGGTGCCGACCCAGTCCTTGAAAGCGCCGCGTATGCAGACCGCGCCGTCGCGCTGGTAGTCGGCAATCGCTGCGGCATCGATATGTCTGGCGGCCATCTCATGTCTTCCCTGTTTCGATGACCGACTATCGCAGCCGCCGCACATCGCGTAAAATAATAACTTCTCATCTCTCTTATAGTTTTAGACTATGAATCTGACCCTCACCCAGCTGCGTTACCTCGTCGCCGTCGCACGGCATGGCAGCGTCACCGCGGCCGCGCGGATGCTGAACGTCTCGCAGCCCTCGATCTCGGTGGCGATCGACAATGTCGAAGCGACGCTCGGCCAGAAACTGTTCGTGCGCCAGCGCGGCAGCGGCATCGCGCTGACCTCGTTCGGCCGCAGCGCGGTGGCGAAGGCAAAGCAGGTGCTGGCCGAAGCGGACGAACTGGTTGGGCTCGGGACGCGCGACGCCGATGTCGGGGGCGAACTTGTGCTCGGCTGTTTCGAGGATCTGGCGCCTTATTTCGCGCCGGCGCTGATCCGCGCTTTTTCGCAACGCTGCCCGGCGGTCACCGTGGTGGTCCGCGACGAGACCTTCGAGACGCTGGGCCGGCGGCTCGGCGATGCGGCAATCGATCTCGGCCTGACCTACGATCTCGGCCTGCCCTCGCACTTCGCCCGCATCCTGCTGCATGAGCTGCGGCCACACGCGCTTCTGCCGCAAGGCCACGCGCTGGCCAGCCAGGCCAGCGTCAGCCTGGCGGAGCTGGCGACCCATCCCTTGATCACCACCGACCAGCCGCATAGCTGGCAGCATATGCTGGACCTGTTCCTCAGCCGCGGCCTGTCGCCGGTCTCGCAATCGACGGCGAGTTCGTTCGAACTGCAGCGCAGCATGGTCGCCAACGGCTTCGGCGTCGCGGTGAGCTACACCAGGCCTTATGGCGACAGGAGTTATGACGGGCTGCCGCTGGTCTGCAAGCCGCTGTCCGATCCGCTGCCGATGCAGCGCATCATCCTCACCCATGACACAAGGCAAAGGCTGTCGAAGGCGGCGCTGGCCTTCACGGAGGTGGCGAAGGAATGGTTTGCCAGCCACGATATTTTCACCGCCTGAGCGACAATGCGGCCGCTTGACGGGGCACGCCGCTGCTGCCACTCCAGCACGATGGAAACCATCCAGTCGAAAGCCGCACAGGGCCGCGTCGCCGACGCGCCGAGCGGCCATTGGGTCTACAAGATATTGCCGCGCTGGCTGTGGCCTTACGCGCAGCTTGCGCGCTGGGACCGGCCGATCGGCTGGCAATTGCTGCTGTGGCCCTGCTGGTGGTCGGCAGCGCTTGCGGCCAGCGCCTATCCGCGCGCAAGCGACCCGTTGCTCACATTGCTGCCGTCGCCGTGGTTCCTGTTCCTGTTCTTTGTCGGCGCCGTCGCCATGCGTGGCGCCGGCTGCACCTATAACGACATTGTCGACCAGGACATCGACAACAAGGTCGAGCGCACGCGCTCGCGGCCATTGCCGGCCGGCAAGGTGACGCGCCGCCAAGCCTGGGCGTTCCTGGTCATCCAGGCCTTGCTGGGCCTCGTCGTGCTGCTGCAGTTCAACGACTTCGCCATTCCGCTCGGCATCGTCTCGCTGGTCATCGTTGCCGTCTATCCCTTCATGAAGCGCTTCACCAACTGGCCGCAATTGGTGCTCGGGCTCGCCTTCTCCTGGGGTGCACTGATGGGCTGGGCGGTCGAGTTCGGCGATCTCGATGGCCCGGCCATCATGCTCTATATCGGCTCGATCCTGTGGGTGATCGGCTACGACACCATCTATGCACATCAGGACAAGGAAGACGACGCAATCGTCGGCGTGCGCTCGACGGCGCGGCTGTTCGGCGACAACACCAAGACCTGGCTGGTCGGGCTTTATGGCGGCACGCTGGTCTGCTTCGCCATCGCCTTCGCCTCGGCGCAGGTGCCGGTGGTGGCGCTGGCCGGGCTGATCGCCGCCGGCGCCCATATGGCGCGGCAGATAGCGGTTCTGGATATCGACGATCCCGATCAATGCCTGCGGCTGTTCAAATCCAACAACCAGGTCGGCTGGTTGATCTTCATCGGCCTGATCGGCGGTGCGCTGTGGGTGGCGCTAAAGCCGCTGGTTTAATTGTCCAGCCGATAGATGGGTAACACTTTGAACCGGATACATAGGTGACACTTCTCTCCCCCTATGCGTCCGCCGCAGCGCCAAGC
>NZ_JAMYUO010000020.1:0-119647 GCF_040323125.1 Mesorhizobium sp. M0062
GCCGTCGAGACCAATGAAAACTGGATGGAGGCCAACCGATACATCAACATGGACGACCTGCGCGAGCACAAGAAGCTCGCTCTGCGCCAAGCCGCATGACCAGCATCATGGCTGCCCCATTTTGCAGAACTTGACGCACACAACCGGGCTTCATTTATCTGGCAACCCAGCCAGATATGTATCACGCCACGCTTCCCTATTTACGGAAAGCAGTTCGCGGGCTTGTGAAATGGGCCGACAAAAACCGGGTAGAATCCATCGCCTTGCCAAAAATCGGGTCTGGGCTTGGCAAATTATCTTGGCTCGACGAGGTGAAACCCCTGCTTATGGAGCAGCTAACACCTGGGCCTACGCGGTACGTCGTCTATGAGACATTCTTGAACGAATTCGAGAATAACGCACCGCCTCGGCTCAAGTAGGAAGCAAGCTAAGCCGCCTCAGCCAGGCACTTGGCACACGTCCCCCGAAACTCGATGACCGCCTTCTTCGCAGCAAACCCGGTCGAGCGCACCCATTCGTCCAGCCGGTGGCCGACGTCATGGTCGGACATCTCCATCACCTGCCCGCATGTGTCGCAGATAGCGAAGGCTGTCATCGAATGCGTATGGTCGTGCGGTTCGGCGCAGGCGACGAAGGAGTTGAGGCTTTCCAACCGGTGCACGAAGCCTGACTTCACCAGGCTGTCGAGCGCCCTATAGACCTGTAGCGGCGCGCGGAAACCGCGCTCGCGCAGCTGGTCGAGAAGCGTATAGGCGCTGAGCGGTCCGCTGGCGGCCTCAAGCTTTTCGAGCACGCTCAGCTGATTCTTCGTCAGCACATCCCTTGCCGCCATGATCCCGTTTTCCGATCGTTTAGAGCATGATGCCGAAAAGTGTGAAGCGGTTCTCGGACGACATCATGTTCTATCTGTTTGATCCAGCGCCGCTCGCAAATCATTTCTGCCATGCGGCGGTCTCAATTCCCTTGAGATAGCGATGAAGCGGGCTTTTTGCCACTGTTTCCGTTATCGCCATCGACACCATGACTACCACCGCCGATTGACGGCACCGACCACATTCAAAATACTGACAAAATTCGCGACGAAAGGTGCCGCACTTGCAAATTCGATCGGGCTTGGGGAAGCAATTATGATCAAACTGACACGACGGACGCTGCTCGTCGGCACGTCGGCGCTTGTGGCTGCCGGTACGGTCTCGTTCCGCGCCCTCGCTGCCTCGCGCACCTATCACGCGCTGCTGGTTGCCTGCACCGACTATCCGAACCTGCCGCAGAAGAACTGGCTGATCGGGCCGAAGAACGATGCCGGCCTGGTGCGCGACTATCTCCTGAAGAACACGCCCGATCCGGTGAAGTTCTCGGCCGAGAATGTGATCCTGCTCGCCAAGGACGTCGAAGGCGCCAACGGCCCGCCGACGCATGCGGCGATCAAGGCCGCCCTTGCCGACCTCGCCGGCAAGGTGCAACGCGACGATTTCGTCTATCTGCATCTGTCGGGCCACGGCGCCCAGCAGCCGCAAGCCAAGGCCGGTGACGAGACCGACGGCCTCGACGAGATTTTCCTGCCGTCCGATATCGACAAATGGATCAACCGCGAAGAGGGCGTGCCGAACGCGCTGGTCGACAACGAGGTCGGCGCCGCACTCGACGCCATCCGCGACAAGGGCGCCTTTGTCTGGGTGGTGTTCGACTGCTGCCATTCCGGCACCGCGACGCGCGCCGCGGAAGTCGATGACGAACTGGAGCGCAAGGTCGAGTTCGCCGACCTCGTCGGCGGCGACGACGCGGCGAGAGCAGCCGCGGTGAAGGCCTATGACGACATCTCGGCAAGCGCATCGCGCGGTTTCGACGAGAATGGCGGCCGCAAGCCGGCCTTCAACCTGACGCCGACCGGCGCAGAGCCGATCGCCAGGGGCAAGCTGGTCGCCTTCTATGCCGCGCAGACGGTCGAGACGACGCCGGAAATGCCGCTGCCCAAGGGCACGCCCGACGCGCCGCGCTTCGGCCTGTTCACCTTCACCATCCTGTCGAAATTGGCCGAGAACCCCAACGTCACCTATCGCCAGCTCGGCCAGGCCGTGCTGCAGCAATATTCGGCCGACGGCCGCACAAGGCCGACGCCCCTGTTCGAGGGCGAACTGGACGCCCGCGTGTTCGGCACCGACAAGACCGACGCCGTCATGCAATGGCCGATTGCCGTCAAGGACGGCGATGTCGCGATCGGCGCCGGGCTGCTGCAGGGTCTGACCCCCGGCAGCAAGCTCGCCATTTTGCCTTCGGCGCTGTCGAAGCTCTCCGACGCCGTCGGCTATCTCGAAGTGAAATCGGCAAAAAACCTCGAAAGCCAGCTCGCACCGGTCGAATTCGACGGCAAGCCGGCGCTTGCGCCGACGGCGGTGCCCGCCGGCGCCTATGCGCGCGTTGCCGAACTCGCAGTCGACTACAAGCTGCTGGTGGCAAAGCCGGCGCCGACCGCAGGGCTCGAAAAGGAAACCGAGCTGGTCAATTCGGTTCTGGACGAATTGGTGGCGAAGCCGAAGTCCGGCTTCCACATCGCGCTGGTCGAGCCCGGCAAGAGCGCCGATCTGCGGCTTGCGGTGCTGCGCGAAAAATCCATGGACGGCGCTGCCGCCAACGCCAGCGACGAACCGGCGCTGTGGTTCCTGCCGGCGTCCGGCGACATCAGCTTGAAGGACGGCAGCAAGCCGCCGCGCATCGTCATCCATCAGGATGGCCGCGACAAGCTTGCGGAAAACACAGCCAAGACCCTGACCACGATCTTCCGCGCCACCGGCCTGTCGCGGCTCGCCGCGGCGTCCGACTACCGGCCGGACGAGGTCAGCGTCCAGTTCCTGATCAAGCGCCAGGACAGCGATGCGCTGGAGCCGATCGAATCGTCAACGGTGCCGCGCGTTTCGCCGGGCGATCAGGTACACATTGCGGCCAAGAACGAGTCCGACGAGTTCGTCGACATCAACGTGCTGTATATCGGCAGCGACTATTCGATCACCCACATCGTCGCCGAGCGGCTGGCCCCGATCAATCAGCAGGCCGATCAGGGCCTGAAGGAAGGGCTGCTCGCCTTCACCGACACCAGCTTCGGCATGGAGCGAATGATTGCCGTGCTGACCGAGGCGCCGCCGCAAAGCGAGAAAGAGGATCTGAGCTTTCTTGCCCAGGAAGGCGTGCGCGCCGTGACGCGTGCCGCATCGGGAACGCCTGGTTTTTCCGACATGCTGGCCGACATCGGCATGGCGCCGGCGACGCGCTCGGTGATGCGGCTTGCCGACAAGAGCGGTCCCAAAGGCGCGGTGATGATCTTCCCGATGGAGACGGTGCCCCGCGCCTGACCTGACATCGCTTCGCCGGCTCTTGCCGGCGTGATATATGAACATTCCCGGCTCGCGACACTTCTATGCGCCGCGGCTGGATGCAACAGATGAGGACATCAGTGACTATCCCCGTGCTCTCCTGGCGTGCAGCGACGGTCGGCCTTGCCGGCAGCCTGTTGCTGGTTGCCAGCGCCTCGGCGGACGAGAATTGCGGCCTGTGCGCCAAGCAGATCGTCACCAATTCCGAGCTCGCCACCTGCTTTCTCGACCAGTACGACCAGATCGCCAAGACCGGCAACACGGCCGTTGTCGTCGATCTCTCCAGCTGCGCCTCGCGCGGCGTGGTCGAGCCCTTGCCGTCACCAAGCAAGGCGGCTTCCGAACCGGACGTGCAGTTCATGATTTCGCGCACGCAGCTCGATTGCCTGAAAAAGAAGCTGGAGACACCCGGCATCGTGCTTGATCCCACCGCCATTATCCAACTGGACAGCTGCGGATGAAAAAGCCGGGGGGCGCTGCAACGCAAAAATCGCCGGCCACATCGGCGCCGGCACCGGCCAAGAAGCCGGCGACCTTGCCCGAAACCACCGAAGGCTTTCCGTGGCCGAGCAGTCACGAGATCAAGAAGGAAGCCAACCCGTTCACCGACCGCGACTGGCGCATGCTGATCTACGCCTGGTCGGGTCTCGCCGTGCGCCTGGCGATCGTCTTCACCTTGGGCTTCTCGGTCTTCCAGTTTCTCGCAAACCAGGAACAGAAGCGCGTCGAGCAGACGATGTCGCTGGTCGAGCTTTGGGAAAGCAAGGATTTTCAGCAGGCGCAACGCGCGCTCAAGGAGCGCCTGTCGGCACTCAACGCCAAATACGACAATCTGCTCAGCGCCACGCCGTCGCCAACCGAGGAACAGGTTTTCCGGCAACGCATCGGCATCGAGGCGATGACTGCCGGCGGCGGCACCATGCCGATCGCCGATTTCAACGACAATTTCGACCGCATCGTCTATTTCCTCAATCGTCTCTCCATCTGCGTCGAGGGCAAGCTCTGTTCGCGCGATGTCGCCGATGCCTATTTCCGCGACTACGCGGTGTCGTTCTGGAGCTATTTTGCCGGCTACATCGAAAAAGAACGCAAGGCCGGTTCCGCCAATTATGCCCAGGCGATCGAGAATTATGTGCGTCACGGGTCGCCGCCGCCCGCCGACTCCAAATAGCGGCGCAACAAGGTGCCGGGCAGCTCCCATCCCTTGCGTGCTATCCGGTGGCTAATCCTGGTCGGTCTTCTGGCGTTAACGTCAACCGCCGGTGCCGAGGACCTCGATTTCCATCTCGATCTCAACACCGGCGGCCACAGCGCCAGGGTCACCGATCTTGCCTTCACGCCGGACGGCGAGGGACTGGTCTCGGCGTCCGATGACAAGACCATCCGCATCTGGGACTGGCAGAGCGGGGTGACGCTCCGCACCATTCGCGGCTATCTTGGCAATGGCAATGACGGCAAGGTCTTTGCGATTGCCGTGTCGCCGGATGGCAAGACGATCGCCGCCGGCGGTTATTTCGGCGCCGGCATCGGCGACAAGCCCCCTTATGGCGATATCAGGCTGTTCGATTTCGCCACCGGCAAGATCAAAACCGTGCTCAAGGCCGCCGACTATGCCATCTATGATGTCGCCTTTTCACCCGACGGAAACACGCTCGCCGCCGGCGGTGGCGATGGTTTCGTCTACCTCTGGCGGGCGGACGACAAATCCGCGTCGGGCTGGACGCTGGCGGAAAAACTCGATGCCGATTCCTGGCGTGTGGAAAAGCTCGCCTTCGCCGCTGCGGGAACCCGGCTGGTGGCGACGACCACCGACAACGGCATAAGGCTCTGGGACATCGCCAAGTCAGAGGAAATCGCTTTGCCCGCCGAGGCCGAACCGCTGCGCGATGTCGGCGTCGCCGCACTCGCCGTGTCATTGGATGGCAGGCTGTTCGCCACCGGCAGCAAGGACGGCGACGTCCAGCTCTGGCAGGCCAGCACCGGCAAATTCGTCCGCGCCATGCCGAAGCAGGATTTCCAGATCGGCGCTCTGAGCTTCGCCACGGGTTCGCGGCTTGTGGCGTCATGCAGCTATCGCTGCGCCGACAAGCATCGCTCGGCGGTCTGGAATACCGACAGCGTCGAGCAACTGCTCGATTATAACGGCCATGACGGCACGGTCTTTGCTGGCGCCGGCAATGCCGACGGCTCGCTGGTGGCGACAGCCGGCGGCACCCGCAACGCCATCCAGGTCTGGAACCCCATGACCGGCGAGCGCAAGGCGCTGCTGCAAGGGGTCGGCGAACCGGTGACGGCGATCGGGATCGATGCGGCGAGCAGCTCCATCGCTTGGGGCAACACCAACCCCTGCCCTGAACGCGTGTCCTGTCCCGAGCTGCAGGGCACGCTGGACAAGGTGCTGGCGCTACCGACGGCCGAGCGGTTCTTCGAGGACCCGGTGGCGTTTGCGGAACAGGGCGCCTATGCCCGCGCGGCACTCGCAGAGGGTGAGTGGTCGCTCCGTGCTGTCCCCGGCGGCAAGGACGGCCTGGAGAATGCCGTGCTCGAAATCGCGAGCGGCGGAAAGGTGATGCACAGCATCGAGAATTCCGCCACCAATGGCTTCGTCCATTCGGCTTACACGCTGATCGGCAATGGGCTTGGCCTGATCACCGGCGGCAGGGACGGCACGCTGTTGGAATACAAAACCGCGGCCGCCGAGGTATCGGGTGAATTCACCGGCCACACCGGCGAGATCAACGCCATGGTTGCCGCCGAGAAGGAAGGGCTGTTGGTCACCGGCAGCGCTGACCAGACCGTGCGGCTGTGGAATTTGAAGACACACAAACTGATCGTGTCGATGTTCTTCGCCGGCTCCGAATGGATCGCCTGGATGCCGCAGGGCTACTATTATTCCTCCGCCGATGGCGACAAGTTGATCGGCTGGCACGTCAATCAGGGCCGCGACCACGAAGGGCGTTTCATCAGCGCCGGCCAGCTGAAGAAATATCTCTGGAGCCCGGAAATGGTGCGCCGGGCCATCATCCTGCGCAGCGCCGAACAGGCGGTCCAGGAAATGCGCCCCGGCGTAGACCGCCAGCTGGAAAAGCTGCTCGAGCGCAAACCGCCGGAATTCGGCATCAAGCTTGCCGCCGACCAGAGCAACGTCCGCGAGGGCTATGTCGCCGTCGAGATTTCGGGCGCGCAGGAAGCCGGCGCCGATGTCGCCGGATTTTCGATCCTGTCGAACAGCCGCAATGTCGGCAATGTCACGGCGCGCTCGGCCGATGGCGGCAAGAGCACCATCGTCGAAGTGCCGGTCGAGAATGGCGAGAACACCATCCGCATCACCGGCACCAATGAGTTCGGCTATTTGACCGAGCGCAGCGTAACGGCACTTGGCCAAAAACCCGAGAAGCCGGCCAACAAGGGCAAGCTCTACGTCGCCGTGATCGGCGTCGACAAATATCCCTTCCTCACCGATGCATGCGCCGGCCACGCCTGCGATCTGCGCTATCCCGTCGACGACGCTACCGAATTCCTCAAGGTGATCTCGCAGAAATCCGCGCCCTTGTTCTCGGCGATGGAGACGCTGGTTCTGGTCAACCGCGAAGCGCTGGATGAGGCGCCCGATGCCGGCAAGGACGTGTTCAAGGTCGCCAGCGCCGACAGCATCCTGGAGCCGGATTCCGACACGATCGACGACCAGCTCGCCGATTTCCTCGACAAACCCGGCGAGAACGACACCACCATCATTTTCGTCGCCGGTCACGGCATCAACATCGACGAAGACTATTATTTCATCCCCACGGACGGCCGCAAACAGGATCCCGACCGCTGGAAGCGCTCCTCGCTGGTCGACTGGGGCGACATCCAGAAATCGGTTGAGCGGGCCAAGGGCCTGCGCTTCATGCTGCTCGACACCTGCCACGCCGCCAACGCCTTCAACCCGCGCCTGGAAAAAGACGCGCAGGACGCACGCATCGTCGTCTTCTCGGCCACCGCTGCCAACAACACCGCCGCAGAACTGCCCGAGCTCGGCCATGGCGTCTTCACCTATTCGATCCTCGAAGGCCTGCGCGGCCGGGCCAAGACCTCCGACGGCGGCGTGACGCTGTTCGGCCTCGCCGACTACATTTCGCGCGAAGTGCTGCGGCTGACCGCGTCCAAGCAGAAGCCGTTCTACTATGTCGGCGGCGTGGAGAACATTGTGCTGGCTGAGCCGTGAGAGGTCGGCGCCCAGGCACCCCCCTCTGGCCTGCCGGCCATCTCCCCCGCAAGGGGGGAAATCAGTCTCTTCATTGCTGGAGATCTATTTTCAAGGTTGATGATTGGCGAAAGCCGAGGCGACATCCAATCTCCCCCCTTGCGGGGGAGATGTCCGGCAGGACAGCGGGGGGTGCCTGGGCACGGACCAGCATTCTGGTCTTTGCCACCGCCTTGCTTATCCTCTCAGTGCTTCAAGCGTCTGCCGCCCCCATCACCTGCCCGCCCGGCGACACAAACTTCCCGTCCTTCTACTCCGACCCCACACTCTTCACCGACGCCATCGCCGCCGTCGCCAGAATCGAGCCGTCCAACCAACGCCTCACCGGCATCACAGTCCCCCACCACCTGCTCGTCGCAGATCTCGTCGCACTCGGTTTCCACGCCGCGTCCGGCTTCCGCTACAAGCGCATCGTCATCCTGTCGCCGGACCATTTCCACGAGACGCAGAAACTCTTCGCCATGACGCCGCGCGGTTTTGAAACAGTGCTCGGTCCAGTCCAGGCCGACACGGAAGCCGTGCACCTTCTGGAAGCGAACAGCGACATGGTCGAAGACTCCTGCCTGTTCGCCAGGGAGCATGGCGTGCAGGCGATGCTGCCTTTCCTGCATCACTATTTCCCCGAAGCTGAAATCGTGCCGGTGGCGATGTCGGTCAAAGCCAAGCGAGCCGACTGGGACCGGCTGGCGCAGGCGCTGAAAGCGATCGTCGACAAGGACACGCTGATCGTCGAATCCACCGATTTCTCACATTATCTGCCGCAGCACGAAGCCAGGCGTTTCGACCAGCAGACGCTGAACATGCTCGCCGCCGGTTCGCTCGACGGCATCGCGGCGCTGCGCCAGCCGGATCACGCCGATTCGGTCGGTGCGCTCTATATCCAGACCAGGCTGCAGCGCGAACTGTTCGGTGCTGCGCCCCTGGTCGTCGCCAACGAGAACTCGCAGGCGCATTCGGGCGACTATGTCGAGCGCACCACCAGCTATGTCGTGGCGCTGTTCGGCGCCTTCGGCCCCGGCTTGAACAATCCTGCCCGTCCCGACGACAAGCTCTATTATTTCGCCGGCGACGTGAATTTCGGTCGCGCCATGATGAGGATCCTGGTCCGCGACGGTGTTGCCGAGAAGATCGTCGACAGCGTGCTGGCCCTGACCCGCTCGCGGCCGCTGATCGTCAATCTCGAAGGCGTCATCCTGCCCAACGTCCCTGAAGCGATCGACGACATGACGCTGGCGATGCCAACCGATCTCGCCATCGGCATGCTGAAGAAATTGCATGTCGCCGCTGTCAGCCTTGCCAACAATCACGCCTACGACCTCGGCCCGTCAGGCTATGCCGAGACGCTGGCCGCTCTGGACGCCGCCGGCATCGCCCATTTCGGCCAGGGCGAGACGCTGGCGCTTGCCGATCTCGACCTGGTCGGGCTGACCGACATTGATACCAACGGCTCCAGGAACACCGACCTTCTGACGCCTGCTTTGCTCGACCGGCTGCTGCACGACAATGCCGAGCGGCCGGTGATTGCCTTCGTCCATTGGGGCCGCGAGTACAAGACGGAGCCGTCGCCGCGCGAGGAGATGCTTGCCGACCAGATGCGGCTGCGCGGCGTCACGGCAATCGTCGGCGGCCATCCGCATGTATCGAGCGAGGCGATCCTTCCGCTCGGCGGCGGCGATGTTGCGGAGATCTATTCGCTCGGCAATTTCCTGTTCGACCAGAAGGCCGAACGATCGTCCGGGTCGATGCTGGAACTCAGGGTGTTCAGCCAGGGCACGATCTTTGCCAGGCTGATCCCGCTGCCCAATTATTTCGAGATGGGCTCGAAATAACGCGATTCCCGAAAGGACGTGACAGGACCTCAACAGCCTTGCATATCTTCCGGCAGATAGCAGACCGCCGGCTTGGTGCTGGTTTCAAACAGCGACTGCTTCGGCCTGAAATAGAAGAACGTGGCCGGCTTGCTCTCCCGTGTGCTGCCATCGGCGAAATGGGCGGCGATGCTGAAGCGATGGATCGACGACATTGACGACCACATTTTCAGCCGTGCCGTGTAGGCGCTGAGATGCTTATTGCCGCGCACCGGCATGGGGATGCTGTAATCGGTCTTGCCGATCGGAAATTCGATGTTCTGGTAGCGCAGCGCTTCGGGCGACGCGCCGCCGCCATCGCCGCATTCGGCGAGCGATTCTGGAACCTCGATGCTGACCAGCGAGACGATGACGCGAAACGGCTCGCTCTGTTGGTAGATAGCGCCCTGTTCGTCCGCCCAGGAATAATCGAGCTTGCCAATCCCGGTCACGCTCATTTTCTCGACGCTGCCGCTGATGTAATCGGCAACGTCGCCGAACTTGACCTTGTTGGCCACCTGGGCGCGGCAGACATCCAGGCTGTCCCTTGACGGGCAAGTGAAGCGCTCGGTCTCGAGCGTGGTTGTGTCGACGCCGGCTTCAATCAGCACGTTCTTGATCGAGACGTCGACGCCGTCGCCGAAAGTGCCGATGTCCTTCGTGAACGTGCGGCTCGGCTCGCCGGTCGCGTTGTCCTCCTCGTCGGTCCTGGTGAACTGGATCGACATCTTCATGTCTTTCACGTCGCCCCAGCCATTGTTGACGATCGAGAAGTCGGGGCGGAAGCCGACGCAGCCATAATGCTCGCTGATCGACAGCATCGGCTTGCGGTAGGCCTCGCTCGCGGCCACCTTCATTTCCAGGCTGTCGATCTTGACCCTCGACTGGTCGGTGGTCTTGAGGTCGACTTCGGCGAAGGCCGGCGCCGTCTCCCAGTCCATGCCTTCATAGACATTGCCGGTACGAATCTCTCCGGTGCCGTTCCAGGCATCATTGTACTGGTCCGACACCGGATAGATCGCGATGTCTTCGTCGCGCACCAGATGCTGGTACTGCATGTCGGCCTGCTGCGTCATGCGCTGGTCGACGGCAATGCCGATCTCGACCTTGTCGGCGGAACCGCCGCCGGTCTGCGCCTTGAGCAACCCGCCCACTCTGGCATCGGCCAGCACGTCGGGGCGCGCACCGCCGATCTCCTTGCCCATCGCCCATTGCGACCAGTAGACGGTGCCGCCGGGCAACCGGGTGCGGCCCTTGCCATCCTTCAGCCCATCGGCAAAAGAGCCGACGAATATCTTGCCTGTCCTCGTCTCCAGCCTGCCCTCGCCATTCGGCACACCGGCCCTGAATTGCCCTTCATAGCGATTGCCGTCGGCATCGACATGGATCGCATGGCCGTCGAGCTGGCCGGCGACCCAATGGCCGTCGAGAATCTCGCCCGAACGCAGCTCCAGCCGGCCTTGTCCTTCGGGGCGGCCATTCCTGATCTCGCCGAAATAGCTGGAATAGATCGTCTTGGGGTCGTAGCTCGCCGAGCCGCGTACGCGCCAGACCAGCCTGCCCTTGCCGTTGACGGTGCCGTCGGCTGCGACGGTGCGGTCCGGCGACACGCCGGCTGCCGGCTCCCAGGTGAAATCAAGACCCAATTCCGGGTGGGAATCCCAGACCCGTACATTCTTGCGCAGCACCGAACGTGTTTCGCTTTGATAGAGGATTTGCACCCGCTCGGCCCAGGCGCCATCGGGTGCGGCACCGCCTTGATCGGCCATAGCGGAAAAGCATGTCAGTGCGGCCAGCATGGATGCAGCCGCCATCGCTTTGACCCCGAAGATCATTCTTGCCCGCGCCATCTTACCCAACCCCTTGGATCGCCTAGCGTAAGCACCGCTGCAACACAGTGCAAGAGAGGTGTTTCGATACAAAAAAAACCGGCGGCAGGAACGTCCCGCCGCCGGTTTGGTAGTGCTGGTTATCGCCGCTGTTTGCCGGCGAAAGATCATTCAGCCTTATTTGTACAGGCTGTTGATCCACGCCACGTTGGCGGCGTTCAGGCGCACCGCAGTGTTGGCGTTGGGGCTTTCGGCCACGTTCACGCCGGTGACGATGCGCTGCTTGGCGCCATTATCATAGGCGTAGACCGAGCTGCCGCTCGATCCCGGATAGGTGTCGCAGTCGTACTGGAAATACTCCGCGCCGACGTTTTCGGCTTTCACTTCGCAGGTCGCCTTCCACATCGTTCCCATCGGCTTGTCGCCGGGGTAGCCAACGATGTTTGCGGTGAAATCGCCGAGGTTCTCATAGTTGGCATAACCCAGCCAGCCGAGATTGGTGCCGACATCCTGCTTCAGCGTGATGATGCCGAGATCCCACGGAATGACCGAGCCGTAGTAACCCTGATAATTGTCGATGAAGCCCTGCAAGATATAGACGCTCTCGTAGCTGAAAGCGCCAAACGGTGCATCGTCGGCGGTGTTGCCGTTGAGCGACGGCACGAAGATGACGTCGTCGAGCCAAGCCTTGTCTTCATTGCTGTAGAGGCAATGCGCCGCGGTGAGCACCGTGCGCGGACCGATCAGGGTTCCCGAGCAGCTGCCGTAACCGCTCTTGGCTTTGCCTTCGATATAGCCGATCGCGGTGAACGGGTACGTCTTGGTGTTCTTGATCTGCTCGCGGTCGTCGGCCCCGAACACCTGGCGGCCGGCTTCGTCGCCGCCCGTCAGCCCGGTCTTGTTGGCCGCTGGTGCGTTAGCGGGCGCATTCAGTTCCTTGATGACAAGGTCCTTCAGCGTCTCGCCGGCATCGATCTTGATGTCCTTGCCATCGGCGGAACGTCCGACGATGCCATAGGATTTGACCGCCGTGCCCTCGTCGGTCAGCGGCGCTGCCCGGCTGGCTTCATCTTCGGTCAGTTTCGGCGGCGCGATCGGCTTTGCACGGCCGGGCTGGTAGTCGCCCGTTCCGAGATCGCGCATGCTTTCGCCATTGCCGGCATTCGCTGAGCCGGGATCGGCGGCGAAGGCAGGCATCGTCCACAGTGCGGTGGATAGCAGTGCGGACGCAATGATAGTGCTTGTCAGTTTCGTCATGGTGAGACTCTCCCAAAAGTCAGCAAGGAGTGGAGCAAAATACAGAAATATTGTCGAGATCGTGGTGGAGTTAAAAAATTAGTTTGGTTACCCGCCCGTATCGGATCATCGGTCCGGGCGGCCTCGTTAAAGCCCTCCGCCAAACGCACCCGCGTCGATATACTGCCTAAAATAATCCAACATTGGCAATGACAAATCGCTTCCACGTAGCCCGTGGGGGGCTATAGGGTTTGGGTGGGCTCTGCCCGATGGGGCACGATTAGCAAAAGTCGTATTTCGGTTTTATGACCGCGCGGATGTCGTTCGTTCTGGCAGAAGGCGATCGAGGTACCGGTACCGCTTCTGTTGGTTATGCGTCATGGCGGCATGGCTCGGCATTTTTCATCTCAGGAGGGTTTCAAGGTGAACATTATCCATCGGTTCAGGCCGCTTGCCGCTGCATCGCTGCTGGGCATCGCGGCCGCTTTCCCCGCCGTCAACGCGCTCTATGCAGCCGACGACGCCGCCAGGCCGGAAGCGGCGGTCTCGCCGATGCAGCGCGTCGCCGAATCCCGGGACAAGGCCAAGGCCGAGAATCCCGACGGGGCCGACCGCGTCTATGGCGGCAAGGAAGCCGACAAAGGGGCCTATCCGTTCCAGGTGGCGCTGCTGACCAGCGCCCGGCTGGACCCCAGCCCGGCCTCGCAGCCGAACGCGCAATTCTGCGGCGGCAGCCTGATTGCTCCGCAATGGGTGCTGACGGCGGCGCACTGCCTCAACGACAAGGGCCGGCCGATTTCGCCCGACACGGTGACCGTGCTGACCGGCGCCACCGATCTTACCGAAGGCAAGCGCTACAAGGTGGTCGAGGTCATCGTCAACGAGGGCTACAGCGAACAGACGCTGGACAATGATCTCGGCCTGCTCCGGCTGGCGGAGCCCGCCGATGCGCCGGTCATCAAGATCACCAATGAGCCGACGCCAGACAGCGGCAAGACCACGGTCATCGGCTGGGGCAAGATGCAGGACGGCACCTTCCCGACCGCGCTGATGGTGGCCGATCTCGATCTCGAGCCGAGCGCTGCCTGCAACAGCGGCATCAAGTCGATCTATGCGCATGACCTGAAGGCGGCACTTGGCGATCTCTCGCATCGGATGCGTTATTCGGAAAAGGGCATCGATGCCGCCGCCAATGCGATCGCCGCCGATATGTCGGATCCGCTGACCAAGAACATGATCTGCGCCGGCACCGACAGCGGCGAACGCGACGCCTGCAACGGCGACAGCGGCGGTCCGCTGTTCATGACCGGCGCCAACGGTCCGGTCCAGGTCGGCGTCGTCTCCTGGGGCGAAGGTCCGTCCGACGGCACCGCCGCTTGCGGCCACAAGAATGCCTATGGCATCTACACGCGATTGGCCAACTATACGGGTTGGATCGAAGCCAAGATGAAGACCCCGGCTCCCGCAGCCGCGGCGGCGCCCAAGGCCGGTCTCGGCACGGCCAAGAAGCCCTGAACGGGCCCGAAGCTTGATAAACGCAAAACGGCGGGATCTTTCCCGCCGTTTTGATTCATGTCCGGTGCCGGCTGTTCCGCTTACTTCCGCGGCGGGCCTTTGCGCTCGGCCGACGCCGCCCACAGATTGATGTCGGACTCGCGTGCGTAAGTGTCGATTTCGGCGAGCTCGGCATCGCTGAACTCGAGCACCTTGAGCGCGCCGACGCAGTCCTCGACCTGTTCGGGCCGGCTGGCGCCGATCAGCGCCGAGGTGACCCGGCCCTTGCGCAGCACCCAGGCCAGCGCCATCTGCGCCAGCGTCTGGCCACGCTTGCCGGCGATCGCGTTCAGCGCCTGGATGTTAGCGATGGTCTTTTCGTTGATGAAGGCGGGCCGCAGCGACTTGCCTTGGCTGGCGCGGCTACCCTCGGGGATGCCGCCGAGATATTTGTCGGTCAGCATGCCTTGCGCCAGCGGCGAGAACACGATCGATCCGACACCGAGCCCTTCCAGCGTATCGAGCAGTCCGTCCTCTTCGACCCAGCGGTTGAGCATCGAATAGCTCGGCTGATGGATGATGCAGGGCGTACCGAGCTGCTTCAATATGTCGGCCGCCTCGCGCGTGCGCTGCGAATTGTAGGACGAGATGCCGGCATAGAGCGCCTTGCCGGAACGCACCGCATGGTCGAGAGCGCCCATCGTTTCCTCAAGCGGCGTATCCGGATCGAAGCGGTGCGAATAGAAGATGTCGACATAGTCGAGCCCCATCCGCTTCAGGCTCTGGTCGAGGCTCGCCAGCACATATTTGCGGCTGCCCCATTCGCCATAAGGCCCTGCCCACATCTCATAGCCCGCCTTGGTCGAGATGATCAGCTCGTCCCGATAGCCGGCGAAGTCGGTGCGCAATATCTCGCCGAAGGCGATCTCGGCCGAGCCGGGCGGCGGGCCGTAATTGTTGGCGAGATCGAAATGGGTGATGCCGAGATCGAAGGCCTTGCGCGCGATCGCCTGCTTGGTCTTGTGCGGCGTGTCGTTGCCGAAATTGTGCCACAGGCCGAGCGAGATCGCCGGCAGTTTCAGGCCGGATCGCCCACATCTGTTGTAGAGCATTTTCTCATAGCGGTGTTCAGCCGGCTGCCAGCGCATGGGTACAGATCCTGGATTGTATGGGTGTCGGCGCGCGCGCGCCGCCACCCGTCTACCTCATTTCTGCTTCGCCAACAGTCCTTTTGCGTCCTTGACGCCGAGTGCAGCCGGCCGCTCGCAGCTGGTCTGCATGGCGACGAACTTGCCGGTCTCGCCCGACCGCAACAGGCCGGTCATGACATCGACGGCATGCAGCGCGAGCTCCATCGAGCAACGATGCGGCCGGCCCTCGGCGATCGCCAGCGCCATGTCGGCAAGGCCTGCGGTGCGGTAGTTGGCCATCATGCCCTGGCCGTGCATTTCGTTGGGCACGCCGAACGGATGCTGCCATTTCGGCAGTTTCTTCACCGGTTTTGCCGCCTTGGTTATGCGCACGTCGCCACCGAAGAAATTCGGATCCGGCACGAACACCGTGCCCGTCTCGCCATAGAGTTCCATCGGCGCGTGACCATGCGCCCAGACGTCCCAGCTGGTGTTGAGCGTGATCACGGCGCCGTTCTCGAACTCCAGCAGGCCGTGGATCGTCGTCGGCGTGTTCACCGGGATTTTTTCGCCCGCGCGCGGTTTCGACGAGATCGTGCGTTCCTTGGCAGGCGTCGTCGCGAAGGCCGCCACCTGCTTCACCGGCCCGATCAGCTGGATCAGGTTGGTGATGTAGTAGGGCCCGATGTCGAGCACCGGCCCGGCGCCCGGCTGGAAGAAGAAATCGGGATTGGGGTGCCAGTGCTCCATGCCGTGGCCCATCACATGACAGGTGCCGCTGGTGATCTTGCCGAGCGCGCCGGTGTCGATGAGGTTGCGCACCAGCTGGTGCGCGCCGCCGAGGAAAGTGTCCGGAGCCGAACCGATGCGCAGCCCTTTCTTCTCGGCCCGGCTCTTGAGGTCGAGGCCTTCCTTGACCGACAGCACGAACGGCTTTTCCGAATAGACGTGCTTGCCGGCATCGAGGATCTGCTTCGACACCCCGTAGTGCACCGCCGGGATGGTGAGGTTGACGACGATGTCGATCTCGTCATCCTTGAGCAGTTCTTCGACGGTCTCGGCGCGCAGCTTGAACTCCTTCGCCCGTGCCTTGGCCGCGTCCATGTTGATGTCGGCGCAGGCGCGCATCTCAATGCCGCGAAACAGCGGCGCCAGCGAGAAATACGCTTTCGAGATGTTGCCGCAGCCGATGACGCCGATACCCAGTTTCTTTGCCATGATGATTGTTCCTAGTAAGCCTTGACGGATGCGAGCGAGCGGCTGGCGAAGCGCTCGATATCGTTGGGGTTGTCCTGTTCCATGACGTAATATTTGGCCGCGCTCTTCGCCCGAAGTGTCTTGATCAGGCCGGCCCAGTCGATGGTGCCGTGGCCGACATCCGCCCAGCCGTCCTCGTCAAGGCCTTCGCCTGACTTGGCCATGTCCTTGACATGGACGGCGCTGATGCGCTTGCCGTGCTTTTCGATCCACGGCAGCGGATCAACGCCACCGCGGACTACCCAGGCGACGTCCATCTCCCAGCCGATGTCGGGCGCAGCCGACAGGATGTGATCCTGCGGCACCGAGCCGTCGGCGAGTGTCTTGAACTCGAAATCATGGTTGTGCCAGGCAAAGCCGTAGCCGGCTTTTTTTGCGGTCTCGCCGACCTTGGCCAGACGCTCGCCAAAGCCGCGCCAGCCGGCAGCGTCGGCCGGCCGCTGCTCGGCCAGCAGATAGGGACAGATGACGAGCGTGATGCCGAGTGCGTCGGCTGTTTTGCGTACCCCGTCGAAATCATTCTCCAGCGCATCGATCGAGAAATGTCCGGTCGGCATCGAAAGCCCGTTCTTGTCGAGTTCGGCGCGGAACGCCGTGGGGTCGTCATAGACGCCGCCGAAACCTTCGACTTCCTTGTAGCCGAGCTTGCCGAGCATTTTCAGGATGCCGTCCCACGGCTGGAAATTGCGGGCGCTGTAGAGTTGGAATGACCAGTTCATCGTCTCTGTCCGTTTCTTGGGTGGTTAAGGCTTGGGGATGTTTTCGGGGGATCGTTTCGGTCGTTCTTGGGAGGATGGTTTGCGGATGATTCTAGAGGGTCACAGGCGATTGCCGGTCGCAGCGTCGAACAGCGAGGCGCGCGCCGGATCGAAACCGAACTGGATCGGATCGCCGCTGCGCAGCGTCCGTTCCGCTTCGACGCGGAAGGAGAAGTTGCGGCCGGCAAGCTTGGTCCACACCAGCGTGTCGGAACCCATCGGCTCAACGATCTCGACCGAACCGCCGGCGGAAAACGGCATCGACTTTGCAGCGTCACCGAAAGCGATGTGTTCAGGCCGGATGCCCAGCACGCAAGCGCCGGCCGGGCGCTCCGTGCCGTCAAAGGTATAGCGGTCGAGCGGCACCGAAACACCGTCGGTCCTGAACGCCGGAGCAGCACCGGCTTCCAGCTCCCCTTCGAGGAAATTCATCGCCGGCGAGCCGAGGAAGCCCGCGACAAAACGGTTGACCGGCCGGTTGTAGATCGTCTGCGGCGCGTCGAGCTGCTGGATGACGCCGCCGCGCATGACCGCGATACGGTCGGCCAGCGTCATCGCCTCGATCTGGTCGTGGGTGACGTAGATCATGGTGTTCTGCAGCTTGCGATGCAGAAGCTTGATTTCGACGCGCAGTTCCGAGCGCAGCTTGGCGTCGAGATTGGATAGTGGCTCGTCGAACAGGAAGACATCGACGTCGCGCACCAGCGCCCGCCCGATCGCCACGCGCTGGCGTTGGCCGCCGGACAAGGCCGCGGGCTTGCGCTGCAAAAGCGGCTCGATCTGCAGGATCTCGGCGGCGCGTGCGATGCGCTTGGCGATCTCATCCCTGGGCACGCCGGCAACGCGCAGGCCGAACGACAGGTTCTTCTCCACCGTCATTTGCGGATAAAGCGCATAGGACTGGAACACCATGCCGATGCCGCGATCCTTGGGCTCCTCCCAGGTGACGTTCTTGCCCTTGATGAAGATGCGGCCTTCGGAAATATCGAGCAGCCCGGCGATGCAGTTGAGCAAGGTCGACTTGCCGCAGCCCGAGGGACCGAGCAGCACGATGAACTCGCCCTCTGCGACCTCGAGATTGAGGGTCTGCAGCACCGATACAGAGCCGAAGTTCAGGGACAGGTCCTGGATCGAAACGCTGGTGCCGTTGGCTGCCGTCATCGCCATCACCCTTTCACCGCACCGGCGGCGATGCCGCGCACGAAAAGCTTGCCGGAAATGAAGTAGACGATGAGTGGCACAAGGCCGGTCAGGATGGTGGCGGCCATGTTGACGTTGTACTCCTTCACGCCTTGCACCGAATTGACGATGTTGTTGAGCTGCACCGTCATCGGATAGGTGTCGGGGCGGGTGTAGACGACGCCGAACAGGAAGTCGTTCCAGATGCCGGTGACCTGCAGGATGATGGCGACGACGAAGATCGGCAGCGACATCGGCGCCATGATCCGCAGGAAGATGCCCCAGAAGCCGGCGCCGTCGACCCGTGCCGCCCTGAACAGCTCTTCTGGCATCGAGGCAAAATAGTTGCGGAACAAAAGCGTGAGGATCGGCATGCCGAAGATGGAATGGACGATCACCAGGCCGCTGAGGCTGCCGTAGAGGCCGATCTCGCGCAGGATGATGACGATCGGATAGATCATCACCTGATAGGGGATGAAGGCGCCGACGATCAGGATGACGAAGAATGTGTCGGCGCCCTTGAAGCGCCAGTTGGCGAGCGCATAGCCGTTCACCGAGGCGATCGCGATCGACAGCAGCACTGACGGCACCGTGATGCGCACCGAATTCCAGAAGCCGCGCGAAAGCCCGTCGCAATTGAGGCCGGTGCAGGCCGTCGCCCACGCCTTCACCCACGGTTCGAACGTGATTTCGAGCGGCGGCGAGAAGATATTGCCCATCCGTATCTCGGGCATGCCCTTGAGCGACGTGACCACCATCACATAGAGCGGCAGCAGATAGTAGACTGCCACCACGATCAGCGTGCCATAGAGGAAGATGTTGCGGCGCGAGAAGACATGCCGCGGCTTCGGCCCGCGCGGCCCCGAGGCTTCGCGCTCGGCGGCACCCGCGCTGGCGGGCAAAGGGACGGCCGGGTCAGCCACGCTTCCTGCCTCCGAATTCAAGGTAGGCCCACGGCACGACGACGATCACCACCGAGAGCAGCATCATGGTCGAGGCGGCGAAGCCCTGGCCAAGATTCTGTGCGAAGAACATGTAGTCATAGACATATTTGGCAGGCACTTCGGAGGCGATTCCGGGGCCGCCACTGGTCTGGGCGACAACGAGGTCGTAGACCTTGACGATCCCCGACGCGATGATGACCAGCGTGGTGATGAAAACCGGCCGCATCATCGGGATGACGATGAACAGATAGGTCTTCCACATCGGGATCCCGTCTACCCGCGCCGCCTTCCAGATGTCCTCGTCGATGCCGCGCAGGCCGGCCAGCATCAAGCACATGATGAGCCCGGTGCCTTGCCACAGCGCCGCAATCGAAATGCCGTAGATGACGATGCTGGAATTGTAGAGCGGGTCGAAGTTGAAGCTCGTCCAGCCGAGGTCCCGCACCACATGCTGGATGCCGAAATCCGGATTGAGCAGCCACTGCCAGACCAGGCCGGTGACGATGAAGGAAAGCGCGAACGGATAGAGGAAGATGGTGCGGAACGTGTCCTCGAAACGGATCTTCTGGTCGAGAAGCGCTGCAAGCAGGAAGCCGATGACCAGTGAGAACACGAGCGAGATCGCGCCGTAGATCAAAAGGTTCTCGATCGAGATCAGCCAGCGCGGCGTCGCCCACAGCCGGTAATACTGGTCGAGCCCGGCGAAATTCAGCCGTGGCAGCAGCTTCGAATTGGTAAAGGAATAGAACACCGTCCAGACGGTGCCGCCGACGAAAACCACCGACGCGGTGAGGATCATCGGGATCGAGGCGACCTTCGCATTGATGTTGCGGAACAGCGGGTTGGGGCGTTCGCTCTTGCTCATCTCGTCAGCCGGCTGGGTAAGGGCGGTGCGATCCCGGCCCTGCTTTCGCAAGGCCGGGAGCGAGGTGTATTGCCTCCAACGTCAGTCTGCCGAAGCGATGAGGTCGGCGAAGCGCTTCTGCGCGTCTTCGATGGTCAGGTCCGGCTTGGCGAAGAATTCGGCGAAGAGATCTTCCTTCTGCTTCTGGGTATCCTGCGAAAGCAGTTGGTCAGTCCACGGAATGACGGCGCCCTTGGCGAGGATCGCCAGACCCTTCTTCATGCAGTCATTGGCCGCGTTGAGATCGACGTCGCCGCGCACCGGTAGCGAGCCCTTCTTGAGATTGAAGGCGACCTGAGTCTTGGGGTCGAGCAGCGTCTCTGCCAACACCTCCTGCGCCTTGGACTTGTCGGCGTCCTTGAGCAGCGGGAAATAGAAGGCGTCGCCGCCGGTGGCGATCACTTCGTTCAGACCGAGGCCCGGCAGGCAGGCATAGTCCTTGCCGGCGACCTTGCCGGCAACCTGGAACTCGCCTTGCGCCCAGTCACCCATGATCTGGCCACCGGCCTTGCCGGTGATGACGAGATTGGTTGCCTGGTTCCAGTCCTGCACATTGGTGTTCTTCGCCATCTTGCGGGCATCGTCGGCGGCCTTGAAGACCTTGGCGATCTCGGGCCCGGCGGCGAACTTGGCATCCTTGTCCTTGTAGACCTTAAGGAACGCGTCGGTGCCGCCGACCGCCGCCAGCAGCACGTCGAAGGCGCCGGAAGATTGCCAGGCCTGTCCGCCGACAGCGAGCGGGATGATGCCCGCCTTTTCCAGGGCGGGCGCTGCCGCCACGAATTCATTCCAGTCCTTCGGCAGCGGCACGCCGGCCTTCTCGAAGGCTTCGTTCGACAGCCACAACCACTGCCAGGAGTGGATATTGACCGGCACGCAATAGATCTTGCCGTCGATGGTGCAGCTGTCGAGCAGGCTCTTCGGCCGCACGATTTCCGTCCACTTGCCCTTGGTGGCGACATCGGTGAGGTCGCGCATCAGGCCGGCCTGCACCAGTTCTTCGGCCTGCCGGCCGTGATTGAACTGGGTGGCGCCCATCGGATCGCCGCCGGTGATGCGGCTGATCATGATCGGCCGTGCCGTGCCGCCGGATCCGGCAATGGCGCCGTCGACCCAGTGATTGCCGGTCGCGTCAAAAGCCTTCGCGAATTCCGCAACCGCCGCCGCCTCGCCGCCGGACGTCCACCAATGGGTCACTTCCAGGTCGGTGGCGGCCGCCGGGCCGGCAAGCTGAAGCGCGGCCGTCGCGGCAAGGGCAGCGGTCAAAAGTCTATAGCGCATTTCGGTTCCTCCCAGAATCTGAAACGTTACAGATTTTCGATACGGCAATTATGCGGTGCGTGCAACCCCTGAGATAAACGCGCTCGAATGTTTTTTCGAGGCGCGAACAAATTCGTTGCGTGCAAACCGGCAAACTCCGCGCAAAACCGGGTGCTGCGCTGCAAAATCATGCTGCAGCGCAAGAAAAACGTCTCGAACCTGATTCTCGCGCAACGTTTCTGGCCGCCAAAACCCTGCCAAAACCATGGCTTGAGAGACCCACTCGCTGCGATGTTGGAAATCTGTAACGTTTCAGTATATTGAGGCCTGACGGCGAAGAACCGTGCCACATCGTCATCGAAGCGATTGTCGGCTGGTCCGGCGGCTGCTATGCGCCTGACGGGGCGGGACGAATGGACAGGGACCAGACGGAGAAGGACGACGAGGCGTCGGCGCATGAGCGGCCGACGCTGAAAACGCTTGCCTTCATGACCGGGCTCGGCGTCACCACCGTCTCGCGCGCGCTCAAGGATGCACCCGAGATCGGCGCCGAGACCAGGCGGCGGGTTCAACTCGTCGCCAGGCAGATCGGCTACCGGCCGAACCGCGCCGGCGTGCGCCTGCGGACTGGCAAGACCAATGTTATCAGCCTCGTGCTCAATACCGAGCGCGAGATCATGAGCTTTGTCTCGGACATCATCTACGGCGTCTCGGAGGTCATTGCCGACACACCCTATCACCTGATCGTCACGCCCTACTCGCGCTCGCAGGATCCGCTGGACCCGGTAAAGTATCTGGTCGAGTCCGGCTCGGCCGATGGCGTCATTATCTCACGCACGCAGCCCAACGACCCGCGCGCCCGCTACATGCTGGAGCGTGGCATACCCTTTGCCACGCATGGCCGCACCGATATGGGGCTTGTCCACCCCTATCACGACTTCGACAATTACGCCTTCGCCGCCGAAGCGGTGCGCCATCTGGCCAGCGTCGGCCGGCGCCGGCTGGCGCTGGTAGCGCCGCCGGTCGGGCTCACCTATTACGACCACACGGTCAATGGCTTTGCCGACGCACTGAGCGAGGTCGACGCCAGCGAAGTGCCGTTCAACGCTGTTTCGATCGACCAGTCGATCGATCAGATCAGGACGCGGACCGCGCAGTTGATGCGCCGCGACGTCAGGCCGGACGGTTTCGTCAGCAGCGCCGCCGCAGCAACGCTGGCCATCGTCGCCGGCATCGAGGATGCCGGCCTGAAACTCGGCCGCGACGTCGATGTCGTGTCCAAGCAATCGTCGGAACTGCTGCATCTGTTCCGCCGGGAGTTGCTGATCGTCAACGAAGACTTCCGCCTCGCCGGCACCGAGCTTGCCCGCGCCGTGCTGGGCTGGATAGGCGGCGCGGCACCTGGCTCTTTGCAGACTGTGGTCAAGCCAGGCGACGTCGTCGCGTATCAGGGCTGACTGGCACGACCGGAGAGGCCGCCTCACCTGACCCTAGCCGGCAGCGCCGCTGCCCCATGGGCCATGGAAAGCCCCCTGCTCGCCGATGCGCTCGAAACCATGCGCGCCGAAGAAATCGCGCTGCGCCTGGATCAGGTTCGAGGTGCCGCGGCCCTGGCGGTAGCTGTCGAAATAGGCAAGCGCCGACGCCAGCGCCGGCACGGGCGAACCGGCCTCCGACGCTCTTGCGACGATGCGCCGGAGCGACGGATGCGCCTCCTGCATCATGGTGGTGAAAGCCGGCGCCATCAAAAGGTTGGTGGACGCGCCGCCCGAGCCGAAGGCTTCCGCCATGGTGTCGAGCATCTGCGAGCGGATGATACAGCCGGCACGCCAGATCTTGGCGATGGTCGGCATCGGCAAGTTCCAGTTGAACTCCTTCGAGGCGGCGCTCATCACCGCGAAACCTTGTGCATAGGCGGCGATCTTGCCGGCGAGCAGCGCCAGCTCCAGGTCTTTCAGAAGTGCCGCCTTGTCGCCGGAGATCTTGATGACGCCGATATTGCCATAGGCTTTTTCGGCCGCCTGCCGCTCATCCTTGATCGAGGACAGCACGCGGGCCGCCACCGCCGCCTCGATGGCCGTCGCCGGAATGCCGAGCTGCTGCGCCTCGATGACAGACCATTTGCCGGTGCCCTTCTGGCCGGCACGGTCGAGGATGATGTCGACCACCGGCTTGCCGGTCTTTGCATCGTCGGCGGCCAGCACCTTGGCGGTGATCTCGATCAGATACGAATCGAGCCGGCCCTTGTTCCAGTCCTCGAAGACCTTGCCGATCTCCTTCGGCCCCATGCCGAGACCGTCACGCAGGATGCCGTAGATCTCGGCGATCATCTGCATGTCGGCATATTCGATGCCGTTGTGGATGGTTTTCACGAAATGCCCGGCGCCGTCTGTGCCAAGCCAGGCAGCGCACGGTTCATCCTTGAACTTAGCCGAGATCGCGGTCAGCACGCGTTCGACGCGCTTCCAGGAGTCTTCGGTGCCGCCGACCATGATCGACGGTCCATGGCGCGCGCCTTCCTCGCCGCCCGATACGCCCATGCCGATGAAGGTGAGACCCGAGCCCGACAGTTCCGAAAAGCGCCGCATCGTATCGCGGAAATTGGCGTTGCCGGCATCGATGACGATATCGTTGTCAGACAACACGCCGCGCAGCGCTTCGATCTGTTCGTCGACCGGCTTGCCGGCCAGCACCATGATGATGACCGGGCGCGGCGGCTTGATCGCAGCTGCCAGTTCCTCCAGGCTGTAGCAGGGCACCACCATGTCCCTGAGCGAACCGGCGCCTTCGAGGAAGGCATCGGTGCGCGCCTTGGTGCGGTTGAAGACGGCGATGCGGTGCCCGTGCTCGGCAATGTTGAGCGCGAGGTTGGAGCCCATTGTGCCAAGGCCGATCAGGCCGATTTCGGCTTTTTCCATCGTTTCTTCCCTGCTTTCGGATTTTGTTGAGGCCGCGTTTTTCGGGATGCCCATTTTTCGGCGAGATGATTGACGGGCCTTTCGCGCCACGTCAACCGCCTCGCCGAATTGTGTTGCGTCTGCGTTGTGTCAGACCGAGTCAGGAAGGGTCAGTTGGTGACCAGGCGACGCCTTGCCGATCGAACATATGACGTTAGGTTGGACATATGGCAGTCAAACGGATGGACAATGTCGGAATCGTCGTCGATGACCTCGACGAGACGATTGCTTTCTTTTGCGAGCTCGGCCTCGAACTGGAAGGGCGGGCGACGATCGAAGGCGAGTGGGCCGGACGTGTCACCGGGCTCGGCGATCAGCACGTCGAGATTGCCATGATGCGCTCACCGGATGGCTATAGCCGGCTCGAGCTCTCCCGCTTCCTCACGCCGACTGTCGTCGCCGATCACCGCAACGCCCCGGTCAACGCCCTGGGCTACCTGCGCGTCATGTTTACCGTGGACGACATCGACGACACGCTGGAAAGGCTCCGCAAGCGTGGCGCGCAGCTGGCCGGTGAAGTCGTCCGTTACCAGGAGGTGTATCGGCTCTGCTACATCCGCGGGCCGGAAGGGCATCTCATCGGGTTAGCCCAGGAACTCGGCTGAGCGCCCTTCGCAGGCGGGCTGAATATCACTCGGCGCGGATATCGATCGGCGCTTCGATCTTTACCACTTCGAAATCCGAAACCAGAATATCGAGCCGCGCCGTCCAGCGGCCTGGAATCGGAATGACGAGATTATCGACGCGCCAGGTGCCGTCGCCTGGCTTGGTCGCCGGACGCTTGATCGGCTCGATCCCCGAATCGGGCTTGGACAGCACCAGCGTCACTTCCTTGGCGTCGAGCGGGCCGAAATCGCCATCCATGATGACGATGGAGGCGGTGACCTCCCCGGTATGGCCGGGCGTGATGTCGATGTCGGCCATCGCCTTCATAGTGTGGATATGGGTCGACGTCGGTTGTGCCGCGGCGATTGCCAGGGCCCGTGGCGGCGGCGTGAAGCGCCAGCCGGCGGCAACGCCGAAGATCAGGAGCACGATCAGCATTTCGACTGAGATCGAGCGGCTAAGCCGTCGCCGCACTTCCGTCGCTCCGGCCTCGGCCAAGGCGGTGAGCCGCCATCGATTGACCGCCGCCAGCGTGAACAGAAACACCAGCAGCGCCAGCTTGATCAGCAGCAGCCGGCCATAGGCGGTGTTGACCAGTGCCGCCGGTGTCTGCACCTGGATGATGGCGAGCACCACACCGGCGGCGGCAAGCACTACCACCACGGGCATGATCGCGCGCGAAAACCGCCGCAGGAACGCCCCGGCTTCCACCGATTGGCTGCTCAACGCCAGGCCGAGCGGCAGCAATGCTCCAGCCCAGAAAGCGATGCCGGCGCCATGCAGGAACACCATAGGCCGCGTCAGCCATTGCGGTTCGGCTGCACTGGCATGGCCGCTGGCGGCAAGGGCTGCACCCACACCGGCCAGCCCGGCGAGCGCCAACGGCCTGGCGCCAGCACGCGATCCGACCAACGACAGCAGGCCAAGCCCGAGCGCCGCCAGCGAAATCAGCACCGTCCAGCCGAAGCTGGTGCCAAGCGCCGTCCGCCAGACCACCGGTTGCGCCAGCCGGGCGAGTGGCGCGCCCAGCGCGTCCAGCCCCTGGAACCCGAGCGACAGGGGTGCTGCGACCAGCCCGCACAGGATGGCGGCAATGACGAAGCGCTGGCCTGAGCGCTGGCCTTGCGCCAGCCATGTCAGCGCGAAGGCGCCGCCAATGCCGAGGAAAAGCCCGATGTAGAGAAGAACCTTGCCGGTCCAGATCGCTGACCGCAAATCTATATCGACAGCTTCCCCCACCGCCGGCGCCGCACTTGGCGCGCCAACGGAAAACAGCACCGAGCCGCCGACCGGATGGCCATCGGCGGAAATCACCCGCCAGCTCAAGACATGGGTGCCCGGCCCGAGCTTTTGTGGATTGTCGATCTCAACCGTTTGGTCGCTCAACCGAAACGAGGTCAAAGCGACAGGCGTACCGTCGGGCCGCACCAAGGTCAGCACCAGCGGCGACACAGGCTCGCTGAAGGTCAGCGAAAATTGCGTCGGCGCTCGCTCCAGAACCGCGCCGTCGGCAGGCTCGGCCTTGATCAGCGCCGCATGGGCAAAGGCCTGGTTTGGCGTGGCAAGGACGGCAAGCAGCAGGATCGCGGCCAGCAGGCCGAAGCACCTGCCGGCTGTCCGTTCTATCCGCTGAAAACAGGCCACGTTCATGCCATCCACCAAAACAGTGGCGCGCCGCTTCGAGGCAGCGCGCCGCCAATGCATCATTTCTTGGGCAGCAGGTTGAGGCCGGGCGCCGGATCTTCCAGCGCATCCTCATCCTGACCAGCCGCCGGAATCTCTATCCAACGCGTGGTGGCGCCATCGCATTCCTGCACCACCGGAAAATAGAGTTTTTGCCCGGCCGGCAGATCGGCGGCCAACGTGCCGCGGAAGACGAACTCGTCATAAAATTCATCCGGCAGGCTGCCGCCGCTCCAGTCGACTTCCTTGACGCCCGAGGTCACCGCCTCGCCATAGAGCTGGTAGGATTTCTCGTACTTGCCTTTCTTGACCTGCAGCGTCCAGCCGGGCTTGGGCATCGGCTTCACTCCGATCACCCCTTCCGGGATCTGCACGCGCACGGCAATCGTCGCCTTGCCGTCGCAGCCATGCGGCACCCGCAGCACGGCCTTGTAGGTCGAACCGACCGGCGCTTCCTGGGTTTCGAGCGTGATATGGCCGAAGGCAGCGCTTGTCCCCAGGACGAGGAATGCAGCGGCCGGCAAATGATGCTTGTTCATGATGGGTCCCTCTCGAAAAAATTGATTGGCAATAATTGGTCAGTCGTTGTCTTCCAGGGGTGGCGCGCTGCCTATGGCTTGCACGGCAAACTCGACGGTCACGGTTCCGGCCCTCTCGAAAGTCAGCGTAGCGGCAAACATCTGGCCTTCTTTAGGGGGCTGCTTCAGATCCATGAACATCACGTGATAGGCGCCGGGACCCAGCGTGACCTTGCCGCCCGCCGGGATATCCAGGCCAGCACTGACCGGGCGCATGGTCATGACGCCATCCTTCACCCCCATTTCATGCAGTTCGGCCTTGCCCGAAATGTCGGAGGAAATCGATAGCAGCCGGTCTGGCGCGCTGCCCTTGTTGACGATGGTGAAATAGCCGCCGGCAACCTTGGCGCCGGCCGGCGTGGCGCGCGACCAGGGATGCTCGATCTCGATGTCACCGGCCTTGAATTCATGCGCAAGGACGGAATGGGAGCCGACGAACAACAGTGCAAAGGCGAACAGGGCGCTGCCGAGACGCTGCTCGATAGTGCTGAATAAACGGGTGCTGCGGTGCAACGCGCCGGCACGAAGAAAACGGAACATGGGTAGGCTCCATGAATATAAGGTCGCGCCGTTGTCGGGCTGCGAACGTGTTTGTCATTGGATGATTATCGCCTGCGCAGGTTACGCAAAGCGAGCGGCGGTTTTCAGCCCGCAAGCGGCGGCGCGCGCGGATTGGCCGGAGAGCGCTCGCGCGTGACGTCGGGATGCCTGACTGCCGGCGGGGCAAAAGCGACTGTTTCCAAGTACTGGCTGACCGGCGCCAGGCCGACGCCTGCCGGCGGCGCATAGGCGACGGAGGCCATGCTGCAGCCGAGCATGCAGCACGCCGGCATATGCTGCTGGTGCGGATCGCCGCCGGGAAGCTTGACCGCTCCCTCATGGCTGCAGATGACATTGCCGAAAGCGTCGAGTTGCGAGGCATCCGGCGCAATGCCGAAGGCAAACACGCCGAGCGTCGACTGGAGCAGCAGCACACAGGCCGCGACAAAGGCGGCCGTCATGCTCCATCTCTTACGCCGGAAGTCCAAAGACCTGCCTCTTCACGCAGCAACGCGTGGATATCTAGCACGCGGCATGTCGGCGGAAAATCGCCAAATCATCGCTGCGGCAACGCGGCGCGTTCGATCCATGTCGCACAAAAGTGCGCAGCGGTTTGGGATAACGCATGAGGCAGAGATCTTGTGCGCATAACGTCCCTTCGGACGTCGCGCTCAGGAAGCCGGGCGGCCGCCGATTTCCGGGATCGACGTCAACAGCGTGTGGCGTGCCGACTTCAGATGCTTGCGGCAGGCGGCGTCGACCTTGCCGAGATCGCGCGATTTCAGCGCCGCGATGTAGGCGAGATGCTCGCCAACCGCGACTTCGTTGCGTTCGCGCTCCTGCGCCTTGTTCCACTGGTAGTGGTAGTGAAAGATCATGGCGATGACGTCGTAGAAATCGACGATGAAGCGGTTGTGCGACGCCCGGTGGATCAGCCGGTGGAAGCGCTCGTCTAGCTCCGAGAATTCGTTGAAGCGGATGGCGATTTCGCTGGCCAGAAGCCGGTGCTCGTCTTCCAGCCGGTCGAGATCCGCCCAGACCGGACTATCCCCAGGCAAGGCGGCAAAGGCCGCCGCCGAGCGTATCTCGAACATTTCGCGGATTTCAGTGAGTTCGAGCGCAAAGGCACGGGTAAATCCTTTCAGCACCCAGTGGCTGTTGCGCCGCTTCTCGATCAGGCCGAAGCGGGAGAAGCGGATCAGGAACTCGCGCACGCTGGTGGTGCCGACGCCGATCTCGCGCGCCAGTTCGAGCTCGTTGATCTGCATGCCGGCCTCGGCGCCGCCGGCCAGCAACCTGCGCATAAACGACCGCTCGATGATCTGGGCCAGTGTGTCTGTCTCCTCCTCGGGGAAGAAATCATCCGGCTTCGGCGCCCTGAGCACTGTCTTGCTGCGTTTGTTCCACGCGATCAGCCCGGTCTCTTCCATGCGCGCCAGAATGGTGCGCACGGTGGTACGGCTGACGCCAAGCAAAGTGCCCAGCTCCGGCTCCGACGGCAGGCTCTGCGTCTCATCGAGCAGCCGCAGACCCCTGTTGTAAGCGTCCTTGTAGACGTTGTTGCTCTTCGACATCCCTGCCCCGTTGCGCGCCGGCGCTTGCTGTGGCTGGCTTGAAGCGCGATATCACATATGTCCTGGCGCTGACCCGGCAAAGCAAAACGCTCTGCGTGTCAGACGCCGCTCCCCACAAGCCAAGCGTCCATCGGACGCATGGTCTCCTCCTGAAAAAACAATTGACGCACAAATGTTTTTTCACGATAAAAGACATTATATGTAAACAGACGCGTGTCAATCCGCGCATCCCCAGGAACAGACCCAGGAAACTGCCCGTGAACGCCTCGAACAGCATTCTTCTGTCCCCCGCCGACAATGTCGCGGTCGCCAATGGCCGCATCGAGATCGGCACCCCTCTGCCCGGCGGCGCCGTCGCCACGGCCTTGATCGAGCCCGGCCACAAGGTGGCGATCAAGCCTATCGCCGTCGGCGAGGCGGTGGTCAAGTATGCCCAGGCCATCGGCCGCGCCACCCAGGACATCGCGCCCGGCGACCACGTCCATTCGCACAATCTGGTCTTCGAGTCCGGCCGTCTGCCGGTCGTGCCGCCGAGCGAAGCGGAGCATGCCACCGAAGCCGACCGCGCCCGGACATTCATGGGCTATCGTCGCGCCGATGGCCGTGCCGGCACGCGCAACTTCATCGGCATCATCGCCAGCGTCAATTGCTCGGCCACCGTCTGCCACGCCATTGCCGACGAGGCCAACCGCGTGCTGTTGCCGAAATATCCGGGGATCGACGGCTTCGTCCCGATCGTCCATGGCCAGGGCTGCGGCATGAGCGGCACCGGCGACGGCATGATGGTACTGCACCGCACGCTCGCCGGTTACACCCGCCACCCGAATTTCGGCGGCGCGCTGATGGTCGGCCTCGGCTGCGAGGTCAACCAGCTCACCCTTTACGGCCAGAAGGGTGCGGCGGCGGGAAAACGCCATTTCAATATCCAGGACGCCGGCGGTTCGCGCAAATCGGTCGCAAAGGCGATGGGCGTGCTCGCCGAAATCGCCGAGGAAGTCGGCCAGTATCAGCGCGAGCCGATCCCGGTCTCGGAGATCGTCGTCGGCCTGCAATGCGGCGGTTCCGACGGCATGTCGGGCATCACTGCCAATCCGGCGCTGGGAGCGGCGGTCGACATCCTGGCCGGCGTCGGCGGCATCGGCATCCTGTCGGAGACGACGGAGATCTATGGCGCCGAACATCTGCTCGCCTATCGCGCGGCAACGCCGGAGATCGCCAAGAAACTCGACGGTTTCGTCAAATGGTGGGAAGACCATGTCGCCAAGCACGGCGCCTCGATCGACAACAACCCCTCGCCCGGCAACAAGCGCGGCGGCCTGACCACCATCCTGGAAAAGTCGCTGGGCGCCGTGGCCAAAGGCGGCCAGACTCCGCTCAACGGCGTCTTCGGTTATGCCGAAAAGGTCACCGGCAGTGGCCTAGTGTTCATGGACACGCCCGGTTACGACCCGGTCTCGGCGACCGGTCAGGTGGCGGGCGGCGCCAACATCATCGTCTTCACCACCGGCCGCGGCTCCTGCTTCGGCTGCCGGCCCACGCCGTCGATCAAGGTCGCCACCAACTCGACCATGTACCACCAGATGGAAGAGGACATGGACGTCAATTGCGGCGTCATCGCTTCGGGTGAGAAGACCATCGCCGGCATGGGCCGGGAACTCTTCGAACTCATCGTCGAGACGGCATCGGGCCGCAAGACCAAGAGCGAGGCGTTCGGCTACGGCGACAACGAGTTCGTGCCGTGGCACCTCGGCGCGACGCTCTAACCACCGACGAAAAAAGCGGGCTGCAACGACTGCCCACAAGGGGAGGCTTTGGATGGACAAACGCCGCATCGGCACGACTGCGCTCGAGGTCACTGAGATAAGCTTCGGCGGAGCGGCGATCGGCGGGCTCTACCGGGCCTGTCCGCGCGAAGCGGCGATGGAGACGCTGCAGACAGCCTGGGATGCCGGCCTGCGCTATTTCGACACCGCGCCCTTCTATGGCTTCGGCCTGTCGGAGCGGCGGACCGGCGATTTCCTGCGCTACAAGCCGAGGGATTCCTATGTGCTGTCGACCAAGGTCGGCCGCCTGTTCCGCCCGGTGCCGGAAGACCAGGTTCCCGATCATTCCTATGTCGACCCGCTGCCTTTCGCGCTCGACTACGACTACTCGTATGACGGCATCATGCGCTCGGTCGAGTTCTCCTATGCCCGGCTCGGGCTGAACCGGATAGACATCCTGTTTGTGCACGACATCGGCACCTACACACATGGCGTCGAGAAGACGAAGCTGCACTTTCGCCAGCTGATGGACGGCGGCTTGAAGGCGCTGGACGAGCTTAAAACGTCGGGTGTAATTTCCGCCTATGGGCTCGGCGTCAACGAGGTGCAGATCTGCCTCGACGTGCTGCGCGAAGCACCGCTCGACTGCATCCTGCTGGCCAGCCGCTATTCGCTGCTCGACCGCTCGGCTGAAGCCGAGTTGCTGCCGCTGTGTCGTGAGCGACAGACTTCGCTGATCATCGGCGGCGTCTTCAACTCCGGCATCCTGGCGACCGGACCGGTGCACGGTGCGCATTTCGACTATCTGCCGGCGACGCAGGACATACTCGAGCGTGTAGGCGCGATGGAGAAAATCGCTGATGAGGGCGGATATCCGCTGGCGGCGGCTGCATTGCAGTTTCCGCTGCAGGAGCCTGTCGTGGCCAGCGTGCTGACCGGAACGGCCAAGCCCGCCAACCTGACGCGCAACCTCGACCTGTTCGACATCCAGGTGCCGCAAGCGGAATTCGCCCGCTACGCTCCCTACACCATCGTGCAGGAGCTCGGCTGACGAAACGCCACGATCACGGTTCTCAAGAAGGAATGAATATTCCATATTGACTCGACGGTGGAATTAATATTCCATGATGATCAAGGAGGATCGGGAGCGTCTGGACGTGGCACTGAGGATCGGCAGGGAGGTTTCCCCGCCAAGCCATGCGCAGGCCGATATGAAACACCGCTTGCGTCGGCCGGACCGATGCACTATCAAAAGCGGCAACTGTTTTTTATTGATAAAGTTCTGTTTGGGCCGCGCCTATCCAAATGGAGCTTCCGTAACCTTCACCGGGCGATCTAGGGAGGATTCCTAATGAAATTCGTGACCAGCATTCTCAACCGCCGCTCACTGATGGCACTAGCTGCCGCCTCGATGCTTGCCGGCACGCTGCACACGGCGCCGGCTTCGGCGGCGGAAGTGACCATTCCGATCATCGTCAAGGACACCACGTCCTTCTACTGGCAGATCGTCCTGGCCGGCGCCCGCAAGGCCGGCAAGGATCTCGGCGTCAACGTACCCGAACTCGGCGCCCAGGCTGAAACCGACGTCAACGGCCAGGTCTCGATCCTCGAGAATGCCGTCGCCGGCAACCCGGCCGCGATCGTCATCGCGCCGACCGAATTCAAGGCGCTCGGCAAGCCGATCGATGAAGCGGCCAGCAAGGTCAAGGTCATCGGCATCGACTCCGGCGCCGACTCCAAGGCGTTCACCTCGTTCCTGACCACCGACAATGTGCAGGGCGGACGCGTCGCCGCTGACGGTCTTGCAGCAGCCATCGGCGAAGCCAATGGCGGCAAGATCGAGGGCGACGTCGCCCTGATCACCAACGCGCCGGGCGCCGGTTCGCTGGAGCAGCGTAAGCAGGGCTTCACCGAGCAGCTGGCCGCGAAATATCCGGGGCTCAAGCTCGTCGCCGACAAATATGCCGACGGGCAGGCAACGACCGGTCTCAACATCGCCACCGACCTGATCACCGCCAACCCGAACCTCAAGGGCATCTTCGCGTCCAACCTGATCATGGCGCAGGGCGTCGGTCAGGCTGTCGCCGAGAATAACCTTGGCGGCAAGCTGGCGCTGGTCGGCTTTGACAGCGACGAGAAGCTGATCAAGTTCCTCAATGACGGCGTCATTTCCGCGCTCGTCGTCCAGGATCCGTACCGGATGGGCTATGACGGCATCAAGACCGCGCTCGCCGCCTCGAAGGGCGAGAAGGTCGAGGCCAATGTCGACACCGGCGCCAACCTGGTGACCAAGGCAAACATGAAAGACCCCAAGATCGACGCCCTGCTCAACCCGAAGCTCTGAGCCCGTCAACCAAAAATCCTTTCCGGGGCCTCGCGCCCCGGAAACACCGGATACAAGCTTGAATATCCACAGGCTTGAATCACCTCGACGATGCGGCTTGACTGCATCGCGACGTGCCAATCGTAAGGCCAATCTGGGAGGATTGTCATGACGCCCACGGCGCAGGAACTGCACCCGGCCCCAACGCTAGCGCCCGGCAGGACGATCCTCGAACTGCACGGGCTGGAAAAACGCTATCCCGGCACGCATGCGCTGAAGCCCGTTCACCTTGCCTTCAAGGCAGGTGAGATCCACGCCATCGTCGGCGAGAACGGCGCCGGCAAATCCACCTTGATCAAGCTTCTGACCGGCGTCATGCCGCGCACCTCCGGCGATGTCATCTGGGAGGGCAAGCCGGCAGCGCTGGCAACCCCACACGAGGCGATGGCGCTGGGCATCAACGCCGTGCATCAGGAGGTCGTGCTCTGCCGCCATCTCACCGTCGCCGCCAACATGTTCCTCGGCGAGGAGAATTCGCGCTTCGGCATCCTGCAGCAGCGCGCCATGGTGAAGGAAGCGCAGAAGATCATCGACGGTCTCGGCTTCGATCTGCCGGCGCATGTCATGCTGGGTGACCTCACCATCGGCCAGCAGCAGCTGATCGCCGCCGCCCGCGCCACCGTGCGCGGCACCAAGTTCCTGATTTTCGACGAGCCGACCGCCTATCTCACCCGCAAGGAAGCCGACCAGCTGTTCACGCTGATCCGCAGGCTCAAGGGCGAAGGCGTCACCATCATCTACATCAGCCATCGCATGGAAGAGGTGTTCGAACTCGCCGATCGCGTCTCGGTGCTGCGCGACGGCACGCTGGTCGGCACCCGCAACATTGCCGAGACCAATGACGCCGAGCTGGTCAAGATGATGATCAATCGCTCGATCGAGCAAGTCTACCACAAGGAGCATTTCACCCCCGGTGCCGTGATCGTTGAAGCGAAAAACCTGTCGGGCAAGGGCTTCGAAGACGTCTCGATGACAGTGCGTGCCGGCGAGATCGTCGGGCTCTATGGCCTGATCGGCGCCGGCCGCAGCGAGTTTGTCACCACGCTTTATGGCCGCCACAAGAAGTCGGCCGGCCAGATCCGCTGGCAAGGCAAACCGGTGCTGATCAATTCCGAGCACGACGCGATCAAGCTCGGCATGGCGCTGGCGCCGGAAAGCCGCCGCGACCAGGGCCTGTGCCTGAACCTGCCGGTCGGCCTCAACCTCAACCTGCCGATCTACAAGCGCATCTCCAACAACCTGCTGATTTCGAACACGAAGGAAAAGGCTGAAGCCGATCGCCAGATCGCCGGCCTCCGCATCAAAACGCAAACACGCGGCGCCCTGGCCTCCAGCCTGTCCGGCGGCAACCAGCAGAAGATCGTCATCGGCAAATGGCTGGCGCACGGCGCTAAGCTGTTCATCTTCGACGAGCCTACGGTCGGCGTCGATGTCGGTACCAAGGCCGAGATCTACCGCCTGTTCGGGGAACTGTTGTCCAAGGGCGCCGGCATCATCCTGATCTCGTCCTATCTGCCCGAGGTTTATGAGCTCGCCGATACGCTGCACGTGTTCCGGCGCGGCAAACTGGTCGCCAGCCATGGCTTTCGCGCCGCCAGCCACGAAGACGTGCTGACGCAGGCGATCGGCTGACAAAACAAGAAACGGGAGGAACCATGAGCATCGAAACCGTCGCGATCGAAAAACCGAAACGGAACTACAACGTCCTGTTCGGGCTGACGCTTCTGGCGTTGCTGGTTCTGCTCTGGATCGTGCTGTCGGTGGCGACGCCGAGCTTCGCCTCCTCCAACAACATCGCCAATCTTTTGCGGCAGGGCTCGATGATCGCCATCATGGCGGTCGGCCAGACCTTCGTCATCATCACCGGCGGCATTGACCTCTCGGTCGGCGCCGTGGTCGGCTTCGCCACCGTCATTGTCGCCATGATGATTAATGCCGGCTTCCCGATCTGGGTCGCCATTCTGGTGACGCTGCTGGTCGGTGTTGCCATCGGCCTGTTCCATGGCTTCGGCATCGTCAAGATGGGCCTGCCGCCCTTCATCATCACGCTGGCGACGCTGACCTCGTTGCGCGGCATCGGCCTGTTGATGACCAACGGCAACTCGATCAACATCAACAGCGACAGCTTCACCGCGTTCTCGCGCAGTTCCTTTGTCGGCATCCCCAATCTGTTCTGGATGGTGATCCTGGTCGGTATCCCGGCCTACATCTTCCTGCACCACAGCCGCTGGGGCCGCTATCTCTTCTCTGTGGGATCCAATGCCGAGGCCTCGCGCCTCTCGGGCGTCAATGTCCAGCGCACCATCTACATGGCCTACACGCTGTCGGGCCTATGCGCGGCCTTCGTCGGCGTGCTGCTGGCGGCGCGCATCGGCATCGGCAACCCGACCCAGGCCGAAGGTTGGGAGTTGCAGGCGATCGCCTCATCGGTGATCGGCGGCACCTCGCTGTTCGGCGCCGTCGGCTCGGTGCATGGCCCACTGCTCGGCGCCTTCATCCTGGCCACCATCAACAACGGCGCCAATCTGCTCAACGTCAACTCGTTCTGGCAGCGCATCATCACCGGCGCGCTGATCATAATCATCGTCTATTTCGACGGGCTGCGCCGTCGCGGCAAGTAATTCTCCCTGACCTTCTGCGCCGGCCTGCTTAACAACGGACCGGCGCCTTTTTTGAGAAACACTGGAATTGCCGAATGAAAGCTGTTGTCTGCCGCTCGCCCGGCGAGCTTGTCCTGGAAGACCGGCCGGCGCCAGGAGCGCCGCCTGCCGGCTGGGCGCTGGTCGCCGTCAGCCATGTCGGCATCTGCGGCACCGACTACCACATCTTCGAAGGCAAGCACCCGTTCCTTGCCTATCCCCGCATCATGGGCCATGAAGTGTCGGGCACCGTCGTCGAGACCGGCGAAGATGTCGACCTTGCCGTGGGCGAGCCCGTCATCATCAATCCCTATCTCGCTTGCGGAAAATGCATCGCCTGCCGGCACGGCAAGCCGAATTGCTGCGTCAGGATCGAAGTGCTTGGCGTCCATCGCGACGGCGCCATGGCCGAGCAGATCCTGGTGCCGGCGCAGAATCTTTATCCGGCAAACGGCTTGTCGCTGGCCGATGCGGCGGCGGTGGAATTCCTCGCCATCGGCGCGCATGGCGTGCGGCGCGCTCGCGCCGAACCAGGCGCCCGCACGCTGGTCATCGGCGCCGGGCCGATCGGCCTTGGCGCAGCGCTGTTTGCGCGCATCGCCGGGCTCGATGTCAGCCTGCTCGACATGAGCACGGAGCGGCTGGATTTTGCAAAAGGCGAACTCGGCTTCGCCACGCTCGACGGCTCACAAAAAGCGGCAGCCGAACTGGTGCGCGAGGCAACCGGCGGCGAAGGGTTCGACATCGTCTTCGACGCCACCGGCAACACCGCCTCGGTGCAGTCGGCCTTCGCCCATGTCGCGCATGGCGGCACGCTCGTGCTGGTCAGCGTCGTCAAGGATGACATCGTCTTTTCCGACCCGGAATTCCACAAGCGCGAAATGACATTGATCGGCAGCCGCAACGCGCTGAAAGTCGATTTCGACCACGTCGCCGCCTCGATCCGCAACGGCGCCGTGCCGCTGGCGAAACTTGTCACCCACCGCACGACACTGGCCGGAACGCCGCGCGATCTCGCAAGATGGGCGCATGAGAAATCCGGGCTGATCAAGGCGGTGATCGAGGTGGGTTCTTAACATGGCAGGCGGTGAACCCGGCCGGAATTGACCATGCCCTGCGCAGGTCGACCCCCACACCGTCCACCATAGCGCGACACCTCTCCCCCCATCGACGGGGGAGAGGAAAGGCGCGAGCTTGGCAAGGCGGGCTCCCTTCCTCTCCCTCCGGAGGGGGGAGAGGTGGCTCGGCGAAGCCGAGTCGGAGTGGGGGAAGGCGGTCCTCAAACGTCAAGCCGCTGACAAGTGAGCGCGACCGAGTTGGTCTGATATCGCATGAGTCTCGACGCTCCCTACAGCGCCGACAGCTTCAGCTCCACCCGCTCCGCCGGAAACCGCGTTTCGGCAAACTGGATCGGCTGGCCGTCCGGTGTGACGTTGACGGCGACCGCGACCAGCACGATGGCGCCGGGCTGCAAATCGAGATCGGCAAGGTCGGCGGCATCGGCGTGACGCGCCGACAGAACCGTCGATTGCCGGAGATAATCGTCGATGCCGAAACGCCGGAGCGAGGCGGTTATCGAACCGGTCTCCGCCATCACGGCATCGATGCCGGCGAAGCGCTTTGCTTCGTACCAGCTGGCGGCGCGGGACACCGGCCGTCCATCGGCTTCGCCGCGCGTCTCCAGCCGGATCACCTCGGTGCCCCTGGCAAGGCCGAGGCCGTCGGCGACGCGCTGGCTGGCCGATTCAACTACGGACGTGAGCAGCACGATATGCCGTTCCGAAGTCTGTCCCTGCAGGCCCGTCGAAAAACGCGTGCGCGCGCCGATCGGATAGGACAGCCGCTTGCGCGACAACACGAAAGTGCCGCGTCCCTGCTCGGCCCGCAGCACACCGTCCTGTACCAGGGCCGATATGGCGCTGCGCACCGTGTGGCGGTTGACGCCGTAGCGTTCGGCCAGCGCCATCTCCGGCGGCAGCGCGGCATTCTCGGCGAAATCGCCGGACGCAATCGAATGCAGGATCTGGTCGGCGATCTGCCGCCAGAGCGAGACGCCACTGCGGCGTTCGATGCTGCTCGCGCTCTTTTGAGCCACCATTTCCCCCCCGCTCCAGCCCCTGTCATCCACCCGTCATGGACACGGGTTAGATAATAGGTATAATTTGTATAGTTGTCTACATCACTAGGCAAATTTTACATGGTCAGGGAGTAACCCAATGCGAGGACAGGAAGCGCGGGAACAGGCCGAGCGCAAAGACGTCATGGCAACGCTGGCGCAGGCTAACGGCGACGACATCGCCCGGCTCTGGAACGAGGCCGGCCTGACCTCCGAGGCCGAGCTTCTGCGTGGCCCGGAAACCGGTCTGGTCACCGTGCGTGGTCGCATCGGCGGCGGCGGCGCGCCCTTCAATGTCGGTGAAGTGACCGTCACCCGCGCCACCGTCCGGCTCTCTTCCGGACAGGTCGGCCACAGCTACATGCTCGGCCGCGACAGGCAGAAGGCGAAGCTTGCGGCAATCGCCGATGCACTTTGGCAGGATCCCGCCCATCGGCAGACGGTCGAGAGTGCGCTGGTCGCACCGCTGCGCGCCGCCCAAAGCGAGGCGCGCGAAAAGCGCCGCTCCGAGACGGCGGCAACGAAAGTGGATTTCTTCACCATGGTGCGCGGAGAAGACTAATGGACATCGCAGCCCAATGGATCGACGGCGGCTTCGCCGATCCGGTGTTCAACGCCCAGGCGGTCTTCCGCGCGGTCATGGATGCCATGGCGCGGCCGGGCAGCGAGCGGCCTCTGCCTGCCTTCGCCCGCCCCCCTTCGCCGCTGTCCGCAACCGCCGGCGCCATTGCACTTTCGCTCTGCGACAACGACACACCGCTCTGGCTCGATCCTGCTTTGCAGGCATCGGCAGCGATCAAGTCCTGGCTCGGCTTCCACGCCGGCGCGCCACTCGCCAACACACCTGCCGATGCGCATTTCGCGTTGGTCGCCACGCCGGCCGAGATGGCCGCCCTCGACGGTTTTTCGCAAGGCACGCAGGATTATCCCGACCGTTCGACGACACTGATCCTGCAGGTCAGCGATCTCACCTCCGGCGCGCCGCTATTGCTCGAAGGCCCAGGCATCGAAAAGACGGCGACCATCGCGCCGGCGCAGATGCCGCGCCATTTCGTCGAACAGTGGAAGCAGAACAGCCAGCGCTTTCCGCGCGGCGTCGACATCATCCTGGCGGCGCCCGACGGTATCGCCTGCCTGCCGCGCACGACGCGCATCAAGACGATGGAGGCATAAATGTATGTCTCGGTAAAAGGCGGCGAAGTCGCAATCGCCAATGCCCACAGCCTGCTTGCGGACCGCCGTCGCGGCGACCGTTCGGTGCCGGCGCTGCGCCTCGACCAGATCGTCGAACAGCTGGCGCTCGGCGTCGACCGGGTGATGAGCGAAGGATCGCTCTACGACCGGGAACTGGCGGCGCTCGCCATAGTCCAGGCGCGCGGCGACATGATCGAGGCGATCTTCCTGGTGCGCGCCTACCGCACCACACTGCCGCGCTTCGGCTACACCAACGCCATCGACACCGGCGCCATGCTGGTCGAGCGGCGCGTGTCGGCGACCTACAAGGATTTGCCCGGCGGCCAGCTGCTTGGGCCTACCTTCGACTACACCCACCGCCTGCTCGACCCGGAACTCGCCGCCGGCGCCGATGTCGCCGAACCGCTCCAGCGCGAGACGGAAACGCAGGCCATGCCGCGCGTTTCGACGATCCTCGCCCGCGAAGGGCTGATTGAGCCGGATGGCGACATGCCGCAGGACCATGTCCCCGGCGACATCACCCGCGAGCCGCTTGAGTTTCCGATGGCGCGCGACATCCGCCTGCAGGCGCTGTCACGCGGCGATGAAGGGTTTCTGCTGGCGCTCGGCTATTCCACCCAGCGCGGCTATGCCCGCAACCACCCCTTTGTCGGCGAGGTGCGTATCGGCGAGGTCGAGCTGGAACTCGACGTGCCGGAACTGCCCTTCGCCGTGCTGCTCGGCAAGGTCCGCGTCACCGAATGCCAGATGGTCAACCAGTTCAAGGGCTCGGCCAAGGCGCCGCCGCAATTCACCCGCGGCTACGGACTGGTCTTCGGCCAAAGCGAGCGCAAGGCGATGGCCATGGCGCTGTGCGACCGCGCGCTGCGCGCACCGGAACTCGGCGAAGATGTCGTCGCCGCCGCGCAGGACGAGGAGTTCGTCATCTCGCACTCCGACAATGTTCAGGCGACCGGCTTCGTGGAGCATTTGAAGCTGCCGCACTATGTCGACTTCCAGGCCGAGCTCGATTTGGTGCGCCGCATGCGCGCCGAATACGAAGCTCGAGAGAACCCTGCAAAGGTGGAAGAGAAGCGGGAGGCGGCCGAATGAGCCTAATCGCCCCCGCCATTGCCGCCACCCCCGTTGCCGCCATCCCCGTTGCCGCCGTCATGGGAATGGCTGCTATGCCCGCCGACGTAGCTGCCGTTTCCGCCTGTGACATGCGCGCCATCTCTGGAAGCAGGCAGAAACAGCGCCGAGGTACAAAACCGACCACGCAGACAAACGCCAGAAGCAGAATTGCAATCTGGATCCAACCGGTCTGAGTCATTCGACTTCGCCTTCATTTCCGTTTTCTGGGCGTCAATGCAATAGCAGGGAGTGGATTTGATCGCCATGACCGACATCGCCACCTACAACTTCGCCTATCTCGACGAGCAGACCAAAAGGATGATCCGCCGGGCGATCCTCAAGGGCATCGCCATCCCTGGCTATCAGGTTCCCTTCGCTTCGCGCGAAATGCCGATGCCCTATGGCTGGGGCACTGGCGGCGTGCAGGTCACCGCCTCGATTATCGGGCCGGACGATGTGCTGAAAGTCATCGACCAGGGCGCCGACGACACCACCAATGCCGTCTCGATCCGCGCCTTCTTCAAGAAGGTAGCCAACGTCGCGGTGACGACCGATACCGCCAGCGCCACCATCATCCAGACCCGCCACCGCGTCCCGGAACACCCGCTGAGCGCCGGCCAAGTTCTAGTCTACCAAGTGCCGATACCCGAGCCGTTGCGCTTCCTCGAGCCGCGCGAAACCGAAACGCGCAAAATGCATGCGCTCGAGGAATACGGCCTGATGCATGTGAAGCTCTACGAGGACATTGCCAAACACGGCCGCATCGCCACCACCTATGCCTATCCGGTCAAGGTCGAGGGCCGCTATGTCATGGACCCCTCGCCGACGCCGAAATTCGACAACCCCAAAATGCACCGTTCGCCGGCCCTGCAGCTGTTCGGAGCCGGGCGCGAAAAGCGCATCTATGCCGTGCCGCCCTTCACCGATGTCGTCAGCCTCGACTTCGAGGATCATCCCTTCGAGGTCCAGACCTTCGACCTGCCCTGTGCGCTGTGCGCGGCGGAAAATGTCTATCTCGACGAGGTCATCCTCGACGACCATGGCGACCACATGTTCGTCTGCTCCGACACCGACCATTGCGAGAAGCGGCGCGCCGAAGGACATCGCGGCCACCTTGCGGCTGAAAGCCATGTTACCGCAGGAAAGATGAGGCCAGCAGAATGACCGGCGACCCACTGCTGCGCGTCTCCGAACTGTCCAAATTCTACGGCTCGCGCGTCGGCTGCGAGAATGTCACCTTCGACCTGTGGCCGGGTGAGGTTCTGGCCGTCGTCGGCGAATCCGGCTCCGGCAAGACGACGCTGCTCAACTGCCTGTCGACGCGGCTGCTACCATCTTCTGGCACCGCCAGCTACCGCATGCGCGACGGCCAGTTCCGCGAACTCTACCGTATGAGCGAGGCCGAGTGCCGCTTCCTGATGCGCACCGACTGGGGCTTTGTTCATCAGAACCCCGCCGACGGCTTGCGCATGACGGTGTCTGCCGGCGCCAATGTCGGCGAGCGGCTAATGGCGGTCGGTGACCGCCATTACGGCAAGATCCGCGCCACTGCCGTCGACTGGCTGTCGCGCGTCGAGATCGACGAGGACCGCATCGACGACGAGCCGCGCGCCTTTTCCGGCGGCATGCGCCAGCGCCTGCAAATCGCCCGCAACCTCGTCACCGGACCGAGGCTGGTGTTCATGGACGAGCCGACCGGCGGCCTCGACGTCTCGGTGCAGGCGCGCCTGCTCGATTTGCTGCGCGGGTTGGTCACCGATCTCGGCCTGGCGGCCATCGTCGTCACCCACGATCTCGCCGTCGCCCGGCTTCTGTCGCAGCGTATGATGGTGATGAAAGACGGCCGTGTCGTCGAAAGCGGCCTGACGGATCGCGTGCTCGACGATCCCCGCGCGCCTTACACGCAATTGCTTGTTTCCTCGATTCTACAGGTGTGAAGATGGCGCCAAGGCACCCCCCTCTGGCCTGCCGGCCATCTCCCCCTCAAGGGGGGAGATCAGCAGCTTTTATGTCCCGCCCCTTCTACGATGCAGAAGAATGGCGAAGTCGAACGCGACAGCCAATCTCCCCCCTTGAGGGGGAGATGCCTGGCAAGGCAGAGGGGGGTGTTGGCCCGCGGACGAACAACGATTGGAGAACCTTCTGATGCCGACGCCCCTCGTTGTTTCCGGCGTCGCCAAAAGCTTCACCATGCATCTGCGCGACGGCATCAGATTGCCGGTTGTCGCCGGCGTCTCATTCTCGATCCGGGCCGGTGAATGCGCCGTGCTCGGCGGGCCTTCCGGCGCCGGCAAAAGCTCGATCCTGAAAATGCTCTATGGCAATTATGCCGTCGATGAAGGCCAGATCATCGTTCAGCATGAGGGCGGCCTGATCGATCTCGCCATCGCCAGCCCGCGCACGGTGCTTTCCGTGCGCCGCCAGACGATCGGCTATGTCAGCCAGTTCCTGCGCACCGTGCCGCGCGTCTCCGCGCTCGACGTGGTCGCCGAGCCGCTGGTCGAACGCGGCGAGGACCGCGAGAGCGCGCGGAAAAAAGCACGCACCTTGCTGGGGCAGCTCAATTTGCCGGAAAAGCTCTGGGCGCTGCCGCCGGCGACTTTCTCGGGCGGTGAGCAGCAGCGCGTCAATATCGCGCGCGGCTTCATCACCGAGCATCCGGTCTTGCTGCTCGACGAGCCGACAGCTTCGCTCGATTCGAAAAACCGCGACGTTGTGGTTGCGTTGATCGCCGCCAAGAAGGCCGGCGGTGTCGCCTTGCTCGGCATCTTCCATGACCCGGATGTGCGTGACGCCGTCGCCGATCGCATCATCGACGTGACCTCTTTCGCCGCCGGAAAAATCGCTGCATGAGCAGGAAACTATCGGAAGCGCCGTTGGTCCACGCCACGGCGCAGGTCGAGAACTCGACATTGGGGCGCTGGACAGAGATCGCCGACCGCAGCCGCGTGTCCGAAAGCATCCTCGGCGACTATTCCTACATCATGCAGGACTGCGTCGTCTGGTGCGCGACCATCGGCAAGTTCTCCAACATAGCCGCCGCCGTGCGCATCAACGCCACAAACCACCCGACTTGGCGGCCGACGCTGCATCACTTCACCTATCGCGCCTCCTACTATTGGGACGACGCCGAGCACGAAACAGAATTCTTCGCCCAGCGCCGCGCCAAACGCGTCTCCATCGGCCACGACACCTGGCTCGGCCACGGCTCGACCATCCTGCCCGGCGTCACCGTCGGCGATGGTGCTGCCGTAGGCGCCGGCGCTGTGGTGTCGAAGGATGTCGCGCCCTACACCATCGTTGGCGGGGTGCCAGCCAAGCCGATCCGCGAGCGTTTCGATCGCCGCACGGCCGAACGCTACCAGGCGCTCGCCTGGTGGGACTGGGACCACGCCAGGCTGCGCGCCGCGCTCGACGATTTTCGCGTACTCGAGGCAGACGCGTTCCTCGAGAAATACGGCGCCTGATCGGGTGCGATCACCCCCACTTGCCGCACGGCTGTGGAGCGTAACAAAACTGACATCGTGATGACATGGCAGGTTCATGTCGCTGCGCTAGGCGAGAACCAGACGATCAATTCAGGTCTGGAACTCTTCGATGTTATCGACCCCTGCCACGCTCGAAATCCGCGGCGTCTCGCGCCGATTTGGCAAGAACACCGCTGTCAGCGCCATCGACCTGTCGATCCCGCAGGGCCAGATGGTCGGCATCATCGGTCGTTCCGGCGCCGGCAAATCCACCCTCCTTCGCATGATCAACCGTCTCATCGACCCCAGCCAGGGATCGATTTTTTTTGACGGTGCCGAGGTCTCGCGGCTGCGTGGCTCGCCGCTGCGACGCTGGCAGCGCGACTGCGCCATGATCTTCCAGCAGTTCAACCTGGTGCCGCGCCTCGATGTGCTGACCAATGTGCTGCTCGGCCGTCTCAATCATCGCTCGACCTTTTCCAACCTGCTCGGCATGTTTACCCGCGCCGAATGCGCTGAGGCGATTGCAGCACTCGAGCGCCTCGACATCGCCCGCACCGCACTGCAGCCAGCCGGCACGCTGTCTGGCGGCCAGCAGCAGCGCGTCGCCATTGCCCGCGCCATGATGCAGCAGCCCAAGGTGCTGCTCGCCGATGAGCCGATCGCTTCGCTCGACCCGCTCAACGCCAAGGTGGTGATGGACTCGCTGCAGGACATCAACCTGCGCGAAGGCATCACCGTCGTCACCAATCTGCACACGCTGGACACCGCCCGCACCTATTGCAACCGCATCATCGGCATGGCTGCCGGCAAGATCGTCTTCGACGGTCCGCCGGAAGCGCTCAACCGCGAGGCCGTGCGCCTGGTCTATGGCGCCGACGGCAACGGCGTCGATATCTCCGAGGCCATCACCTCGACCAGCATCGCCTACAAGCAAAAGATCGCCGCATCCGCCAGCCCGCTCGAGCCCGCATTCCCGGGTACTGATCCATGATCCCGAAAAGTGGATACCGGTTTTCGGAAAAGATCATGGACCAAAACTGAGCCGCACTGGATCGACCGCCCGCGTCAAGGGCACTTGCAAAAATCAAGAACGCTGCCGGCGCGGGGCCGGAACTTACAGGAGAGACATCAAATGTTCAGGAAGATGGTATTCGGCGCCGTTTCGGCGCTCGCCATGGCAACCAGCGCCGCGCATGCGGCCGACCTCAAGGAATTCCGCGTCGGCATCCTCGGCGGAGAGAACGAAACCGACCGCCTGCGCAACTATCAGTGCCTGGCCGATCACCTGAAGACCGAATTCGGCTTCGAAAAGGTCTCGCTGTTCCCCGCCGCCGACTATGACGGCGTCATCCAGGGCCTGCTCGGCGGCACGCTCGACTTCGCCGAACTCGGCGCTTCCGGCTACGCCAGCGTCTACATCAAGGACCCGAAGGCGGTCACCCCGATCCTCACCACCCAGCAGACCGACGGCGCCACCGGCTATTATTCCATCGGCCTGGCGCTGAAGTCTTCGGGCATTACCGACATCAAGTCGGCCAAGGGCAAGAAGCTCGGCTACGCCGATCCGGACTCGACCTCGGGCTACCTGATCCCGCTGACCCAGATCCCGAAGGACACCGGCGCCTCGAACGACGCCTACTTCGCCTCGACCCAGTTCAATGGCGGCCATGAAAACAACATCCTCGCCGTTCGCGACGGCAAGGTCGACGTTGCGGTTGACGATTCCTCCGGCATCGGCGACTTCAAGAACGGCTACACCTCCGGCACCTTCCACAAGGTCACCGCCAAGGGCGCCGTCGACCCCAACGACTTCGTCGAAGTCTGGCGCTCGGGCCTGATCCCGAACGGCCCGCTGGTCGTGCGCACCGCGCTCGGCGACGACATGACCGCCAAGCTTGCCGCCTTCTTCACCGACCTGCCGAAGAAGGACAAGGCCTGTTTCGAAGGCGTCGAAGGCGGCGACTTCACCGGTTACGTCCCGGTCAAGCCTGACTTCTACAACGTCATCGTCGAAGCCCGTAAGGCAGCCATCGGCGGCTGACGGCAAAATCAGAAAGGGCGACGTGAAAAACGCCGCCTTTTTTGCATGTCCCGATCATGACCATCTCAGCAACAGCCCGCTCCAACGCGACCCTGCAGGTAGCCAACGCCTGGCAGCGCCAGATATCGTTGCGGCGGCTTTATACCATCCTCGGCATCGGCCTGCTGCTGGCGGCGACGCTGTCGAGCATGTGGTTCGCCGACGAGGCCAATGCCGGTCACTTCTGGGACCGGCTGCCGCATATATTCGACTTCCTCAGCTGGCTGATCCCGAAGGACTGGAACGACGTCTGGCGGGCGCTGTTCGACATCGCCTCGCCGCATGACACCGGCACCCAGGAGTTCAACTTCCCGCTCGGCCGCGTCTATGTCTGGGGCGGCTTCTACATCCCCGAATATTTCGAGCTGATGCTGACCACACTCAACGTGGCGCTGGTCTCGACTTTCATCGGTTTCATCTTCGCCGTGCCGTTTTCGTTCATCGCCGCGCGCAACCTGACGCCGCATCCGGCGCTGCGGCTCGTCGTCAAGCGCTTCATGGAATTGCTGCGCGCCTTTCCCGAAATCGTCATTGCCGGCCTGTTCGCCGCCATTGTCTCGACCGGGCCGATCGCAGCCATCATCGCCATCGGCCTGCATTCGATCGGCGCGCTGGGCAAGCTGTTCTATGAAATCAACGAGAACATCGACATGCGCGCCGAAGAGGGCCTGAGAGCGGTCGGCGGCAACTGGTTCGAGCGCGTGCGCTTCGCCGACCTGCCGCAGGTGCTGCCCAATTTCATGTCCTACACATTGCTGCGCGTCGAGATCAACGTGCGGGCCTCGACCATTATCGGCGCCGTCGGCGGCGGCGGTATCGGCGAGGAACTGAAGCTCTCGATATCGCGCGGTTTCGGCGCCAAGACGGTGGCGTTGGTGCTGCTGTTGTTCACGACGATCTTCATCGTCGACCAGTTCTCCGCCTGGCTGCGCCGCAAGCTGGTCGGCGAGCAAGCTTTTCTGATGAGCGCTTAAATGACCGCTTTGACCACTGATCAGGTCCAGTCGATCGAGGAACGCTATCCGCAAATCTTTCGGCGGCCGGCCTACAAGCGCTTCGCGCCGCTGTTCCTGTTCGGCGGCATCCTGCTCTACCTCGTTTACGCCTTGTGGTTTTTCGACCTGCCGCAGGTGATGCGCGACTCGCATTGGGAGCGCCTGCCGCTCTTCCTGACGCAATGGATCAGCTACGATCTGCAGCCTGAATTCCGCCTCGACCAGCCTGAAATCACGCCGAAATACCCGCGGTTTTCAGCACTCGGCGAGAACCCAGATCCCGACTGGGTTGTCAAGAACGCGGATGGCACCTTCACCGTCCTGATCGATGGCGCGGCCAGGTCCGTCACCTTCGACAAGACCAAAGCGACGATCGTCGCCAATGGCGAGATGGTGCCGGTGGCGCTGACCAGCGGTAAGCCGGTAATTACAGGTCCGGTGCCTGGCTGGATCACCGCGCATGACGACGAGATCGTCGCCAGGATGGGCTTTGTCGGCGAAGTGCGCGTCACCGTCGATCGCGTCAAGGTCCGCAAGCGCTTCCTCGGCTGGGCAAATTTCGTCTTCGACACGCGCTCGCCCTTCTTCGGCAAATCGGCCAGTGAAGTGATCTCGCTGATCTGGTCCGGACCGGAACTTAAGCCTGGCACCTCGAACGTCGCGCTCGCCGGCGACAACATCTGGAACAATGCGCAGTGGCAGCATGGCGACGTCTGGACGAAACTGCTGCAGACCATCGTCATGGCCTTTCTCGGCACGTTGCTCGGCGGCCTCGTCGCCTTCCCGCTCGCCTTCTTCGCCGCCCGCAACATCACGCCGAGCGGATTGTTCGGCCAGGTGCTCAAGCGCTTCTTCGATTTCATGCGATCGGTCGACATGCTGATCTGGGCGCTGTTCTTCACCCGCGCCTTCGGCCCGGGACCGCTCGCCGGCAGCGCCGCGATCTTCTTCACCGAAATAGGCACGCTCGGCAAAATCTATTCGGAAAGCCTGGAAAACATCGACGACAAACCGCGCGAGGGCATCAAGTCGACCGGCGCCAACGGCCTGCTGGTGCAGCGCTATGGGGTCATGCCGGAAGTGATCCCGGTCTTCATCAGCCAGACGCTCTACCAGTGGGAATCCAACACAAGAGGCGCCACCATCATCGGCGCCGTCGGCGCTGGCGGCATCGGCCTGAAACTCTGGGAAGCCATGCGCACCAATTCCAACTGGGCCAACGTCTTCTACATGGTGCTGCTGATCCTGCTCGTCGTGTTTGTGTTCGACAACATCTCGAATTTCCTGAGGCGCCGGCTCAGCCGGACCATCCATGATTACAACAGGATGCAGGCCGAGGAGGGGTGACGTGCGAGGGACAGCACCCCCCTCTGTCCTGCCGGACAGAGGGGGGTGTGAAGGAACGCAGCACTCCTTGGGCGGCGCGGCTAAGCCGCCCGCTTCCACCCATCCCTGATATGCCTGTATCCCTCGCGATAAACTGCCTCCGGCGTCTCGGAAAAATCCCGCCACACCTTGGTCGCCGCCGCCAGATCCTTCAGCGACCTGCCAAACGCCTCGATCGTCAGCCAGTCGTCATAGCCGCTCTTGCGGATGGCCGCGAAAGTCTCTTTCCACGGAATGTTCCCGCGTCCCGGCACGCCGCGATCGTTCTCCGAAATGTGGATGTGCACGACATTCCTGCGGTGCTTCGTATAGGCGCCGATCGGGTCGGCTTCCTCGATATTGGCGTGGAAGGTGTCGTACATCGCCTTGATGTGCGGCCGGTCGATGGCATCGACGTGCTCGGACAGATCGGCCATCGTGTTCAGCAGATAGCACTCGAAACGGTTGAGCGCCTCCAACCCGATGGTAACGTTCCGCTTGCCGGCATGATCGCCAATGGCGCGCTGCGAGGCGATCGAGCGCTTCTTCTCGGCAGCGGTCGGCCCGCTGCCGGAGAAGGCGCCGAGCGTCGAATGCAGCGGCCCGCTCAGCGTACTCGCGCCGAGCGCCTGGGCGCAATCGATCGCCCATTTCATGTAGCCGATGCCGGCCTTGCGGGTCACGGCATCCGGCGAAATCAGATTCATCGCCGGGTCGCCCATCGCCGTAACAGCCGTGCGCTCCAACCCGATGCGGTCGAGCAAATCGCCAAGCTTCTTGTAGTCCTCTGGCGTGCCTGAGAAGATCGGTATCTCGACGCCGTCGAAGCCGGTCGCCTTGATGTCGCGCAGCAACGGCTCGTGTTTCTTAGACACGGAAGTCGTCCACAAAAACATGCACATGCCGATTTTCATCGACAGCCCCTCCCCATTTGACGGCGCGCTGGTTTCTTTCGCACCTCGCACCATGCGCCCTCATTCGGCCGCTTAGCGGCCACCTTCTCCCCGAAGGGAGAAGAGACTTGGCGCCGGCGCTACCTAAAGTTTCGTCCACGCCCCGTTCTTCTTCGACGACTTCACGCAGGCCTCGATGAACGCCATACCTTCGACGCCGTCCTGGATGGTCGGGAACACCACGTCCTTGCCCGGTCTGCCGCCCTTCTTGCGTGCCGCGCGGATCGCGCGCGCCGCCTCCTGGTAGATGTTGGCGAAGCCTTCGAGATAGCCTTCCGGATGGCCAGACGGAACGCGGCTGACGCGTCCCGCAACCGGCAGCGCGCCGGCGCCGTTGCGGGTGAGCAGCTGCTTGGGCTGGCCGAACGGCGTGTACCAGAGATAGTTCGGATCGGCCTGCACCCATTCCAGCCCGCCTTTCGAGCCATAGATGCGCAGCTTCAGCCCGTTCTCGTGGCCGGGCGCCACCTGGCTCGCCCAGATCATGCCCTTGGCCGGATGCACCTTGCCGACCGGCTTGAAGCGCAGCATGACATTGACATTGTCGTCGAGCAGTCGCCCCGGCACGAAAGCGTCGAGATCGGCCGACAGGGAATCGAGCTCCAGACCCGAGACGAAGCGCGCCAGATTGTAGGCATGCGTGCCGATGTCGCCGAGCGCGCCGCCCGCGCCCGCCTGCTTGGGGTCGGAGCGCCACGCCGCCTGCTTCTGGCCGGTGGCGGCAAGATCCTCGGTCAGCCAGTCCTGCGGGTACTCGGACTGAACGATGCGGATGTCGCCAAGCTGCCCCTTGGCCACCATCTCGCGCGCCTGCCGGATCATCGGATAGGCAGTGTAATTGTGCGTCAGCACGAACACCTTGCCGGTCTTTTCAACCACGGCCGCGAGCTTCTTGGCCTCGGCCAAAGTCGTCGCCAGCGGCTTGTCGCAGATGACGTGGATGCCCGCCTCGAGGAAGACCTTGGCCGCCGGCACGTGCACATTGTTGGGGGTGACGATCGCCACCGCCTCGATGCCGTCCGGGCGCTTGGCCTCGGCCTTGGCCATCTCGGTATAGGAGGCGTAGCTGCGCGCCGGGTCGAGACCGAGTTCGGCGGCGGAAGCCTTGGCGCGCTCGGGATTGGCCGACAGGGCGCCGGCCACCAGCACGAAGTCATTGTCCATGCGCGCCGCGATCCGATGCACCGCGCCGATGAAGGCGCCTTGGCCGCCGCCGACCATACCATAGCGGATCGGGCCGCCCCCCGCTTCCGACTTCGATGCGCCGACCATGTCTTTCTCCTGCTTGTCTCAAATACCCATCATGGCGCGCAGCATCTTCTTGTCGGTGGTGCCGCCGGCGAAATCATCAAAGGCCTTTTCCGTCACCCGGATAATGTGGTGCTGGATGAAGGGCGCGCCTTCGGCCGCGCCGTCCTCCGGATGCTTGAGGCAACACTCCCACTCCAGCACCGCCCAGGAATCGTAGCCATACTGGGTAAGCTTGGAGAAGATGCCGCCGAAATCGACCTGCCCGTCGCCAAGCGAACGGAATCGCCCCGCGCGATTGGTCCAGCTCTGATAGCCGGAATAGACGCCTTGCCGCCCCGTCGGATTGAACTCGGCATCCTTGGCATGGAAGGCCTTTATCCGCTCGTGATAGATGTCGATGAATTCGAGATAGTCGAGCTGCTGCAAAAGGAAATGCGACGGGTCGTAGTTGATGTTGCAGCGCTTGTGACCGCCAACCGCATCTAGGAACATCTCGAAGGTTGCGCCGTCGAAGATGTCCTCGCCAGGATGGATCTCGTAGCCGACATCGACGCCGTTTTCGTCATAGACGTCCAGGATCGGCTTCCAGCGTGTGCCGAGCTCGGCGAAGGCCTCCTCGATCAGCCCGGCCGGCCGCTGTGGCCAGGGATAGAGGTACGGGAAAGCTAGGGCGCCGGAAAACGTCACCGAGGCTTTCAGGCCAAGATTCTTCGAGGCCTTGGCGCCGAACTCCATCTGTTCGACCGCCCATTTCTGCCTGGCCTTGGGGTTGTTGTGCACCGCAGGCGGTGCAAAGCCGTCGAACTGGGCATCATAGGCCGGGTGCACCGCCACCAGCTGCCCTTGAAGATGCGTCGACAGTTCGGTGATCTCGACGCCGGCATCCGCGCAGATGCCTTTCACCTCGTCGCAATAGGTCTTGGAAGATGCCGCCTTCTTGAGGTCGAACAGGCGTGCATCCCAGGTCGGGATCTGCACGCCCTTGTAACCGAGACCGGCCGCCCATTTGGTGATCGAGGCCAGCGAATTGAACGGCGCGGTATCCCCCGCGAACTGCGCCAGAAACAGCCCCGGACCCTTCATTGTCGACGGCATCGGCATCCTCCCAATTCATTTTTCCAAGGACCAAGCATAGCGTCTGATGAAAGCAGGGCCAGCCTCTTTGGTCTCTCGTGATGTGCATTCTCGTATCGGCATTCTGGTATTACCAAATACCGAAAATGGGTCAAGCCATTTGACTCACGCGCAAAGCTGCCAGGGCATTCCATTTTTGGCGATATATACCAGCATAATCAATACGGTACACAGATGTCGATATCGCATGGCGGCGGTTCTTGCCGCGCGACAAAAATTGCTGTAGACCTCCATTAGGGCCCAATTGGTCGAACCAGTTGCGCAAAAACGCTGGAGCGCCTTGGGGAGGAAACACGCAACGCGCCTTGTGGGGCGCGTCGCAGGCGAACTGGCACAGACGAATTCTGGGAAGGATAGACCATGCATCTTTCGACGCACAACTGGATGCGCGCGGAACCGTTGGAGGTGACGCTGAAGCGCATCAAGAAATTCGGCTACGAGTCGATCGAGATTTCCGGCGAGCCCGAGCAATACAAGACCAAGGAGACCCGCGCGCTGCTGAAAGAATACGGCATCCGCTGCTGGGGGTCGGTGACGCTGATGCTGGGCGAACGCAACCTTGCCGCCAGGGACCAGGGCCAGCGCGAACGCTCGGTGCAGTACGTCAAGGACGTGCTGACCATGGTCAGCGAACTTGATGGCGAGATCATAACGCTGGTGCCCGCGACCGTCGGCAAAGTGGTACCGGACGGCACCGAGGAAGAGGAATGGAAGTGGGTGGTCGACGCCACCCGCGAATGCTTCACCCATGCCAAGAAGGTCGGCGTCAAGATCGCGGTCGAGCCGCTCAACCGCTTCGAGACCTATCTGTTCAACCGCGGCGCGCAGGCGTTGGCCCTGGCCGATGCGGTCAGCCCCGAATGCGGCGTCTGCCTCGACGCCTATCACATCCATATGGAAGAATTTAACGTCCATGACGCGATCCGTCAGGTCGGCAAACGGCTGTTCGACTTCCACGTCGCCGACAACAACCGCTTTGCCGCCGGCCTTGGCCAGATTGATTGGCCACGGATCGTGCAGACGCTGAAGGAAGTCGGCTATGACGGCGCGCTGACGAACGAATTTGTCGCGCCAGTCGACCGCACACCCGCCGCGCCCTATCCCGACATGGTCGAGCGCAATCCGGTCGACATTTCTCCCGAACAGCTGAAGTTCATCCAGGATCACGGCTCCAGCGTGCTGACGGAGAAATTCTACACCGACCAGATGCGCATCACGGCCGAAACGCTGCTGCCGCTAATCAAGTAGCCGATCGGGATGCGCATCAAAACGGTCCAGGCGTGGTGGGTCCGCGTGCCGATTGAGGCCGCGAAGCAGCATCGCAGCGACTTTGGCCAGGTGACGACGTTCGACGCCGCCATCCTGCGCATTGAGACTGACGACGGGCTGATCGGCTGGGGCGAGGGCAAGAACGCCGCCGGCAGCGCCGGCAGCTATGGTGCGCTGGTCTACATGCTGAATCACGAGGTCGGGCCGCAGCTGATCGGCCGCGACCCCGCCGACATCGGCATGATCTGGGAGATGCTCTACAACGGCGTGCGCCATGACAGTGCCGCGCGCGCCGGCCATGCCATGCCGCAGCTGGCGCGGCGCGGCATGAGCATTGCGGCAATCAGCGCCGTCGATATCGCGCTCTGGGATATTCTGGGCAAGTCGTTGGGACAGCCGGTGTGGCGGCTCATCGGCGGCCGCAAGCTCGACCGCATGCCGGCCTACGCCTCAGGCGGCTGGGCTGCCGCCGACGCTATCGGCGAGCAGCTCAAATCCTACATCGCCAAAGGCGGCTTCAAGGCGCTGAAGATGCGCGTCGGCGCCATGGACGGCGCCCCGCACATTTCCGCCGCCCGCGTCCGCGCCGCACGGCAGGCGCTCGGTCCTGACGTCGAGTTGATGGTCGACGCGCACGGCACCTATACGGTGGCCGAGGCCAAGCGCTTCATCAGCCTGGCCAGCGATCTCGACCTCGCCTGGTTCGAGGAGCCTGTTATCGCCGACGACAAGGCTGGTATGGCCGAGGTGCGCGCCTCGGGTTCGATCCCGATCGCCACCGGCGAAAGCGAAGCGACGCGCTACGCCTTCCGCGATCTCGCGGTGCTGAAATCCGCCGACATCTTCCAGCCGGATCCGGCCTTTTGCGGCGGTATCAGCGAGGCGATGAAGATCGGCACCATCGCCAGTGCCTTCAATCTGCGCTTTGCCCCGCATCTGTGGGCCGGCGCGCCATGCTTCTTCGCCGGCCTGCATGTTTGTGCGGCCTCGCCTGCCAGTTTTACCGTCGAATATTCGCTCGGCGCCAACCCGATGATCCACGATCTTATCGAAGAGACTGTCGAAGCAAGGGACGGTATGATAGCGATCCCTGAAAAGCCGGGTCTGGGATTCACCATTTCGGAGCGGTTCCTGGAGGCGCACGCGCAACGCGGTTGACGATGAAAGAAAAGAACCTTCTCGCCGAGCTCGCCGCCTATCTCTTCGCCCATTCGGACAAGGAGACCGGCCGCACGCCTTCGGAGCGCGAACTGGCGGAGCATTTCGTCGTCAGTCGCGGCCAGATCCGCGAGGCGCTGGCCATTCTGGAGGCCATGCGCATCGTCGAGCGCCGCGCCAAATCCGGCATCTATGTCGACACCAGGCAGGCCAGTGTCGAGGCGCTGGCGCTGTTTGCCCGTGCCGGCCTGCCGCTCGACCCGGTGCAAATCTACGAGACCGTCGAACTGCGCAAGATCCACGAGATTAAGGCCGCCGAACTTGCCTGTTCCCGCGCCACTGAAGAGAATTTCGAACGCCTGCGGGAGATCCTGAAAGCCTCGGAGGAGTGCATCGCCGCCGGCGAAGGCCTCGCCAACGAAGACCGCGAATTCCACCTCGAAATCGTGCGGGCGACCAAGAACGGCGTCTTCCACAATATCTGCAGTGTCTATTACCTGATGGGCGAGCAGCGGCTGCCGATCTACTTCAACGATCCCGAGCGCTCAGTGCGCTCGCATGCCGAGCATATCCAGATCTACGAGGCGCTGCTGCGTCGCGACGGCAATCTCGCCCAGGCGCTGATGAGCGCCCACCTGCAAGGCGCGGAAAGCTACTGGAAGGGGATCATCGAGGGCCGGGAGGCGCAAGCGCAAAGCCTGGCACTTGAGAAGGTCTAGTGCAATTCCAGGAAAGGTGTGAAACGGTTTTTCTGGGAAAAGCGCGCGGCGCTTTCCTTTGAGAATTGCGACTAGCGAGAGCCCCATGCCCAGAATCCTGTCGACGCACACGCTGCATCCGCGTGCCTCCGCAATGCTGGCGGGCGCCGGTGAACTCGTCGTCGCCTCAGCGCTCGATGCGGCAACGCTGACCGCCGAGGCGAAGCATGCCGACGTCATCATCGTTCGCGCACCGCTGCCGCCGTCGCTGTTCGAAAACGCCACGAAACTCAGAGCAGCGGTCCGCCACGGCGCCGGGCTCGACATGGTGCCGATGGAGGCCGCGGCCGCGGCCGGCGTGCTGGTCGCCAACGTGCCGGCGGTCAATGCGCGTTCGGTCGCCGAATATGTGATGTTCGCGGCCCTTGCCCTGCTTCGGCGCTTCCGTTCGGTCGACCGCGACTTGCGCGCCAAGGGCTGGAATGCCGGCCGCGACCACGCCAGCCATGCCAGCGAGCTTGCCGGCAAGACCATCGGGATCATCGGCTTCGGCGCCATCGGTCAGGCGGTCGCCCATATCGCCGCGCACGGCTTCGGCCTCGACGTCGTGGCGACGACCCGCAGCATGCAGCCGGCACCCGACAGGATCGGCTTCCTGTCGATCGATGCGCTGATCGAACAGAGCGACATCATCGTGCTCTGCTGCCCGCTGACGCCGGAAACGCGCGGCCTGATCAGCCGCGAACGCATTGCCCGCATGAAGCCGGACGCGCTTTTGATCAACATTTCGCGCGGACCGGTGATCGACGACGAGGCGCTGATCGAGGCCTTGCGCCAAGACCGGATCGGCGGCGCCGCACTCGACGTCTTTGCCACGCAGCCGCTGCCGGCAAACCATCCCTATTTCGGTTTCGACAATGTTATCGTCACCCCGCATATGGCGGGGATTACCGAGCAATCGATGATGCGCATGGGCGTGGGCGCGGCCGGCGAGACCTTGCTGGTGCTGGCCAACCGGCTGCCTGTCAATCTGCGCAATCCCGACGTGGTCGAGCATTACCGCAGACGGTTCCCGGCGGACGCGTGAACCATGTCCGGTTTTCGCTTCGCATCTCTGGTTCTCGCAGTGTCGTCGATCGTGGCCTTACCTTCGCTCGCGGCGGCACAAAGCAGCGATTATGTCTATTGCAGCAATGGGATCGTCTGCATGATGGCGCCCTGCCCGTCAGGCAATGCGCTGGATCTGACCACCGGCAATGTCGTTAAAGGCGTGGAGCTCAACACTACGGAATTGCCGCCGCTGGACAGATCGGCACCTGACCTCTCCGACAAGCTTTATGCTGGAAAACTCGTCGTCCGAGGATCGATCCAGCATCGCGGCCAGCCGAACGATCCGCCGATGCTGGTCGTTACCAAAATCGAACGCTCCTCCAAGAAAAGCGAGCGCAAGCGCTGCGCGGCACGTTGACTGCCGACCTACGGCTCGCTGCCTATCGGAGCAGCCGCTCGACTTCAGCCGCGATGCGCAGCAGATGGTGGTCGTGGCCATTGCGCGCCACCAGCATCAGTCCGGCCGGCAGCGTCATGCCGGGCATCGGCAGCGAGATCGCGCAGAGGTCGAACTGGTTGGCGACCTGGGTATTGCGCAGCAGCAGACCTTCGGTGCGTTCACGCAGAGCCGTATCCTCGGCCATCGAAACGATAGTCGGCGCTGTCACCGGCGTGGTCGGCAGAGCCAGCACATCGACCGAACCCAACCGCTCGTCCATGGCTATGCACAGTGCCGCGCGACGACGCATTGCCCTGATATAAACCGGCGTCGGTATGGCCGCCGCCCGCGACAGCGGCCCGCTGACATGGGGATCGACCGGCACCGATGCGCCCGTCGCCAGCCAGTCGGCATGGATTTCAGCACCTTCCATGGCCGCGATCGAGCCGCGTTTGGTGGCCAGGCGCAGATCGGCAATGAGGTCGTCGATCGAAATGTCCGTGAGCCACGCGCCTGCCTGCTCGATCCCGGCAAGGCTGCGATCGAACGCGGCGGCAATCTCCGTTTCCGTGTCTTCGAAAAGCAGGCCGCGCGGAATGCCGACACGAAGCCCGGCAAGCGCTAACGGCAGGGGCAGTTGCGGCATCTGCTCGCCCGTCATCGCGGCGTCAGCCAGGGCACACGCAGCAACACTCAGCGCCAGCGGCCCGATCGAATCCAGCGTCGCGGAAAGGGGATAGGCACCAGTCAGCGGCACGCGCCGCGCCGTCGGCTTGAAACCGACGACGCCGTTCAGCGATGCCGGGATGCGCACCGAACCGCCGGTGTCGGAGCCGATGGAAATGTCGCTCGTCCCCTCGCCAACGGACACGGCGGCGCCCGACGACGAACCGCCTGGAATGCGGCTGGTGTCGGCGGCATTGCCCGGTGTGCCGTAGTGCATGTTGTCGCCGATAGCGGTGAAGGCGAATTCGGTCATGTTGGTCTTGCCGATGATGACGGCGCCGGCCTGGCGCAGACGGCTGACGACCGCAGCGTCGTGCCGACGGGGCGCGGTGTCCCTCAGCATCAGCGACCCGGCCGTGGTCGGCTCGCCGGCGACATCGAACAGATCCTTGATCGACACGATGGTGCCGTCGAGCGGCCCGAGCGATACGCCGGCCTTCTTGCGCGCATCGGTGGCCTCGGCCGCTGCGCGCGCCGCCTCGGCATAGAGTTTGGTGAACACCTTCTCGCCTGCCGCGCAACTGGCAAGACGTGACAGGATGATCTCGAGACGATCGCGGATTGATTGCATGTCGATGTCGGATTCCGTCAAGGTGGAGCGTCTTTAAGGCATATGGGCCGCTAGGTCAGCGGAAGGAATAGCCCGGACAGCGTGCCTTTGCACCTGCCAGCGATCGGAAGGGACTGATGCTGTACAAAGGCAGCTGCCACTGCGGCAAGGTTGCGTTCGAATTCAAGGCGCAGCTGACCGGCGCCGTGCGGTGCAATTGTTCGATCTGCTCGCGCAAGGGCGCGCTGTTGGCCGCCATCCCGCATGACAGCCTGACGGTGCTGGCGTGGGGCGACGATCTCGGCACCTACACATTCGGCAATCATGCAATGGCGCATCGCTTCTGCCGCACCTGCGGCATCCATCCCTTTGCCGAGGATGTCAGTCAGGGCAGCAAACGCAGCGCCTACATCAACCTCAACTGCGTCGCCGATTTCGATCCCACCGGCCTGCCGGTCTTCGACTTCGACGGCCGCGCGGTCTGACCCTACGGTGGCCTCTCACCACAAAAGCAACGCCCCGAAAACCTTGATAGTTCTCGGGCCCGCTGCTTCAGCCAAGGATGGCTATCGGCTATTCGACGCGCTTAGGGCCGCGCGCGAACACAACGATCGCCGCCAGCAAGGTCGCAGCGCCACAATAGGCGAAGGCGCTGGCCACACCGGCATTGTCGACCACCAGGCCGCCGAAGACGGCGCGTTTCTGGCGCTCGCCGTTTCTTGCGTCTTTCCCGCTCGCGCCTTTGCCCTCGAGGACAGCTATCTCCCGGCCGACAAGATCCCCTATGTCGCCGAAGTGCCAGACCAGCCGCATCGCCTTGGCCCGTTGTGGGGTGACCGGGCCAAGGGCCCGGCGGGCACCTTGCTGAAAGTTCCCGGCGACTGGCGCGCGCCGGTTCATGCGCACACCGCCGACTATCGCGCGGTGGTCATCAAGGGACTGTGGGCGCATTGGCAAATGGACGGCGGCGAAGCGACGAAGGTCGAATTGCCGCCGGGATCCTACTGGACCCAGAAGGCCAACGAGATGCACGACGACGCCTGCCTCTCGGAGACGGAGTGCGTGATCCTGCTGATCAACGATACGCCTTACGAGACCTACTTCCAGAAATAGTCAGGCGGCGCCGTCGTTCGACCGCAACTAGCTGGCGTGCCGCAAGCTCACGTCGCTGCCCTTGTCGAACAGCACCACCTTGTCCTGATTCCAGGCAAAGCGCACCGGCTGCTCGATCTGGACATCGGTTCTGGCCGGCACCGTGGCGCGCAGCGTCGTGTCGCCGACCCGCAGAGTCAGGATCTTTTCCACGCCATGGTTCTCGACATCGTGGACGCGTGCCTCGACCGGCGCACCGCTTTCAAGATACACATCCTCAGGTCGAATACCGAAGACGAGCGGGCGACCGTCGGTCGCACCGCCCGCCTTGGCACCCCCAGAGAAAGGCAGTTCGAAATTCAGCGGCGCCATCACCGCGCGGCCGTTGACCAGCTTGCCATCGATCAGGTTCATCGGCGGCGAGCCGACGAAGCTGGCCACATAGGTATCGCGCGGATTGTTGTAGATCTCGTGCGGCGTGCCGGTCTGGATGATGCGGCCATGGTTGAGCACGCCCACCTTGTCGCCCATCGACATCGCCTCGATCTGGTCGTGAGTGACGAACAGAAAGGTGGCGCCGAGCTGGATCTGCAGGTTCTTCAGTTCCGTGCGCAGCGCCTCGCGCAGCTTGGCGTCGAGCGCCGACAGCGGTTCGTCCATCAGGAACACGCGCGGCTTGCGCACGATGGCGCGCCCGATAGAGACGCGCTGCATTTCGCCGCCTGAAAGGCGGTCGGTCTTGCGGTCGAGCAGATGTTCGATCCTGAGTGTTTTGGCGGCGCGGTCGACACGATCCTTGATCTCGGCGTCGGGTCCTCCGGTCAAGCCGGAGGATGACGGCGTGAGAGTTGAGAGGGCGACGCACACCGACCGTCGCGGACGGGCGCGAGCGCGACCTGCCGGATAGCGTCAGCTGCTGATCATCGCGCTGTCTTGTTGAGAGCGGTGACGATCAGCGCGAGAATCACCGCCGCGGCGGCGATTTCCCACACGAAAGCCTGCTTGTAGAAAGGCGGCGTGGCGAGCTGCGCCTTGCCGGCGAGAGTGTTGGGGTCCGGTGGATTGAGGAAGAAGACGCCGTAGAGATGCGCCGCCGTGATCGATACCAGCAGCGCAATGCAGAAGACCAGCGCCACGACCAGCGCTACGGTCACCACACTGCGCACCTTGACGCCCGGCTGGGCCAACGGCAGCAGGTTGTTGATGAGCCCGGCAAGCACCACGAGACCGCTGCCGACCGCGTACAGGCCGATGGAAAAGGGTTGAAAGATCAGCACCAGCGCCAAGACGCCGAGGCCAATGATGAAGAGCTCGAGGCGGAACGCGCCGGCGCGGCTCATGCCGGAAGAACTGTCGCTCATGACCGCACCGCCTTTCCGGCGCCATCGAAGACATGGGTTTGCCTGGGATCGGGGCGTAGATTCAGCGCCTCGCCGACCTTGACCCACTGGCTTCTCGTCACCACGACGCGGATGTCGGCGCCTGCCGCCGTGCGGGCATGAATAAGGGTTTCGGCGCCCATGGGCTCGATGAGCTCGGCTCTGGCGGAGATGGTGCCACGGTCCCCCGTATCGGTCACGGTGAAAGCACGGGGGCGGACACCGATCGTCACCTTGCCGGGCTGCAGGCGCGCGACCGCCGCGTCCGTGCGGATCGCCAGACTAATGCCGGCCACGGTCATGTCCGCCGTGCCATCGGCGAAGGCCTTGAGGTCGGCCTCGAGAAGATTCATCTGCGGCGTGCCGATGAAGCTCGCCACGAAAGCATTGGCGGGCTTGGCAAATACCTCGTGCGGTGAGCCGACTTGCTCGATCAGGCCGTCCTTCATGATGGCGATGCGGTTGGCCATGGTGAGCGCTTCGAGCTGGTCATGGGTCACGATCACGGTCGCTTTGGAGAGGCCCTGCAGCACTTCCTTGATCTGGCCACGCATGGTTTGGCGCAGTTCGACATCGAGACGCGACAAGGGCTCGTCGAAGAGGAAGCAATTGGGGTCGCGGACGATGGCGCGGGCCATGGCGGCGCGCTGCTTTTCGCCCTCGGATATCTGGTTCGGCAGCCGGTCGAGAACGTGCTCCAAGTGAAGGATCGCGGCGACGCGGTTGACGCGGGCAGTCCGCTCAGCCCCGGAAATGCCGTCATGATAGAGCGGGAAGGCGATGTTCTCGGCGATCGATGCCGACGGGTAGAGCGCGTAGAACTGGAACACCATGGCGATGTCGCGCTTTTCGGGCGGCAGTTTGTTCATCACCTTGCCGGCGACGACGACCTCGCCGTCAGTGACGCTTTCCAGCCCGGCGATGACGCGTAAGGTCGTCGTCTTGCCACAGCCGGACGGGCCGAGAAGGCAGACGACCTCACCGGCGGCCACCGACAGGTCAACGTCCTTGACCGCGGTGAAGGAGCCGAAGCGCTTGGTGACTTTGCGGAGTTCGATGGTTGACATCTCAGCGCTTCACCGTGCCGAAGGTAACACCGCGCAACAGATGGTTTTGCAAGAAGAAGGTGACCAGGAAGACTGGGACGAGGAACAGGGTTTCGATGGCGGCAAGCAAAGTCCAGTCGGTGCCGCGTCCACCCGACGACACGGCCTGGTTCATGGCGACCGGGACCGTCCTCGTGTCGGGCCCCGAGAGCAAGAGGGCGAAGAGGAACTCGTTCCAGGTGAGGATCAGGCCGAACACGAACGTGGCGGCGAGCCCGGCAATGACCTGGGGCAGGCAAATCTTGAAGAACACCCGCATTCCGGACGATCCGTCGAGGCGGGCGGCATCCTCGACGTCTGGCGACAATTCATCGAAGAAGCTCTTCATCATCCAGATGGTGAAGGCCAGGTTGAAGGCGGTGTAGAGCATGATGATGCCGAGATACGAGCCCGACAGGCCCACTACGCGGAACATCAGGATCACCGGAATGATCACCACAATCGCCGGCAGCATGCGCGTGGTCAGGATGATGAACAGGTAGGTGTCATTGCCTTTCAGCGGATAGCGCGAGAAGCCGAAGGCCGCCAGGGTGCCGATGACCAGCGCCAGCAGCACCGAAGCCGAGGCGATGAAGATCGAGTTGAAGAAATAACGGTCGAATCCTGTCGCTTCCGGGGCACCGCCCGACGTCATCGAGCGAGAAAAGACGGACCCAAAATTTTCGAGCGTGGGCTTGAACACAAAATGATCCGGAATCAAGCCGAACAGCGACGTGGGCGACAGCGTCGGAGGCACCAGAAGCGCGTCGCCCTGCGGTTTGAAGGCGGTGAATATGATGAACAGCACCGGCAGAAAATAGATAAAGGCGACGACGGCCACGGCGAGCGTCCGCCCCCAGCCGGCCTCGTCTACTCCGCTGGCCCTGCGGAAGCCGAGCTTTCCCAATATCGATTCGGTCACGGGTTAGGCTCCCTGCGTACGGCGGTTTGCGAGGTACAGGTAGAGGTTGGTGAGAACGATCACCATGAACAGCATCAGATAGGAGATCGACGCGCCCTCACTCGTCTTGTTCTGCTCGTTGGCGATGCGGATCAAGTGATAGGAGATCGTCAGCGTGTCGTTGCCGCCCTTGGTGAGGAGGATGACGAGATCCGCCAGCTTGAATGCCTCGATGGTGCGGAAGAGAAGGGCCAACATCAGAAGGCCGCGGATGTAGGGGAAGGTGATCATCCAGAATTGCCGCCAGCTGGAAATACGGTCGATGGCAGCGGCCTCGTAAAGGTATTTCGGCACCGAGACGAGGCCCGCCAGCACAAGGAGCATGACGAAGGGCGACCACATCCATGCGTCGGCGAAAACGATTCCCGCCACGGCACCGACTTTGTTGCTCATCAGGATGAACTGGTTGCCGGAGATGGAATTGATGACGTAGCTGAGAATCCCGAATGTCGGGTCATAGTAGTAGGTGAAGAACACGCCAGAGGCGACAACCGAAAGCATCATCGGTGTCAGCACCAGGATCAACAAATACTTGCGCAGCGGAAATTGCTTGGCGAACAGGATGGCCAGCAGAAAGCCGACGATCATCTGCGCGGAGACGGTGAACACGACGAACATGGCGGTATTGATCAGCGCGCCCCAAGTCGCGTGAGCAGCGAGATCGTTGGTAAGGATCCGGATGTAGTTCCCGAGTCCGACGAAGCGGATCGTCTGCTGGTTTGCCTGGTAGGCGAAGAACGAAAGGCCCAGCGACCACAGCAGGGGGAAGATATTCATCACAAACAGAACGGCGATTGCCGGAGCGACCAGCAAGGCGCCGAAGTAGTGGCGGCGATACGCGTTGACGGTAAATGCGGCCGCGACCAACGCCACCGCGGCGCCCACCACCCAGAAGGAGACAGCCGCAGGCAAGCCCGCCATTGATATGGCCGACACGACGACAGCGACAGCGATGGCGAGTTTCCAGTTGTGGGCAACAACCGCGGTAAGGCGTGGTGTCAGCAGCGTGCTTGAAACAGCGGTCATGGGAGTCCGAAATATGGAGCGCCTGAAGTGGCAATGACGGGGAGCGGCTTTTGCCCGCTCCCCGCAGCTATGTCGGAAGGTTACTGGATAAGACCATCGTTCTTCAGGAGGTCCTCCTGGAACTTGGCGATGTTATCCAAGGTGGTCTTGGCGTCCTGCTTGCCAGTGATGGCTAGGTCGTACTGGTCCTGCTGCTGGGTGAGCAGTTCGAAGAACTGCGGCACGTGCCACATGTCCTTCTGCCAGTCGAGCGAGTTCGCCCAGGCGCGGTCCCACGGACGATAGGTCACATACTTCGGATCGCTGTAGACCGACTTGATCGCGGACTGGCCGCCGCCGGCGGCGAACTGGTGCTGGATATCAGGCGAGAGCCACCACTTCACGAAGCCAACCGCTTCCTTGATTTGCTCAGGCGTCGTCCAGGTGGTGAGAACGAAAGGCTGTCCGCCGATCTGTGACGTACGATTCACCTTGCCGTCGGCACCGCGCAGGCCTGGCGCCAATCCGAACACCAGCTTGTCGGCAACCTTCGACGTCTTGGGATCGAGCGAGGCTTCGGCGAGACCGATCCAGTCGATGTTCATGGCCACCTTGCCTTCACGGAACAACTGGTCCGAGACGAAGATGTCCATGGTGCCGGTCTTGACCACCGGCGGCATGAACTTCAGCAATTTGAGGAAATGCTCCATGCCCTCGATGGACTTCGGGGAGTTTACGACGCCTTCGGCATGTCCGGTCGGGGCCTTGGTTTCATCCCAGATGCCGCCGCCATGCTCCCAGACGAACGTGTGGACCGAGCTCGTCGAGAAGTCGTAGCCTTTGCCTGCCTGATAGGCGATGCCATAGAAATCGTCATCCAGCACCTGGCCGGCGAGCTTGTCGCCCTTCTTGCGCTGGAAGAATTCGCCAACATGCTCGAACGTGTTCCAGTCCATGGCGTCGATTTCTTCGCCGGTGCAGGGCAGCTTCTCATTGTACTTCGCCTTGTAGGCGGCCTGCTCGTCGTTGTTGCAGAGCACGTCCTTGCGGCCGTAGGTGACCAGCACGTCCGGGAACTGCGGGAAGCCGTAGTAGTTCGGCGTGCTGTTGGGATAGGTCGAGTAGGCGTTGAGCACGGCGGGATGCATCGACTCCATCGTCGCCTTGAGTTCCGGGTCGGCATCGATGAGATCGTTGATCTTGCGGAAGTAGCCGCCTTCGACGAAGGCGCCCAGCCACTGCGAGTCCGACACGATGAAGTTGTACTTCTTTTCGCCCGAGGTCAACGAGGCGTTGACGCGGGTGTAGAAATCCGGCCACGGAATGAAGTCCACATCGAGCTTCACAGTATTGCCAGACTTCGGCTTGTACTGCTCGTCGAAGAACTTCTTCATAATGCGGGTCGGGGGCCAATCCGGCACCGCCATCGTCAACGTCACTTCTTCGGCAGAGGCATAGGTCACGCCTCCCACCAGTAGTGTGGCAGCGAAGCTTGCGGCTGTCGCTAGCCCTTTCAGTTTGGTCATCGCCGTCATTCGCGTTTCCTCCCTTGGTTAACCGGATTGCTTCTCGCCGTTCGAGTCAGGTCATTGCCTGGCCGCTCGCGGCGCGGAAGACGTGGATTTTCCTGTTATCGATGGCGATCGATGCCGAATCGCCGGTCCTGATGCTGGCGGCGATCGCTTCCGGCAGCACCATGCGCAACATCTCGCCGCCGGCCTCGACCGAGACGATCGTTATGTCGCCGAGCGGTTCGACCAGATGCACCTTCGAGGCAACCCCGGCTTCGCCCTTGGCGGCGAGCCGAATGTCGCTCGGGCGAATGCCGATCAGCGCGGCCTCGTTGGCATCGGCAGTCTTTGGCGCCGTCGCCGGAACCAGAGTCCCGAGCGGCGTGTCGAAAGATCTGGTGTCGGCGCGCACCGAGGCCGTGAACAGATTCATGTGCGGCGAGCCGATCTTGCTGGCGACATAGGTATTGATCGGCTGCTCGTAAAGCTCGTCTGGCGTGCCGATCTGGACGATGCCCCCATCGCGCATGACGGCGATCGTCTCGCCCATCGAGAGAGCCTCGAGCTCGTCGGGCGTGGCATAGATCACGGTCATGCCGAACTGGCGGTGCAGCCGCTTCAGCTCGGCGCGCGTCTCGTGCCGAAGCTTGGCGTCGAGATTGGTGAGCGGCTCATCGAGCAGAAGAATCTTTGGCCGGCGGATCAGGGAGCGGCCGAGCGCGACGCGCTGCTGCTCTCCGCCGGACAGGGTTGCCGGCTTGGCCTTCAGGCGGTGTGTCAGCTTCAGGATCTCGGCGGTCTCTTTCACCCGCTTGTCAATCTCGGCGCGCGCGGCTTTCTCCTCGCGCAGCGGGTAGGCGAGATTGTCATAGACCGTGAGGTGGGGGTAAAGCGCGAAAGACTGGAAGACCATCGAGATGCCTCGGCCGGCGATCGGCGCATGGGCCATGTCGCGGCCGCCGATCTCAAGCGTGCCGGAGTCGGCCTGGACGAGGCCGGCGATAGTGCGCAGCGTCGTCGTCTTGCCAACGGAGCTCGGCCCGAAGAGTACGAAGAAGCGGCCTTCGTCGACGGCGAAGCTCAGGTCATTGATGGCGCGCACGGATCCATAGGCCTTGCTGAGCCCATCGAGGCGCAGCGCAATCCCCTTGCCGTCACTGGCGCGAGGCGACGTCTGCGTCACGATGCGCCACCTCGTGCGGACGGAACACGCGCCATCCGTATGATTCTCCTCGCCCTGCCGAAATGGACTGCGGCTGTCATTCTCGATCCGCCTTTTCTTTCCTGATCTGGTATTACCAATTTTGGATAGCCGTCAAGCTCTTTCTTGGATCACCACCGGACCTTCTATAACCGGATTTTTCATGTATCCGACTGTTTTCCCTAAATTTTCCTACTCGTTGATATCGGAGAGCCTTGTTTCGGCACTGCCATCCCGGTTAACATCAATAGTGGGCATCCAAATCTGGTCGAACCAGATTGGCGCTATTTCGCCAATGCCGCTGTCGGGGCCGCATCGATTTCAGCCGTTGATTCCGCCACCGCGGCGCGCACAAGGGCGCCCGCCGCCCATTGCGCGACCGACCGCATGCCGCGGCTATCGAGCCCCCATATATCCTTCAGCACGATCAGCACTTCGACGCCGAACATCATCGACAGCGCCTGCGCCAGGCGCTTGAACTCGCGCGGCGGCAGCCGGCCCTTGAGCGGTGCGATGGCATCCTTCAGCAGCTGGACGCGATGTCCGCGCGTGAATTGCGGCTCGCCGCCCAGCGTGCCCGCCTGCCGCTGCGCCCACTGGTCGAGCGACAGTTTCAGCGCTGCCTTGAAAGTTGCCTCGAAAGCTTCGATGCGCGGCATGGCGGTATCGAACAATTCGGCAACGCGGCGCCCGGCATCGGTGGACGTCGATTGCCAGGTCAGGATCGGCCCAAGCCCCTCGTCAACCACCGCCTGCACCAGGGCTGCCTGGCTGGGGAAATAGCGATAGGCGGTGGCGCGCGACACTTGCGCCGCCTCCGCGACTTCGCTGACCGACGGGGTGACGCCCGCCTGCATCAGCCGCGTCGCCGTCTTCAGCATCAGCCGTTTTGTGCGGGCCCGTGGGCCGCGTTCGGCAGCCTCGTTGGCGTCGTCGCTCCCAGCGGCTTGTTGACGTGAGACATCCATGTCAATACGATACGCGCGTCTCAAAAAATTGCAATGACCTTTGCCCACCGAAAGGCCGGCAAAGGGCGACAGGCGGTCCGGCGCCGGTCGGCCGGTGACGGGAGAAACGCGATGAAGCGCATCTACGTGGTGGGCACAGCCGACACCAAGGGCGAGGAACTTGCCTTCCTGGCCGATGCTATTGCCGCCACCGGCAGTTCGGTTGCCCGCGTCGACATCGGAACGCGCGGTGCCACGGTGCCGGTCGATATCCCGGCCAGCGAGGTCGCGGCGCATCATCCGGATGGAGCCAGTGGCGTGCTCGGCATCGATGATCGCGGCACGGCAGTGGCCGGCATGGGCGCCGCCTTCACCGGTTTCATTCAGTCGCGCGACGACATATCAGGCGTGATCGGCATTGGGGGCGGCGGCGGCACGTCGATCATCACTGCTGGCATGCGCGCGCTGCCGCTTGGGCTGCCCAAGATCATGGTCTCGACGCTCGCCTCCGGCGACACCGCGCCCTATGTCGACGTCTCCGACATCATCATGATGCCATCGGTCACCGATATGGCGGGACTGAACCGGCTGTCACGCGTCGTGCTGCACAACGCGGCGCAAGCGATCGCCGGCATGGCCGCAAAGCCGGCGCCGACTGCCACCGGCAAGCCGGCACTCGGGCTCACCATGTTCGGCGTTACCACGCCTTGCGTGACCGCCATCGCGGATCAGTTGCGCGCCAACTATGACTGCATGGTTTTCCACGCCACCGGCACCGGCGGCCGCTCGATGGAGAAGCTCGCGGACTCGGGCCTGCTCGCCGGTGTTATCGACATCACCACGACGGAAGTCTGCGACCTGCTGCTCGGCGGCGTGCTGCCTGCGACGGAGGACCGCTTCGGCGCCATCGCACGCACCAAGCTGCCCTATGTAGGCTCGGTCGGCGCGCTGGACATGGTCAATTTCTGGGCGCCGCCGACCATTCCCGAGAAGTTTAGGGGCCGGCTGTTCTACGAGCACAATCCCAACGTCACACTGATGCGCACCACGGTGGACGAATGCCGCGGTATAGGCGAGTGGATCGGCACCAGGCTCGCTCGCTGCGAGGGCCCTGTGCATTTCCTGATCCCCGAAAAAGGTGTCTCGGCACTCGATATCGAGGGCGGCGCCTTCTTCGACCCCGAAGCCGACGCCGTGCTGTTCGGTGCCATCGAGCGCACCATCAGGCCGAGCGCCACACGCCGGGTCACACGCCTGCCGTTGCACATCAACGATCCGGAATTTGCCAAAGCCGCAACCGCGGCCTTCCTCGACATCGCCAGACAGTGAGAGCCAACAAATGCCCGCAATACCGCGCAAGGACATATTGAAGAAGTTCAAGGCGATGATCGCCGACGGCGTGCCCATCGTTGGGGGCGGCGCCGGCACTGGCCTGTCGGCCAAGGCCGAGGAAGCCGGCGGCATCGACCTCATCATCATCTACAATTCCGGCCGCTATCGCATGGCCGGGCGCGGCTCGGCTGCGGGCCTGCTCGCCTATGGCAACGCCAACGAGATCGTCAAGGAAATGGCCTATGAGGTGCTGCCGGTGGTCAAAAAGACGCCGGTGCTGGCCGGTGTCAACGGCACCGATCCCTTCGTCATCATGCCGCTGCTGCTTGCCGAGCTGAAGACGATGGGCTTTTCAGGCGTGCAGAATTTCCCGACCATCGGCCTGTTCGATGGCAGCATGCGCCAGAGTTTTGAGGAAACCGGCATGGGCTTCGGGCTGGAGGTCGACATGATTGCCGAGGCGCACAAGCTCGATCTTCTGACCACGCCCTATGTCTTCAACCCCGACGAGGCGCGCGCCATGACAAAAGCCGGCGCCGACATCGTCGTTGCCCATATGGGGGTGACGACCGGCGGCTCGATCGGAGCCACGTCGGCCAAGTCGCTCGACGACTGCGTGGTCGAGATCGACGTCATCGCCAACGCGGCGCGCTCGGTGCGCAAGGATGTCATCCTGCTTTGCCATGGCGGGCCGATCTCGATGCCGGATGATGCCCGCTACATCCTCGACCGCTGCAAGGGCCTGCACGGCTTTTATGGCGCGAGTTCGATGGAACGGCTGCCGGCTGAAGCCGCGATCGCCAGGCAGACGGCGGATTTCAAGGCCGTCATGCTGCACGACCATAAGAAAAAGAAGGGGATGAGATCATGACCGACAAGAGCAAGGTATTCGTATACCCGAAGGACGTGAGCGCCTTCGGCTTTGACTGGGGCAAGCTGTCGCTGACGGTGGCGCCTGAAGTGAATGGCGCTGAGCGCTTTTCCGGCGGTGTCGTCGACCTGCCCTCAGGCAAGGGACACACGCGCCACAACCATCCCGGCGCGGAAGAGATCATCTTCGTTATTTCGGGCAATGGCGAGCAGATGGTCGAGGACGAGGAGGGCAATCCGGTCGTCGCCAAGGTCGGCCCCGGCTGCACCATCTATGTGCCGGAAAGCCGTTTCCATTCGACGCTGAACACGGGCGATGGGCCGATGCAGCTCTTCGTTGTCTATTCGCCGGCTGGACCCGAACTGGTGCTGCGGGAGTTGCCGGATTTCAGGTTGATCCCGGCGGGGAAATGATGATTTCCTCCAGGGGTAGCGCCGCCCCTCATTGTCTTGCCGGACATTTCTCCCCGTATAGTGACAGGGAGAAAGATGCTTTCATCGGCGATTTCGCCAATCGCCCGAGCTGCCTTCTTCTCCCGTTCTACGGGGAGAAGGTGCCGGCAGGCGGATGAGGGGCGGCGCCGGCCTTCGTTCTATAAAGCCCCACCTCTATTCCAGCCCCGCGCCCGATCCCCAAACATCACATATCCCGCATCCGTCACCGCCAACGTGTCCTCCAACTTGATGAACCCCCGCGTCGGGTGAAGCATGGTCGTCTCCACCGACAGCACCATGTTTGTCTCCAGCGGCTTGGCGGCATAGGTGCCTTCATAGGTCACCGGATGGTTGGTCATCAGGAACGGAGCCTCATGCGTGATCAGGCCCATGCCGTGGGCGAAGAAATCCGTGTAGTGCGCGACCTTGGAGGCCTTCAGCACACCCTCGGCATGCGAAATCATGTCGCCGCCGATGGTGCCCGCCCTCACCTTCGAGAACGCCGCCTGCTGCACCGTCTCGACCTCGGCCAATAGATCCTCAAGCTCGGCATCCGGTTCGCCCAGAATGCCCATGCGGCAGAGATCGCCAATATAGCCGTGATAATTGCCGCCGGAATCGATCGACAGCACTTCGCCCTTTTTCCACGCCTGCGGTGACGCCGCACGGTTGTGGCTGGCGCCCAACGTCAGCAGGCAATATTCGAAATGCGCGCCGCGATTGGTTTCCTCACACCGCAGCTGCTCGATGATCTCCGCCTTGGTCGTGCCTTCATGCGCCCACCGGATGGTCGCCAACATGGAATCGGTGATCAGCTCGGAGGCGATACGCAGCTTTTCCAGCTCAGCGTCCGTCTTGATGGCGCGCATGCTCTCCAGCATGCCGGTCGCGTCGATCAGCCTGGCATCCGGCAACGCCTTGCGGATCAGCGCATAGGCGTCCGACGGCAGGAAGGCCGGCTCGATGCCGAGGCGGGCGCCGGCCTTGCCGATCTTGCTGATGTGCTCGACCGCAAGATTGGCAGCATCGAGCGTGCCCCAGCAGGCGGCATGCAGCGTCGGCGTCCAGAACGGGCTGTTCTGGTGCTCGGCGCCTTCCATGCGGTTGCCGATATAGGCGGCATGACCGGGCCCGCCCTTTTCATAGAGGACGATAGGCAGGTAACGGCTATGGCCGATCGCATCCATGGCGGCAAAGAAGATGAACTTGTAGCCGCCAAGCAGATACTGCGTGTTGTGCTTGGAGGTCGCGAGCAGAACATCGATGCCGGCCTCTTCCATCAGCCGGTCGACCCTCACCTGATCGAACGGGATATTGCTGACGGCGCTCTTGCCCGGGGCGATGTTCATCTTTCTCTCCCTGATATCAGTGGGATCGCCGGCCGTACTGCGTCCAATCCCTTGGCTTCGATCAAATCTGCACCATTTCGTTAACTCTGGTCCAGCCAGAAACAGGTTAGATTGCTTCGGCAGGCTGTCACCACTCGTCATTGCTGCACACTAAGGCAATCTGGTCCTACCAGAATACCAGAATGAAAGGGCCACCTCTAAAACTGGTCCAGAGGACGAAAATTTCAAAGCCAAGCAAGGATGCGCCAATTCCGTCTCTGGCGAAACCCTTGGCAAGGGCCATAATCGCCGCGAGGATGCTGGCGGGTGCGGCCAGCTTCGAGGGGTGCGCCCATCTGGTCGCGGAGAGGACGGAGGTTGATCATGTCGGATATTTCCAGACGCACGCTGCTTGGCGGCTCAGTTTTACTGCTGGCCTCCACCGCCATGCCCACATTCAGCTGGGCGCAGACGCCGAAGAAGGGCGGCCGCCTCGTGCTCGCCGCCGATTCCGAACCGCGCAACCTCAATCCGGCCATCGTCGCCTCCAACGGCGTCTTCTTCATTTCCAGCAAGATCGTCGAAACGCTGGCCGAAGCCTCGTTCGAAGGCAAGGACGGACTGGAACCCCGCCTTGCGCTCTCCTGGGAAGCTGCTGCCGATGGGCTGTCGGTGACCTTCAAACTGCGCGACGGCGTCAAATGGCATGACGGCGAGCCGTTCACCTCGGCCGACGTCGCCTTCTCCGCGCTGCAGATCTGGAAGCCGCTGCAGAATCTCGGCCGCACCGTGTTCAAGGATCTGGCCAGCGTCGACACCCCTGACGATCTGACCGCCGTCTTCAAATTCGCCAAGCCAACGCCGTTCCAGCTGATCCGCAACGCGCTGCCGGCGCTGTCAAGCGTGGTGCCGAAGCACATCTACGAGGTCGGCAAGATCGAGGACAACCCGGCCAACAATGCACCCATCGGCACCGGGCCGTTCAAGTTCGGCGAATACAAGGCCGGCCAGTATTACAAGCTGACCAGGAATGCGGATTACTGGGCCAAGGACGAGCCGTATCTCGACGAGATCATCTACCAGGTGCTACCCGACCGCACGTCGGCTGCAGCGGCGCTCGAGGCCGAAGAGATCCAGCTCGCCGCCTTCTCCGCCGTGCCCTTGGCCGACCTCGACCGCATCTCCAAGGTGCCGGGCCTGAAGGTGATCTCCAAGGGCTATGAGGGGCTGACCTATCAGCTCGTCGTAGAGATCAACCATCGCCGCAAGGAACTGGCCGACGTGAAGGTCCGCCAGGCGATCGCGCATGCCATCGACAAGGACTTCGTCGTCAAGACGGTGTTCCTCGGCTATGCCGCCACCGCCACCGGCCCGGTGCCGAAGAACGATCCGCAATTCTACACTGCCGACGTGCCGATCTATCCATTCGACGTCGCCAAGGCCAACGCCTTGCTCGACGACGCGGGGTACAAGCGCGCCGATGACGGCAAGCGTTTTGCGCTGAAACTCCTGCCGGCACCCTATTTCAACGAGACGAAGCAGTTCGGCGACTATCTGCGCCAGGCGCTGGCGGCAATCGGCATCGACGCCGTGATCGTCAACAACGACTCGGCCGCGCACATCAAGGCCGTCTACACCGACCACACCTTCGACCTCGCCGTCGGCCCGCCGGTGTTCCGCGGCGACCCGGCGATCTCGACCACCATCCTGGTGCAGAGCGGCATTCCCGACGGCGTGCCGTTCTCCAACCAGGGCGGCTACAAGAACGCCGCGCTCGACGCGCTGATCGCCAAGGCTTCGGAGACGCTGGATACGTCAGCGCGCACCGACCTATACAAGGAATTCCAGAAACAGGTCGCGGCGGACCTGCCGCTGATCAACGTCGCCGAATGGAGCTTCATCAGCGTCGCGCGCGATACCGTGGGCAACATCGCCAACAACCCGCGATGGGCGGCGTCGAACTGGGCGGACACCTATCTGGAATCGTGACACATTTGCGCGGATGAAAGTTCGCAAAGAAATTGGTGTGAAGGCATGGCGTAGGGCCGCGTTTCATCACACCCCCCTCTGTCCTGCCGGACATCTCCCCCGCAAGGGGGGAGATCAGCAGCTTCGCTGTCGCGTACATTCGGCATCGAAGATTGGCGAAGGCAGAGGCGACATCCAATCTCCCCCCTTGCGGGGGAGATGTCCGGCAGGACAGAGGGGGGTGCCTAGACACCGCACCTCTCCCGACTGGCGCAGCGCTATGCCTTTCCCATGACCCGCGCCCTCACCCTCATGCGCCGTCGCCTCGTCGGCAGCATCTTCGTGCTGCTGATCGTCATCATCGGCACATTCCTCCTCCTGGAAGCCGCCCCCGGTGACGCGGTCGACGCCTACATCGTCTCGACCGGCGGCGACGCCGGCATGATCGAATTGCTGCGTCATCGCTGGGGCCTCGACCAGTCCGAGCTGACACGGCTCGCGAACTATCTCTGGGCGCTGCTGCATTTCGACCTCGGCCAGTCCGTTACCTTCTCGCGGCCAATTCGCGATGTCATCCTGGAACGCCTGCCGACGACACTGCTCTTGATGGTGACCGCCACCGCGCTCTCCTTCGGTTTGGGCTCGGCGCTCGGCATCTACGCCGGCGCCAGACCCGGCAGCTTTCGCGACTGCTTCCTGTCGATCGGCTCGCTGGCGCTTTATGCCGTGCCGGGTTTCTGGCTTGGCCTGGTGCTGATCGTCGTCTTTGCCGTCGACCTGCGCTGGCTGCCGATCGGCGGCATCGAGAGCCTGGCCTCGGACAAGACCGGTTTTGACCGCGCCACCGACATCGCCGTCCACCTCGTCCTGCCGGTTTCCGCGCTCGGCTTCATCTATCTCGCGCTCTATCTGCGCATGATGCGCGCCGGCATGGCCGAGGCGTGGCGGCAGGATTTTGTGCTCGCCGCCCGCGCCAGGGGGCTGTCACGCCGCCGCATCGTGCTCGCCCATGTCGCCCGCAACGCGCTCTTGCCGCTGGTCACCATGCTCGGCCTGCAATCGGCGCAGATGCTGGGCGGCAGCGTCGTCATCGAAAGCGTCTTTGCCGTGCCCGGGCTCGGCCGGCTGGCGCAGGAAGCGGTCGCTTCGCGCGACACGCCGCTGCTGCTCGGCATCATCCTCACCAGCGCCGTCCTCGTCATTGCCGTCAACCTTGCCGTCGACATCGCCTACGCCTTCCTCGACCCGCGCGTCGGCGCCGGCGAGGCCAGCGCGTGAGCGCGCTGCCGCGGTTCCTGCGCCGGCCGGAAGCGGTCGCCGGCGCGATCATCCTGGCGCTTCTGTTCGCCATGGCGCTGTTTGCGTCGCTGCTCTTCCCCGGCGACCCGCAGGCCATTGCCGGACCAGCACTGCTGCCGCCCTTCCAGGACTGGTCGCTGCCGCTCGGCACCGACCGGCTCGGCCGTGACGTGCTGGCCGAACTGTTCCACGGCGCCCGCACCTCGCTGGCGGTCGGCCTGGCGGCGGCAGCGGCGGCACTCTTCATCGGCGCGGTCGTCGGCACGCTGGCCGGCTTTGCCGGCGGCCTTGTGGACGAGGGGCTGATGCGCATCACCGATGCCTTCCAGACCGTGCCGAGTTTTCTCCTGGCGCTGGCCTTCGTCAGCGTCGTCGGGCCGTCGCTCGGCGTCGTCGTCACGGCAATAGCGCTTGGCGCCTGGACCGGACCGGCGCGTGTAGCGCGCGCCGAAGTGCTGTCGATCCGCGAGCGCGATTACGTCGCCGGCGCTCGCGTCATCGGCATGCATCCGCTTGAGATCGCTTTTCGCGAGGTGTTGCCCAACGCGTTGCCGCCGGTGCTGGCCTTGTCCTCGGTGATCGTGGCCGCCGCGATCCTCACCGAGGCAGCGCTGTCCTTCCTCGGTCTCGGCGACCCCAATCGCGTCACTTGGGGCGGCATGATCGCCGAGGGCCGCACTGTGCTGCGCACCGCGCCCTTTCTGTCGATCGTTCCGGGCATCGCCTTGGTGCTGACCGTGCTTGGCGTCTATCTCACCGGCGAAGGCGTGGTCGAAACGACGGCGGTGCGGAGGAGCCTGTCGTGACCGCACTGGCTGAGATACGCGATCTGTCAGTGCGCTATCGGCGAGATGGCAGCGAGGTTACGGCGCTGAAGGGGGTCAGCCTGGATGTTATTGCCGGCGAGCGGCTGGCGATCATTGGCGAAAGCGGTTCGGGCAAGAGCACGCTGGCGCTGGCGGTGGCTGGACTGCTGCCGGCGAGCGCCAAGATTGAAGGGCATGTCAAGTGGCAATTTCAGGCGCCGCGATCCTTCCCACCCCCCTCTGTCCTGCCGGACATCTCCCCCGCAAGGGGGGAGATCAGCAGCTTTGCCCACGGCTTCCCTTCTGCAACGTTCGTGGTTGGCGAAGGCGGAGATGAGAGAGCAATCTCCCCCCTTGCGGGGGAGATGTCCGGCAGGACAGAGGGGGGTGTGACGGAACGCCGACCTCTCAAATTAACCGAGCCCAGCACGCTCCCCCTTCCCGGTCGCGACATTGGTTTCGTCTTCCAGGACCCCTCCGCCAGCCTCGACCCCGTCATGACCGTCGGCAAACAGATCGCCGAAGTCGCCCGCACCCACCTCGGCCTCGACTGGCCACAAGCTTACGCCAAAGCCAAAACCCTGCTCCAACGTGTCCGGCTGCCCGACCCACAAACCGCCATGCGTGCTTTCCCGCACCAGCTCTCCGGCGGCCAGAAGCAGCGCGTTGCTGTTGCCGCGGCCATTGCAGCCGGTCCGAAACTGCTGATCGCCGATGAGGCGACCAGCGCGCTGGACACCATTGTGCAAGCCGAAATCGTCAGCCTCATTCGGCAACTGGTGGCGGAGGACGGCATGACGCTGCTGTTCATCAGCCACGACATCGCGCTGGCCGCCGAACTCGCAGAGCGTATCGCTGTATTCCGGAACGCCGAACTGATCGAACTCGGCCCGACGGAGCAAATCATAAACGCCCCGCGCCATGCCTATACGCGAACGCTGCTCAACGCCCATCTCGGCCTCGACGCCGATCCGCTGCTACGACGGGCGCCGGCATGAACTTGCTCACCGTCTCCGGTCTTACCAAGCGATACCGTCGTGGCGGCAAGGCCATCGCGGCCGTCGACGGTGTCTCCTTCGCCATCGAACCCGGCGAGACGCTGGCGCTGGCCGGGCCCTCCGGCAGCGGCAAGTCGACGATCGCGCGGCTGGTGCTTAGGTTGATCGAGCCCGACGCCGGCACCGTCCAATTCGAAGGCGATGACTTTCTGCTCTTGAAGGGTGCGGCCCTGCGCACCAAGCGCGCGCGCCTGCAAATGGTGTTCCAGGATCCGCTCGCCGCGTTCAACCCGCGCGCCACGGTGGCTCGCGTGCTTGACGATCCCTTGCGCATCCATGCCATCGCTTCCCGCGCCGAGAGGCCGGCCCGCATTGCTGCCTTGCTGGATCGCGTCGGGCTGGCAGCCGATCTCGCCCCGCGCGCCATTCACGAAATCTCCGGCGGCCAGCGCCAGCGCGTCGCCATCGCCCGAGCCATCGCGACCAAACCGTCGCTGATCGTGCTCGACGAGGCGGTGTCGGCGCTCGACGTTTCGGTCCGCGGACAGATCCTTGAGTTGCTGCTCGACCTGCAAGCCAGGGAACGGATCTCCTATCTCTTCATTTCGCATGATCTCGGCGTCGTACGGGCCATCGCCCACCGCGTCGTTCTTCTCAACGCCGGGCGGATCGCCGAGAGCGGCGACCCCCGCAACGTAGTCGACGCGCCGCAATCGGCAATCGGCAAGGCGCTGGTTGCGGCGGCGCCAAGATTGGACAGAAGCAGCAGGCAAGTACCATGACCGAACCAGAAGCCAGAGCCGAAAAACTCTCGCGCGAACTCGATTCCGCCTTCCGCAACCGCGCCGATCTCTACCGTCTGTTTCTCGACGAGCTGACCGGCGAACTCGGCGCGGAAAAGGCCGAGGCGATCATGATCCGCACCATCGAGCAGCGCGGCAAGGAGGTGGCGGCGGCCGCCTTCGCCCGTTTCGGACCTAACGACGCGCCGGCCATCGGCGAGGCATTTTTGGCCGTCAGCCCGGATGGCGGCCTGATGTATCCGACCGATGTCGAGCGCGGGCCGGACCACATCGCCTTCAAGGTGAAGCGTTGTCCGCTGAAGGACGCCTGGGTCGAGGCCGGTGTCGGTGATGAAAAACTCGCCACGCTCTGCCGCATCGCCGGCGCTTTCGACCGTGGTCTGTTCGAGGCAACGGGCGTGCGCTTCGACAATGTCACCTGGACGCCGGGCCACGGCCCCGGCTGCTGCCACATCGCGCTGACCAACAGGGATGCCGCCGGATAGCCAATGCTGATCAGTCGGCGGCAAACACATGCAGCTCCGTGCCCGCCTGTTCGGCAGCAGTGCGCAGGTCGGCCTTCGGTTCGCTGTCGGTGACGATATCGGCAATGTCATCGAGCCCGCAGATGCGTTCCAGACTGCTGCGGCCAAACTTGTCGTGGGTCACCACCAGCACCGTCGACAGTGAACGCGATATCATTGCGCGTTTAACGGCTGCGGCGCCCGAGATCATGTCGCTCGGACCATCGGCGCTTATCCCCGATGCCCCGATAATGGCGACGTCGGCATTGTAGCGGCGCAGGAACTCGACGGTGTCTTCGCCAAGCACGCTGCCTTCGCGGCTGTCATAGGTCCCGGGGCAAAGCAGCACGCGGAAGGTCGGATTGGCGCCGGCCACCGAGGCCACGCCGGTGGAATTGGTGATGATGGTCAGGTCGCGCTTCAGCTGCGAAAGGTTGCGCGCCACCTCATAAGTGGTCGAACCGCCATCGATCATCACGATCTGGCCCTTCTGGACCAGGCCCGCTGCGCCGCGGCCGATGCGGGCGCGCTCCTCGACCAGGGTCAGGCCGCGCTCCGAAATCACCGGCTCTGATGTCACCAGCGAGATCGTCGCACCGCCATAGGTGCGGTTGATCAGCCCGGCATCGCCGAGTTCGATGAGATCGCGGCGGATGGTCTCGCCGGCGACGCCGATGCGCCGTGCAAGTTTGGAGATGCGGATGGACGCCGACCGGCGCACTTCCGAAAGGATAAGCGCGTGCCGCTCCTTCTTCGTCAGTCGGCCCTGATCCATGATTATTCCATTCCCTTTGCAGCAATCAGTGCGTCGGCAAGCTCGGCAAACCCTTGCGCGCCGCGCCCGCTTGTGACGAAGGCAGGAGATGCCGGAAGTTCGCCGGCGAAGTCCAGCACATTAGCGACGCCGACGCTGTTGGGGAAGAAGCCGAACATTGGTGCATCGTTTGGACTATCGCCGACGAAGACAATGCTGTCCTTGTCGTGGTCTATGTCTATACCAAAACAGTCGCGCAAGAATAGCCGGCTTGTTGACAGTTTGTCGTATTTGCCGAACCAGCCATTGACATGGATGGACGAGATTTTCGCCGCCGCTCCATAGCGCTGAAAGATAGCGACGATCTTCAGCACTTCAGATTTGGGCAGCGGCGCGACATCCTCGCGAAAATCGATCGCCAAATCGGCTTCGCGATAGGCCTGGTCAGCGGCGACCGCCGCACCCGGAATTTCCGCGAGCACGGCGCGTTCGATCTCGCGCAGGCGCGCCGCGTCAGCCTGCCTTTCCCCGGCACTCCTGGCATAGTGACGAACGATGCGCTTGGCAGTGCCGTCATAGCGGAAATAGAAAGCGCCGTTCTCGCCGATCACGCCATCGACCGGCCATTGCCGCGCGATCAGGTCGCACCAGCCGGCAGGGCGGCCGGTCACCGGCGCGACAAGGAAGCCGGCCTGCTTCAGCCGCTCGAGCGCCGCATAGGCTTTTGCCGGCAGCCGTCCCTTGTCGGTCAAGGTGTCGTCGATATCGGTCAGAACGACGGCGATGTTGCGCCGGTCTAGCGCGGTGAAGTCGGCAAGCGGACGCAGCACCCGCTCAGGCTCCCGCCGCAACCGTTTCGAGCGAGGCAGCCGCGACGTCGAGCATGGTGAACCTGTCGCGGATCAGCCGGGCATTGGCGACCGCCTCGTCGTAGAAGCCAGCCGGTATGGCAACCTCCTGCGGCGTGGTCGGCGCGCCGGCGGCGCGCAGTGCTGCCGCGATCTCGCGCGCCGGGCGTGCCACCCGCACCAGCCTTTCACGATGCGAGCGCCATTGCTTGGCCAGCATGGTGTTGATGGCGTTTGCCCGTTCGCGGTCCAGCAGCTTGGGCTTGAATGCCGCCCAGCAGGAACGTCCGAGCGTTTCGCCGAAGATCTCGATGAAGCGTTCTGGCGTATCCGCGGACGGCGCGAGCTGCAGCTCCGGCAGTGCCAGCACGCGCTCCTGCAGCCGCGCCATCGTCAACGTCGTCACCGCTATGTGTTCGCCGTGATGCGCCTCAGGCAATCCCTGGCCCCGCATGTCGATATAGTGGGCGATCAGATGTTCGCCCTGGCTGGCCGGATAAGAGCCGCCGCACAGTGTCATGCCGAGACCGGACATGACCAGCGTGCGCACCAGCACTTCCATCGCCTCAAGGTCGCCGGTCCCGAGTTCGCCGGCTTTGGCGATAAGCGCCTCCTCGTCCTCAGCCAGAAGCATGAACGGCGCCTCCCGGTAGGGCGTGCCGAGCAACAGATGCGCCATCAGCCAATCGGTCTGCGCGGTCGGCCGCGCCATCGAATCGCCGAAGCCGGCAGCGATCAGCCGGTGCGGCGCTCGCGCCATGACATCGAGATCGAGGAAGACACCGACCGGCAGGCTCGCCGTCAGCGATTTCTTCAGGCCGTCCTCTGTGATTGCCGCAGACACCGAGGTGTAGCCGTTCATCGACGGCGCGGTGCCGAACACCGCATAGGGCTTTTGGGTCAGATGGGCGGCATATTTGGTGATGTCATTGATCGAGCCCGATCCGACCGCGACCAGACCGCTGGCGTCTTTCGTGCGGGCGATCACCGATCGCACGGCGTCCATGTCGGGATGCGGATGGCGCGGCAGGATGATCTTGTCGACATCGCTGGAGCCGCGCAGCGCAATCGACACTCTCTCGCCGAGAGCCAGCCTTGTGTCGGGATCCATGACAACGGCGAGCCTGCGGCCGAGCGGCAGCGGCTTGACCAGCGCATCGGCTTCATCGCCGAGACCGCGCCCTATGACGATGGTCTTCAGCGGCACCGACAGCATTCCCTGGCTGTCCGGGTCAGGCAGCGTGCCGGCAATAAGGCGATCGAGCATTTGTCTGGACATAGGATGCAGTCCGGTCAGTCAGCATGAAGCGGGGTCAGGGCATCGAACAAGGTGCGATACCGGCGGTAACTTCTGTCGTAGGCGGCCTTGGCGGAAGGATCAGGGTCGATCGTCTCGATGTGGCCGGCCAGCCTTTCAGCCGCCTGCTGCACTGAGGAGGTAAGGCCGATGGCTGCGGCGGCAAGGATTGCCGCACCGATCGGCGAGGCATCGGCCGCACCCGCGATCTCGACCGGCCTGCCGCTGACATCGGCACGGATTTGCGCCCATACCCGGCTGCGCGCGCCACCGCCTGAGAGCCGGATGCGATCCGTCGCGATATCGAGATCGTCCAGCCGGTCGACCACGTCGCGCATGGCAAAGGCACAGCCCTCCAGCACGGCACGGGCACAAGCGGCTTTGCCGTGGAAGGATGTCAGGCCGTAGAAAGCGGCACGCGCTTCGGCGATCCAGCGCGGCGCCATGGCACCGGACAACGCGGGCAAGAACAGCAAATCGTCGCTGCCGGCAACCACCGTCGCCGCCAGTTCCGACATCGCCGCCGGCGAATCGACGCCGAAGGTTGTTAGAAACCACGTCACCGCGCCGCCCGAGAGCCATCCGGGATTGGAGATGAAATAGCCGTTGCCGAGAAAGCCATGGGTCTCGACCAGGCCGCCGGGGTCGAGGCGAAGCGTGCCGGACACCGCGCCGACCACTTCGGCCGTGCCGAGATTGCAGGCGACGACACCGGGCACGACAACCCCGGCGCCTATGGCGGCCGAAAAATCATCGCCGGTGCCGACCGCCAGCGGCGTGCCCACAGGCAGACCGGTGAGCTCGGCGCCGGCGTGGGTCAAGGCGCCGGCGATCTCAGATGCATCGTCGATGCCGGGCAATTTATCTGCATCGATGTCGAAGGCCGCCAGCAGATCGCCGGCATAGTTGTGCTCCTTCAGCCCATAGAGCATGGTCGTCGAGGCCAGCGCGTGATCGATGACGGCACGACCGCACAACGCTGCGACCACGAATGATACCGGTTGATGCCAGAGCGCCACTCGGCGCGCTTCGGGCAGGTTGCGCGCGGCCCAGCGGATTTTCGCCGCCATATGCGTGGCGTCCAGAACGAGACCGGTGCGCTCGCGGATGAAGTCCGGATCGATGGCGGCGATCTCTGCCGCCGCGCGCCGATCCATCCAGATGATGCACGGCGTCAGGGCCTGGCCGCTGCTGTCGACCGCAACACAGCCGTCGAGTTGGCCGGCAATGGCAATGCCCTTGATGTCGGACGGCGCAAGCCCAGCCTTGTCGAGCGCGCCGGCAATGGCCGGCTTGAGCGCCGCCAGCCACAGCGCCGGATTCTGTTCGGCCCAGCCGGGCGCCGGGAAGGCCGGCTGGTACAACACAGCGGCCTCGCCACGCAGCCGCAATTCGTCATCGACAACGATCGCCTTCAGGCTTTGTGTGCCGAGATCGATGCCGATGACTGGCATTAGACACGCTCGCAATCCGCGAGAACATCCCGCAGTTGCGAGAGGATAGAACCTTTCGTCGGCGAATAGGAACCGTCGAACACCGCTGTGCCAATGGTAAAAGCGTTGGCGCCGGCCAGCTTGATCGCCTTGATCCGATCGGCTGATGCCACGGCGCCGGCGACGATCAGATGCCGCGACGGACCAAGCCCGCGCCGGGCTGCGCGCACCAGTTCGGCCGGGTCGGCCTCGGTGGCGCGATAGGCGAGGATGTCGCATCCCGCACAACCCTTCTCGGCGAAGGCGCGGCAGTCGGCCTCGACATCCTCGGCCGAACCGCCGAGCTTGGTCGGATGGCCGACCGGCCGACCCGGAAAAGGGTAGTATTCGGTGCCGCTCCCCTCCAGCAACGCCATGATCTCGTCGACCTGGGTTCCACCGAGCAGGCGCCGGACGCCGAGATCCCTGGCGATGCGCGCGGAATTAAGGCAGGCCTCAGCCGTCGTCGAGACAACTTCCATGTAAGTGGTGGCGCCTGTCCGGCCAATGGCGACAGCGAGCTTGCGCAGCACATCCGGCGCGACGCCAATATCCTTGAAGCCGACATGCTTCAGGCCGACCGGCTCAATCAATTCGACCAGGTCGAGACAGTCCTCGACCGTGCGATCGTTGCGCGTCAGCATGAAGATGAAGTCCATCCGAAAGGTCCCTCGCCTGGTCGGGAAAGCCGGTTTGCTGCCGGTCTGTTAACACCTCCCAGCCATTTGTTGCAAGGTGCCACATTTTGATTTGCAGTACCACACATTTTATGACAGAACGGGCGCCAGCCCGCCAGGCACGACTTCTAGGGAGAGGGAAGAATGCTCAAGCCGCTGAGACGTACTGCGTCCAGACTGCTCGTCGCAGCCGTATTTGTGTGGCCCCTGACGTGGCAAGTGACACAAGCGGCCGCGTGGGATCTGAAAGAGGCGTCGAAACCCTATAGCGGCCAGACCATCCGCATGGTCGGCGAGGCGCTGCCGCCGCTCGAAGCGCTGAAGAAGATGGCGCCGGAGTTTGAAAAACAGACCGGCATCCATGTCGAAGTCGAGATGTACGAGCACTCGGAAGCCGTCAACAAGGTGCAGCTCGATCTCAACTCGCACCGCGGCCGCTACGACGTCATCATCCAGCCGCATCGCGAACTCGGCAAGTTCGCCACCAACAACCATCTGGTCGAAATCGCCAAGATGATGGCCGACCCGGCTTTGCGCGATCCGAGCTTCGAGCCGGAGAAGCAGCTCTACCAGACCGCCTGGCACGAAATCTCCTGGTATGACGGCAAGGAGTACGGCTTCCCCTTCACAGTGCTCAACATGTTCATGTGGTATCGCTCGGACCTGCTCGCCGATCCCAAGGAGCAGGCAGGCTTCAAGGCCAAGTATGGCTACGACCTCGCTCCCGCCAAGGACTGGAAGCAATATCGCGATATCGCCGAATGGTTCTATCGCCCCGACCAGGGCTTTTACGGCACCGCCCTGCAGGGCAAGCGCCACGAGGCGCTGTGGTATGAGTGGCTCAACTTCCTTTATTCCTTCGGCGGCGACGTGCTCGACGTGAAGAGCGGCTCGGCCTGCGGCCCGGTCATCGTCAACAGCCCCAAGGCCGTCGCCTCGCTCGAATATTACAAGAGCCTGCTGCAATTCTCGCCGCCGGACAGCCTCAACTATTTCTGGGATGATGTCATGGCGCTGATGCAGCAAGCCAAGGTCACCGAGCTGATCATGTGGAACGACGCAACCTATGCCGTATCGGTCGACACCACGGCCTCCACCGTGGTCGGCAAGGTTGGCTTCGATCTCGTGCCGCAAGGCGACGGCGGCAAGATCGGCCAGGTCGAGGGCTGGACCTATCTGATCCCGGTCTATTCGAAGAACCAGCAGGCCGCCTTCCTCTTCGTCCAGTGGATGATGGGCTATGACCGCCAGCTCGAGCAGCATCTCAATGGCGGCGCCTCGGGCCGGCCCGATGTCTATGCCTCGGCGGAGGTGCAGAAACTGCCCTACGCCAAGGCGTCGATGGAGGCCAACGAGCATGCGGTGCCGAAGGCGACGCTGCCGCAATCGGCCGAGATGACCGACATACTGGTGCGCGAACTGTCATCCTACCTCGCCGGCGAAAAGGAGGCGCAGGCCGCCCTCGACACCGCCGCCACCGACATCTCGACACTGCTCGGTTCTTGCGCACCCATGACCTATCCGGCACGATAGGCCTTGAGATGTCGCGCAGAGGCTACCCGCACAAGCGGGTAGCCGTTCTTGTCCGCAGGAAACGCCCGTGACGAACCGCACTCCATCGCCGCGCGGAATGCCGCTTCTCGACCGTGGGGTGGGGCCGCTCTTGATGCTGCCGGCGACGCTGCTCGTCGTCGTCTTCCTGGTCGGCCCGTTCTACTACATGGTCTACACCGCGCTGACCGACCTCAGCTTCGCCGACGCCAGCCATGCGGGCGCCTTCGTCGGTTTCGACAATTTCCGCAAGCTGATGCGCAACGACCCATTCTTCTGGGCATCGTTCCTGCTGACGCTGAAATTCGTCATCATCGCCGTCGGCCTGGAATTCCTGCTCGGCTTTGCGCTGGCCTTCCTGATCTTCCGCTTCGTCGCCAGCCAGCGGCTTCTCACCACACTCCTGCTCATCCCGATGATGATCGCGCCGGTCGCCGTCGGGCTGATCTGGCGGCTGCTGTTGCAGGGCGATTTCGGCATGCTCACCTTCTACATGCGCAAGGTCGGCCTGCTTGCGCAGAATTCGGCGGTGCTTTCGGCACCCGACCTGGTGTTTCCGACCATCGTCGCCATCGATGTCTGGCAGTGGACGCCTTTCGTCACCCTGATCATGCTCGCCGGGATGATGAGCCTGCCGCGCGCGCCGTTCGAGGCGGCGATGATGGATGGCGCAAAACCGTTTCAGATCTTTTGCGATGTCATGCTGCCGCTGCTGCGGCCCGTCATCGCGCTGGTGCTATTGCTGCGCGGCATCGACGCGTTCAAGGAGTTCGACAAGGTTTTCCTGATGACCGGCGGCGGTCCGGGAACGCTGACCGAACTGGTGTCGATCTACGCCTACCGCGTCAACTTCCGCAACTGGGACCTCGGCTACGGCGCCGCGGTCGCCTTCATGATCTATCTCGTCGTGCTGATCCTGTGCTCCGTCTTTTACAAGGCCGTCTACTGGTCGAGCCGCAAGCAGGCGGCGTCGTTTTGAGGGCGCTGCGATGATCGATCAATCCACCAACCGCGCCTGGAGCAGTTTTGCCTGGGCCGTGCTGCTGGTCGCTGTCGTGGTGGCCTTGACGCCCTACGTCTGGATGGTGCTGGCCTCGTTCAAGAACCGCGTCGACCTGTTGTCCTCGGTGCCAAAATGGGCTTTTACGCCGACGTTCTCCAACTATCCGGCGGTCTTCATCGACAAGGAATACTGGCCGCTGGCGATCAATTCGGTGCTGATCTCGGTGTCGTCGACCATACTTTGCATCGTCATCGGCGCGCCAGCGGCCTATGGCTTTGCCCGCTCGGATTTTCCCGGCAAGGAAGACCTGTTCTTCTTCTTCCTGACCACGCGCATGGCGCCGCCGATCTCAATCGCCGTGCCGCTGTTCCTGTTCTTCACCTCGCTGGGCCTGATCGACACCATCTACGCCGTTGTGATCGCCCACACCTCCTTCAACCTGTCGCTCGTCGTCTGGATGATGCGCGGCTTCTTCGCCGAAATCCCCAGGGAGATCGACGAGGCCGCGATGATGGACGGCCGCTCGCGGCTCGGCGCCTTCTTCTTCGTCGTTGCACCGCTGGCCGCGCCCGGCATCGGCGCGACGGCCGTGCTCTGCTTCATCCTGTCATGGAACGAGTTCCTCTACGCCTTCATCCTCGTCGCCTTCGACGGGCGGCCGCTGACCGTCGGCATACCGGGGCTGGTGACGCCGCATGGCACGCTATGGGGCCAAGTCGCGGCGGTCGCCATCGTGGCGACGCTGCCGATCGTGCTTTTCACTTTCCTTGTCCAGAAACAGCTCGTCCGCGGCCTCACCTTCGGCGCGGTCAAGGGTTGAAGGGATCTCGCATGGCAATTGTTTTCGACGGCGTCACCAAGGCTTTCCCCGATGGGACGGTGGCGCTGCAGGCGCTCGACCTTGCTTTCGAGCCCGGTGAATTCCTCGTGCTGCTCGGGCCCTCCGGCTCGGGCAAGACGACAGCCTGCCGGCTGCTCGCCGGGCTGGAGCGGCCGACCGCCGGGCGCATCATGGTCGAGGGTCGCGATGTCACCGACCTGCCGCCGCGCCTGCGCGGCATGGGCATGGTGTTCCAGAACTATGCGCTCTACAGCCATAAGAGCGTCTACGAGAACATCGCCTATCCCTTGCGCATCCGAAAAATGCCGGCCGCCGTGCTCGACCGCTGCGTCCGCGCCATGGCCGAGCTGCTCGAAATCACCCGTTACCTCGACCGCCGCCCTTCGCAATTGTCGGGCGGCCAGGCGCAGCGCGTCGCTGTGGCCCGCGCCCTGGTCTGGCAGCCTAGCCTCTGTCTGATGGATGAGCCGCTGTCCAATCTCGACGCCTTGTTGCGGCTCCACATGCGCACCGAGCTGAAGCGGCTGCATCGCGAGCTGAAAAAGACCTTCGTCTTCGTCACCCACGACCAGGAAGAGGCGATGACGCTGGCGACCAGGGTCGCGGTGCTGCGCGAAGGCGCGCTGATCCAGTACGACGACCCGCGCGAGATCTACCGGCGCCCGGCCAATCGCTTCATCGCCGAATTCATCGGCCGTCCAGCGATGAACACGTTCGATGGTGACGTCCGCGCCGGCGTCTTCCACGCCAGCGGTTTCACTTGCCCGCTTCCGGGAAAGCCTGATGGTCCCATCGTGCTCGGCATTCGCCCCGAGCAGATCCAACTGGTCGACGCCTCCGCAAGCGATGCCATCCAGTTTGCCGTCGACGTCGTCGAACCGGTCGAGCCGGACGTGCTGATCTTCGCCAAGAGCGAGGCGAACGCGCTGATCGTCAGGACAGTGAATGTCGATCGCGCTTTCGATCCCGGCCAGCCGCTTTATCTACGCTTTCCGCCGGCAGCGCTGCACACGTTCGATGCGGTTTCGGGAGCGCGGCTGCCGTGAGCTCGCTACTCGCTTTGGTGCCGCTGGCCGCCGCGGCACTTGTCTGGCGGCTGTTCTACAGCTTCAACCTGTCGCGGCGCTGGTTCTCGATGGGGGAACTCATCTTCTGGGACGCCATTGCACTGGTAATCCTGCAGCTTGTCTGGCTGATCTGGTTCTGAATGCGCATTCCAGCAACGCAGATCAGTAGCCCAGCGCACAACCGTCCTTGCGCGGATCGGAGGCACCGGTGAGCGTGCCCTTTTCCCAATCGATCAGCACCAACTGGCCGCCGCCATGCGGCTCCTCGGCGATCGAAACCTGATGGCCGCGCTGACGCAGGCCGGCGATCGCCTCAGCCGGAATCCCGCGCTCGGCCAGCACGGCATTGTCCTTGTAGAACACCCGTGGCGCATCCAGTGCCTGCTGCGGGTCCATCCCGAAATCGATCATGTTGGTCAGCAGATGGACATGGCCGAACGGCTGGTAGCCGCCGCCCATCACCCCGAACGGCATCACCACCTTACCCCCTCGCGTCGCCATGCCAGGCATGATGGTGTGCATCGGTCGCTTTCGCGGCGCGATACGATTTGGATGGCCTTCCGTGAGGCGAAAACTGCTGCCGCGATTCTGCAGCACGACGCCTGTCTTGGGACCGACGACGCCGCTGCCGAAGGAACCGAAGGTCGAGTTGATGAAGCTGACCGAATTGCGGTCGCGGTCGACCACGGAGATATAGACGGTGTCGCTGCGCGACAGCTCAAGCCGCGGCAGATGCGTCATGGCGAGGGCCGGATCGATGGCGGCGCGCAGCCGCTCCGCATACGCTGCCGACAACAGTTTCTCGACGGGGACATCAACGAAATCCTGGTCGCCGATGAAAGTGTCGCGGTCCTGATAGGCAAGCCGGCCGGCTTCGATCTCGAGATGCAGCCGCTCGGCGCTGTTCGGCTCCAGCGAGTTAAGCGCAAAGCCGGAAAGCACATTGAGCATGATCAGCGCCGTCATGCCCTGATTGTTCGGCGGCATCTGGTGGATGTCGTGGCCGCGATAGGATGTCTTCACTGACTTGACGTAGTCGCCTTGGGTCTCGGCGAAATCCTCCAATGCATGCAGCCCGCCCAGCGCGCGAAGACGCGCTACCAGGTCCTCGGCGACCGCGCCTTCATAGAAGCCGGCGCGACCTTGGCTCGAGACGACGCGCAAGGTTTCCGCCAGTTGCGGTTGGCGGTGCAGATCGCCCGCCTGCGGCGCCCTGCCCTCCGGCAGGAAGATGCGCGCGGCATGTTCATCGGCTGAGAGCAGGGCGACCTCGTCGGCCCAGTCGAAGGCGACGCGATCATAAACGACATAGCCTTGTTCGGCATAGCGAATGGCTGGCGCCAGCGCGGCGTCGATGCCCTTTTTTCCGTGGTCCTCGAGTAGCCGGCACCATGCATCGATGGCGCCTGGTATGGTGACGGCATGCGGTCCGGCCGCAGGCAGTTCGCTATGCCCCCGCTCCAGATACCATTCGGCATTTGCCGCAGCGGGCGAACGCCCCGAGCCGTTGAAAGCGAGAACATCGCCCTCGCCTTTGGGACTGTAGAGCACAAAACAGTCGCCGCCGATGCCGGTCGATTGCGGCTCGACGACGCCTTGCACCGCCGCAGCGCAGACAGCGGCATCCATGGCATTGCCGCCGGAGCGCAGCATGTCGATGGCGGCCAGCGTCGCCAGCGGATGCGATGTCGCCGCCATCGCTTCTGTCGCGCGAACTGGCGAGCTGCCGGGGAACTGAAAATCACGCATGCAATCCTCCGATGATCCACCCGCCGGTACTAACCTCAATGCTTGATACGGTCGCGCATCGCGTACCACAACATCCCCAGCACATAGAGCGGGCCCCGCAGCGCCGTACCGCCCGGGAACGGCATCGGCGTCAGCGTCGAGAACAGGTCCAGCCGCGAGGCGTCGCCCGTAATCGCTTCGGCCAAGAGCTTGCCCGACAGCGTTGACAGGATGACGCCCTTGCCGGAATAGCCATGCGCGAAATAGACCTCGCCATAGTGCCCGACATGCGGCAGCCGCGACGTGGTCACCGACACCAGGCCGCCCCAGGCATGATCGATGCGGCAGCCCTTCAGTTGCGGGAAGGTGGCCTCCATATGCGGCCGCACGAAGCCGGCAATGTCGGCCGGCGGCGATGGCGTGTAGCGCTCGCCGCCGCCGAACAGCAGCCGACCGTCCGCCGACATGCGGTAGTAGTTGACGACGAAGCGCGTGTCGGACACCGCGACATTGGCCGGGATGACATTGTGTTTGCCCTCCAGCGGTTCGGTGGCGACGATGTAGTTGCCGACCGGCATGATGCGGCTGTTGACGCGCGGCTCCAGCCCATGCAGCAACGCGTCGCCGGCCAGCACGACATGTTTGGCCCTTACCGACCCCTGCGCCGTCGAGACCCGGATCGAAGGCTCGCGCTCCAGCTTCACCGCGACGGAATTTTCGTGGATGACGACACCGGCCGCCACGGCGGCATGGGCAAGGCCAAGCGTGTAGTTCAGCGGATGCATATGGCCGCCGAGCGGCTCATACATCGCGCCATGATAGGGCGTGTCCACCTTGCCGCGTGCCTGCGCCGCCGACAGGATCTCGACGTCGCGGAACTTCATCACGCTCTCGAGGCATTTGGCCTCGTCTTCGAGATCCCTGAGGTCGGAGCCATTAACGGCACCGACGAGATGGCCGGTCAGCCGCAGATCGCAGTCGATGGCGTGGCGCTCGATGATGTCGAGCACCAGGCCCCGCGCCTCGAAGGCGAGGTCGAACAGCGCCTTCGCCCGCTCGGGGCCGTAGAGCTTGACCAGCCCCTTGGCGCCTTTGCGCAGGCCGGGGATCATCTGGCCGCCATTGCGGCCCGACGCGCCCCAGCCGATCTTGCCGCCTTCGAGCAGCACCACCTTCAGGCCGCGCTCGGCGGCATGAAGGGCGGCCGACAGGCCGGTGCAGCCGCCACCGACCACCACCAGATCGGCGCCGACATCTCCCACCAGCGCCGGATGGTCCGGCGCCGGATTGGCGGTGGCGACATAATAGGAATTGCCGATATCGAGGCTCGAATTGAAACCCGTTGAGCCGGAGGCCATGATCACACCTTCAGCAGCAAATGGTCGCGTTCCCAGCTCGTCACCACGCTCTGGAACAGGTCGAGTTCGACGCTCTTGACGCGCAGATAGGTCTGGAAAAAATCCTCGCCGAGCAATGCCCGCACCGGCTCGCAAGCAATGAAACGATCAAGCGCCTCCTCCATCGTTTTCGGCAGCGTGCTTTTGATCTTGTAGGCATTGCCCGAGGCCTCAGCCGAGCGCGCCAGCTTCTGCTCGACGCCGAGATAGCCGGCAAGCAGCGAACCGGCGATCGCCAGATAGGGATTGCAATCCGCTCCCGGCAAGCGGTTCTCTACCCGCCGGGCGGCGCGGCCACCTGCCGGCACGCGCAGGCCGCAAGAGCGGTTGTCATGCGACCATTCGATGTTGGCCGGTGCGCTGTGGTTCGGCCGGATGCGGCGGAACGAGTTCACGTTGGGTGCGAACAGCGGCATGATCTCGGGCACATATCTCTGCAGGCCGCCGATGAAATGGCCGAACATTTCGGTGTCTGCATCATCTCTGTCGGCAAACAGCGCGGCGCCTGTCGTTTCATCGACGACAGACATGTGCAGATGCATCGAGCTGCCAGCCTGCGCGGCGATCGGCTTGGCCATGAAGGTGGCGTGCATGCCGCTCTGCTGCGCTGCTTGGCGAGTCAGCCGCTTGAACAGCAGCACCTGGTCGGCGAGTGGCACCGCGTCGCCGTGCAGCAGATTGATCTCCAGCTGCGCGGTGCCCGATTCATGGATCAGCGTGTCGACCGGCAGGCCGGCGGCTGCGGCATAATCATAGACGCGCCTTATCACCGGCTCGAATTCTTCCAGCGCCACCATGTCATAGGGATGCTGCGAGCCCTCGGCGCGGCCATTGGCGCCAACCGGTGCCGTCAGCGGCTGGTCGGGATTCGGATTGGGCGCGGTCAGATAGAATTCGACTTCCGGCGCCACCACCGCGCGCCAACCGCGCTTCCGGTAGAGATCGAGCACGGCGCGCAGCACATGTCGTGGCGAGGCCATCCAGGGCTTGCCTTCCATGTGGAAGGCGTCGGCGAAGACATAGGCTTTGCCAGCGCCACCGCCCGGCGCCAGGCACAGCGTCGACATATCAGGCACCATGCGCATATCCGGGTCTTGATAGGCAAAGCCTTCGTCGATCGAACCGGAGTAGCGGCCATCGATGCTGACCAGGAAAGCGCTGCTCGGCAGGTAAAGTGCGCGGTCTTCCAGCGCCTTGAGGAATTTTGCTGTCGGCAGCGCCTTGCCGCGCAGCACGCCATTCATGTCGGGCACCAGGCACTCGACCTCCGTGATGCCGTGCTGGGCGAGCCAGGCCTTGGGATCGTTGCCGGTGAAGAGAGCGGTGTTGGTATTTTTGTCCTGCATTTTGGTTCACGTACCTATGAGAGAGAGTATGGCTTGCGCGGCCACATCCGTTCCAGGGGTCAGCGCCATCTTGGCAGCATTGTCCCTGAGGCGGGCGCGCATCGCATCGTCGGCCAGCAGGCCGAGAATGGCTCTCTCCAATCCCCCTTCGGTCCAGGCGTCGCGGCCGATATGGTCGCCCACGCCCGTCTCTCCCGCGCGTTGCGCATTGTCGTGACCGTCCCAGCAATAGGGCATGATCAGCGACGGCACGCCGAAGCGCAGCGCCTCGCAAAAGCTGTTGTTGCCGCCATGGTGGATGAACAGGTCCGACTTCGCCACCACCGAAGGCTGCGGAAACCAGGCGTCGAGATAGACATTGTCCGGCACCGCGCGATAGGCGTCGCGCAGGCCGCCGGCATTGACGATGAAGCGCGCCGGCAGCCTGTCGAAGACGGCGAGCATGCGCTCGATCAGCCCGACATCCATCGCGCCGAGGCTGCCGAAGCTGACATAGACCAGCGGGCCGCCATTGCGCGGAAACACCGGCACCTCGAATGGCCCTTCCGAACGCACGCAGCCTTCGAGATAGACAAAGCGTTTGGGGTCGAGCGGCTCGGCCCGCTCACGCCGTACGATCGCTGGCGTCAGCAGCAGATTGAGGTCGGGTGATGTCTCGAGGAACAGGCCCTTGGGCAACGGCGCCAAGCCGGCATCCGCACGAAAACGGTTGAAGCGCTCATGCGCGGGTGCGGAGGCCGCGAGATAGCGCGCTTCGAACGCCGTACGTTGCGGGTCGTCGGCACCCATCCCCGAGAGATAGGGCGGCACCTCGGCATCCGGCAGTTCCGTCTCGGCACAGGAGACGACGCGCACCCACGGGCAGCCGGCGGCGGCGATCGCCGGGAACATGATGACGTTGTCGAGCACCACCGCGTCCGGCTTCAGCCGCGCCAGCAATTGGCGCAGCGGCGCCTCGGCGTTGACGGCGGTGTCGACGATCGCTTGCCAGGTCGGCGCGACATAGGTCTCGAGCTGGTCGATCGGGCTCAGCCGGAAATGCGGCAGGTGCCGGCGCACGAAGGCCTGCCAATAGCTCTGGCGGTCGCTGTCGCTCAGCGGCTCATCCGTCGGCAGATGGTATTCCTGGAAGCCATAGTCGGTAAAGACGCCGGAGAAGCCGGCATGGCAGATGAAGACGGGGCGAGCGCCCCGTGCGCGCAATGCCTGTGCGATACCGACGCAATTCAACGCGGCGCCGAAACTGGCTTCGGGAAACAGCGCGATGGTCGGGCTGGCTTTACGCGTCAATTATTCCTCTTCAATCCGGCCGGCTGATCATGCCGAACAGTGCGGGAGCTCCGCGGCTGGCTGCTTGCGGTCGCTGGCTGCGGGAGAGCCGCAGGTGGATGCGAAGCAGATCGGCAGCCACCTCATACTGCCGGCTTTCAAGATAGTCGAGTATGCCCGAGTGTTCGCGCAACGATTGCCGCAGCCGAAACACGTTGACGCCGGAATAGATGCCCGGCAGCCGGCGCAGGCGGAGATGATCGGCCAATGCATCCGACACAAAACGGTTGGCGCAGCCCTCGGCGATCATGCCATGAAAATCCATGTCCAGCCGCTGGAACTCGCGCGTGTCGAATGTCTCGTCCGGCAGCGCTGCAAGCGCTTCCATGCCTTGCCGCAACATTGCTGCCCGCGCCCCGTCCAGCCGAAAGCCTGGCGTCAGGATGGCCGCCGGCTCCAGCACCAGGCGGAACTCGTAGCTTTCGCCTTGCGCCTCCGGATCGTCCGGCGCGCGGCGAAACAACCAGGATTGCCCAGGCGCACGATCCAGAAGATTCTCGTCGGTCAGTTTGTTAAGTGCTTTTAGTACCGTCTTGCGATCAGCGTCGTAGCGTCGCATCAGCCCCGCGATGGTCACCGTCTGGTCCAACCGTCGCGCCGAGCGGTCGCGCAGGATGGCTTCGGCGAGCTCGTCTTCCTCCGCACTGGGTAGTTCGGCGGCAATGGCGGGCTGGGCGGCGAGGTCGACCGTCAGATGATAACCGCTGTCGGCCTCCCAGCGCACCACGCCCCGTTCCGCGAGCAGGCCGAGTGCCGCGCGTACGGGCGTGCGCGAGACATTGCACAGCGAGGCGATCTGCTGTTCGGGCAGGCGGGCGCCAGGCTCGAAGCCACGCTGCCGCGCCACATCCAGGATGCGTTGCGCCAGATCGAGATGGTTGGTGCGAGGTCGTCTGGCTACGGCTTGCATGACTTTTCTCGAATGCGAATGTGGCGCATTGGTCTGGCTGATCGCCGGAACAGGGACAATCGGCCAAATTCCTCCGTCGGTTGACAGATTATGGATTGACGTACTTTTTTCTGCAATAGTACTGTCGGTACAATCGGCGAGAAAAGACCGAGGGAACAGGATCGAGGCAGGCGCGCGCGTCGCCGGCCTTGGTCCGGCAAATGATTTCGACGATCAAACCGAATGGGAGACTGCCATGACCGCTACCAGCCTGCGGCGCCGTGCGCTCAATACATCCTCAATCGCTCTCGGTCTCGCCCTGACGCTCTCGGTGCCGGCTGCCGCAGCCGACCTCGTTATTTCGAACTGGGATGGGTACATGGCACCCGACGCCATGGCCGCTTTCAAGACCGCCACCGGCGTTGCCGGCGAAGTGGTGGTGCACGCCACCAATGAAGAGATCATGGGCAAGCTGATTGCCGCCGGCGGCAAGGGCTATGACGTGGTCTTCGTCTCCTCGCCCTTCGCCGAAGTATTAAACAAGCTTGGCCTGACCGAGCCGATCGACCATGCCAAGATCCCCAACCTCGCCAACCTCTATCCCGAAGCGACCAAGCTGCCGCACGATGTCGGCAACGCTTTCTCCGTGCCTTACACCTGGGGCACGACGGGCCTCTGCTACCGCTCTGACCTTGTCAAGACGGCGCCCACGAGCTGGAGCGACCTGCTCGCCCCTTCCGACGAGATGAAGGGCAAGACCACCATGCTGGCGACCGATCGCTGGCTGCTGGCCGCCGGGCAGCTCGACAAGGGCTATTCGGTCAACGAGACCGACCCGGCCAAGATGGCCGAGGTCAAGGACCTCCTGATCTCCGCCAAGAAGACCCTGCTCGCCTATGACGACACCACCTTCTATTCCAAGCTGGTTTCCGGCGAGGCGCTGATGGTGCAGGCCTGGGACGGCTGGTGCAATTACGGCATCGCCGACAAGCCGGAGATCAAATACGTCATCCCTAAAGAAGGTTCGGACCTGTGGGTCGACACGATGGTGGTGATGAAGGCGTCCGAGCACAAGGACGACGCCTTCAAGTTCATCAACTTCATGCTCGACGCCAAGAACCACGCCTGGGCGGCGCAGAACATCGACTACAAGGTGCCGAACAAGCCGGCGATGGAAAGCCTGCCGGCCGACTTCCTGGCCAAATTCCCCAACATGGCGATGCCGGTGGCCGATCTCGTCAAGTTCGAGCAGTTGCGTGACGTCGGCGAAGCCCAGCGCGACTATTCCAAGATCGTCAGCGAGATCAAGGCCGCGCAGTAAGCGGCGCAGACTTCACGGCCGGCAGCACTTCTGCCGCCGGCCCTGAGCGGTACCCGAGAAATTGTCCCAGACCCGACTTCGTTCCTCTCTGCTGATGGCCCCGGCGCTGGTCTGGCTGACCGCGCTGATGGTTATCCCATGCGCCCTGGTGCTGGCGCTCGCCTTCTTCCGGCGCGGCGTCTATGGCGGCATCGACTACACCTTCACGCTGGGGAATTTCGGGCTGGTCTTCGACCCGCTCTATGCCGGCATCTTCCTCAACTCAGCACGTATCGCCGGTACCGCGACGCTCATCGCAGTCGTGATCGGCTATGCCGCGGCCTATGCAATTGCCGCCGCACCGCGCCGGTGGCAGCCAATTTTCCTGTTCTTCGCCGTGCTGCCGTTCTGGTCCAACTATCTGATCCGCACCTATGCCTGGATCGTGCTGCTGAACCGCGAAGGGCTGATCACCCAGCTCTTGCGCTGGTTCGGCTACACCGGCGAACCGCCCTCGATGCTCTATACCGAAGGCGCGGTCATCGCCGGCCTCGTCTACAACTATCTGCCCTTTGTTATCCTCGCCTGCTACGCGCCGCTGTCGCGCCTCAACCCGGAACTGGCCGAAGCATCGCGCGATCTCGGCGCTTCGGCCGCCACCACCTTCCGACGTGTCATCCTGCCGCTGACCCTGCCCGGCATCACTGCGGGCGCCGTCTTCGTCTTCGTGCTGTCGATTGGCAATTTCGTCACCCCGGCGCTGCTTGGCGGCGGCCGCTTCCAGATGATCGGCAACCTCGTCTACGACCAGTTCCTGACCGCCAATGACTGGCCGTTTGGCGCGGCATTGGCGATGGCGCTGATCGCCATCATGCTTCTGGTGCTGATGGCGCAGGCACTCGCCGCCGACCGCGCCGCGGGGCGTGCGGCTGAGGCAAGGGGTGACGCCTATGGCTGAGCGCCGCGCAATTCTTGCCTTCTCCCCGTCCACGGGGAGAAGGTGCCCCGAAGGGGCGGATGAGGGGCGGCGTCAACCTTTGCGACGCTCAACGCTGCCCCCCGTCTGCCCGCCGGCATCTTCTCCCCGTGAACGGGAAGAAGGACTCTGGTCGTTCGCTTGCCTTCCAATTGTCGGAGGCCGGCGATGACCCATTCCTTCACCCGTACGATCGGCATGCGGACGATCCTCACCCTCGTCTTCGCCTTCCTCTACATCCCGATCGCCGTGCTGGTGGCGCTGTCCTTCAACGAAGGCGGATTGCCGACGGCATGGTCGGGCTTCTCGCTGAAATGGTACATTTCGCTAACTTCGAACAGCGCCATCCTGTCTGCAGCGCTCAACACGCTGATCGTGGCGCTGGTCTCGACCGCAATCGCCACATTGCTCGGCACGCTGCTGGCGATCGGCGTCGAGATGCGCCGGCAATATGGCAAAGGCCTCGAAGCCCTGATCTTCGCGCCGATGATCATCCCCGACATCGTGCTGGCGATTGCGCTTCTCTCGTTCTTTTCGATGCTCAACCTCACCATGGGCCTGCACACCATCATCCTCGCCCATGTCGTCTTCAACCTCGCCTTCGTCTGCTCGGTGGTGCGCGCAAGGCTAAAGAGTTTCGACTGGTCGATCGTCGAGGCCTCCGCCGACCTCGGCGCCTCGGCTCTGACCACCTTCCGGCGTGTGACATTGCCGGTCATCGCGCCGGCAGTGATTGCCGGCGCTCTGCTTGCCTTCACGCTCTCGGTCGACGAGTTCATCATCGCCTTCTTCACCGCCGGTGCCGGCCGCGCCTCGACGACGCTGCCTATGCAGATCTACGCCATGATCCGCTTCGGCATCACGCCGGAGATCAACGCGCTGGCGACCATCGTCATGGCGGTATCCATCACCGCGCTGACCCTGTCGCAGCGGCTCAACCGTGGGATCATCGGCCAATGAGCGAACCGCGCACGCTGCTGGCCATTGATAACGTGTCGAAGACGTTCGGCCGGGTCACCGCCGTCGACGGCATCTCGCTCGATATCCGCGAGAACGAGTTCTTCGCGCTGCTTGGACCCTCCGGCTGCGGCAAGACCACGCTGCTGCGCATGCTGGCGGGCTTCGAGACACCTACGGGCGGCCGCATACTGCTCGATGGCAAAGACATCGCCCGGACCCCGCCCAACAAGCGGCCGGTCAATCTGATGTTCCAGTCCTACGCGCTGTTCCCGCATATGAGCGTGCGCGCCAATGTCTCCTACGGGCTGGAGATGGAGCGCTTGCCGAAAGCTGAAATCCGTTCCCGCGTCGACGCCATTCTGGCCACCACCGAGCTTGTCCCCTTCGCCGACCGTAAGCCTGAGCAATTGTCGGGTGGCCAGAAGCAGCGCGTCGCGCTTGCCCGCGCGCTGGTCAAACGGCCTCGGTTGCTGCTGCTCGACGAACCGCTGGGCGCGCTGGACAAGAAACTGCGCGGCGCCATGCAGATGGAGCTGAAGCGCCTGCAGCACGAAGTCGGCATCACCTTCGTCATCGTCACCCACGACCAGGAAGAGTCACTCGTCATGGCCGACCGCATGGCGGTGCTCAAGGACGGCCAGCTGCTGCAATGCGACACGCCGCACGTGATCTACGAGCATCCCACCGACCGTTTCGTCGCCGACTTCATCGGCGTGATGAATTTCGTACCGGGCAAGATGTCTGCGGATGGCGTGATCGCCGCGAACGGCGCGCGCATCACCGGCAAGGTTCCCGCCAAGCTCACACCCGGCGCTTCCGCTGTCGCTTCGGTGCGACCCGAGCGCATCCGGCTGTTCCCGTCAGCCGAGACCGCCAACCGCATCGCCGGCACGGTTGAGGCGCTGGCCTATCACGGGCTCGACCTGCAGCTGCATGTCCGCACGCCTCTGTCGCCAAAACCATTTCTGGTGCGCGTCACCGCCGATGCCGCCGACCGCCGGCCGGTCTCGTCGGGCGATCAGGTCGAACTCGGCTGGGACGCCGCCGATGTCAGAATTTTTCAGGAATAGGAGAGCTTGATGGCGCAGAAGACGATCGCGTTTTTTCCCGAAGCGGCCTACGGCCCGGCGCTCAATTCGGTCGGCATCGCGCAAGCCGTCGAGGCGCGCGGCCATAAGGCAGTGTTCCTGTCCGACCCCGGCTTTGTCGATGTCTACAAGGGTTACGGCTTCGAAGCGCATCCGGTGAACCTGTCGGAGCCGATGCCGCCCGAGCAGATGGCGAAATTCTGGGAAGACTTCATCAACGGCCACATCCCGAACTTCCGCAAATCGCCCTACGATCAGGTCGACAATTACGTGAAGGATTGCTGGACCGCGATCGTCGACAGCGCCAAATGGGCGCAGAAGGATTTGCCGCGAGTCCTAGCCGCCATCAAGCCTGATGTCATTTGCGTCGACAATGTCATCCTGTTTCCGGCCATCAAACAGTTCGGCAAGCCTTGGGTGCGCGTCATCTCCTGCTCGGAAAACGAGATCGAGGATGAGGGCATCCCGCCGCATCTCTCCGGTTGCGGCGAGAACGACCATGTCGGCCACCAGCGCTATCGCGATCATTTCAATGCGGTGATCAAGCCCATCCACGACGACTTCAACGCCTTCCTCACCGCAAACAATGAAGCGCCATACCCGGTCGGTCAGTTCTTCGAGACCTCGCCCTATCTCAATCTGCTGCTCTATCCCGAAGCGGCAAAGTTTAAACGCCGCCATCCGCTTGATACGACGAAATTCCAGTATCTCGAAGGCTGCGTGCGGCAGGAAAAGCCATACGCCGTGCCGACCTTCGCCGAGAACAATGACGGGCCGCTGCTCTATGTCTCCTTCGGCAGCCTCGGCGCCGGCGATGTCGATTTGTTGAAGCGCATAATCGCAACACTGGGAAAGACCCGTTACCGCGCGCTGGTCAATGTCGGCGGCTACAAGGACCTGTACACGGATGTGCCGGACAACGTCATCGTCGAGAGCTGGTTTCCGCAGCCTTCAGTCATCCCGCAGGTCGATGCCGTAATCCACCATGGCGGCAACAACTCGTTCACAGAGTGCCTCTATTTCGGCAAGCCGGCCATCATCATGCCCTATGTCTGGGACGGCCACGACAACGCCACCCGCGTCCAGGAAACCGGCCACGGCTTCGGCATGCCGCGCTACGACTGGAGCGACGCCCAGCTGATCAGCAGGATCGAAGCCTGCCTGACTGACCCCAAGATGAAGATCAGGCTGGCGAAGACCTCGGCGCAGATGCAGGCCCAGAACGGGCCTGAGAAGGCAGCCGGGCTGCTGGAGGCGCTGCTGTGAGTGCGATGTTTAAGATGCCGAGCCCTGGCACCCCCCTCTGGCCTGCCGGCCATCTCCCCCTCAAGGGGGGAGATCGGCTGTCACCAATGCTTTCCCCAATCGCAGAGCTCACAAGAAATGCGCCGTCATCGAAGCTGCCGATCTCCCCCCTGGAGGGGGAGATGTCCGGCAGGACAGAGGGGGGCCTTGTAGAGCGGCAACGCACCGCGGCTGAGCATCATGACCGTGGAGCGCGCCCATGACCTCCTCCGCGCCGCACCTCCACCAGGCCTCCACCCGCACCGATCTCGTCGACTGGGGTGCCCAGCCGGATGCGTTAGATGGCGCTTCACACTCGACCGGCAGGCTGGTGCACAAGGGGCCCAACAACCAGCCGGAATCCGGCATCTGGGTGTGCACGCCCGGCCGCTGGCGGCTCTCGATTCCGCGCGACGAATTGTGCCATTTCGTCGCCGGCCGCGCGACGTACCGGTCAGATGCCGGGGAGGTGGTAGAAGTCGCAGCCGGGACCGTGGTCATGTTCCCTGCCGGCTGGACAGGCGAATGCACCGTGCATGAGACCATGCGCAACGTCTACATGCTGGCTTGAACAGCAACGGAGCTTCCCAATATGCCGACACCGCACTGGCCAAAGGCCTCGACCGTGAAACTGGAGGACTGGGGCGGGGGCAGCAACACGCTTGCCGGCTCGCCGCGCGCCTCGGCAGGATCCTCTCGCAGAACCCGGACGGCTCAAGCGAATGCGGCCTGTGGTCGTGCACGCCAGGCAGCCGCAAGGTTACCTTTGCCGCCGACGAGTTCTGCCATTTCCTGTCGGGCCGCGGGACCTATGTCCGCGAGAATGGCGAAGAGATCCCGGTCGAGGCCGGCATGCTGGTGTTCTTCCCCGCCGGCTGGGCCGGCACCTCCACCATCACGCAAACACTGACCAAGGCCTTCATGTGCCGCTGAGCACTTTTTTAAAGGAAATCGCCATGACCACGCCCATCATGCAATCCCCGCTTGCCATCACCGACCTCGTCGACTGGGGCGTCATCCCGACCATGATCGAGGGCGTGTCCCACACCTCGGGCAAGCTGCTCTACAAGGGGCCGGAGGGCCGTTCGGAATGCGGCCTGTGGGTCTGCACCCCCGGCAAATGGCACTGCCATGTCACCCGCGACGAGTTCTGCCACTTCCTCGAGGGCCGCTGCACCTATGTGCACGAATCGGGCGAGGTCATCCAGATCGAGCCGGACACGGCGGCGTTCTTTCCTCAGAATTGGAAAGGCGTCTGCACCGTCCATGAGACCATCAAGAAGGTCTACATGATCCGCTGAGCGGACCTGAAAGGACGACCATGCAATTCTCCGCTGACCGGCCGGCTTTCTTCGTCAATCCGGACTACCGGCCGATGACCGGCACGGCAAAACCGGTGATCGATCCGGCGACGCTGGAGACCGTCGGCTCGATCGCCGCGGCCAGCGACGGCGAGATCGACGCCGTGCTCACCGCCGCAACCACGGCACAAGCCGCCTGGAAGCAGCTCGATGCCAAGAGCCGGGCAAAGCATCTGCATGCGGTCGCCAACGCCATCGAGGCGGCGGACTTCACGCGCTGCGCCGAGCTGATGGTGCGCGAGATGGGCAAGCCTTATCCCGAAGCGATCGGCGAGATCGCCAATTGCGCGCCGATCTTCCGCTACTATGCCGAGATGGCGCGCGACGACGCCGGCAAGATCGCCGGTACGACGCAGGCCGGGTCGTTCCAGTATGCGCGCTACGAGCCGTATGGCGTCTCCGTGCACATCATGCCTTACAACTTCCCGATCCTGCTGATGTGCTGGACCGTTGCGGCCTCGCTTGCCGCCGGCAATGGCTGCATCATCAAGCCGGCCGAAGCCACGACGCTGTCGACACTCGATTACATGACCGTGTTCCGCTCGCTGCCCGAAGGGCTGGTCTCCTGCCTGCCCGGCACGGCCGCCACCGCGCAGGCGCTGATCGCCTCCGAGCGCACCCACGCTGTCGCCTTCACCGGCTCGGTCGCCGCCGGCAAAGCCGTGGCAGTCGCCTGCGCCGAGCGCATGAAGCCTTGCGTCATCGAAGCCGGCGGCAGCGATCCGCTGATCATCAGCGAGCACGCGCCGCTCGACGTGGCGGCAGCCGGCAGCGTCACCGCCGCCTTCCACCTGACCGGCCAGGTCTGCACCTCGGCCGAACGCTTCTTTGTCGTCGACTCGGTTCACGATCGCTTCGTCGAGCTGTTCGCCGAGAAGACGCGGGCGCTGCGCATCGGCAATGGCATGGACAAGACCGAGATCGGCCCGCTGGTCAGCGAAGCCGCCCGGGCGAAAGTGATGCGGCTGGTCGATGATGCTGTCAGCAACGGCGCTATAGCCGTTGCCGGCGGGCGCATTCCGCCGGCGCACAACACTGGCTGGTTCTACGAGCCAACGATCCTGACCGGCGTCACCCCCGATATGGCGATCGTGCGCGAAGAGTGTTTCGGACCGGTCGCCGCCATCTGCCGCGTCAAGGATTTCGACGAGGCGATCCGGCTTGCCAATGACAGCCCGTTCGGCCTCGGCGCCTCGGTGTTCACCACCGACCTCGCCGAGGCGCATGAGGCGGCCGAGCGGCTCGAGGCCGGCATGGTCTGGGTCAACAACCCGCTGATCGACAATGACGCCTTGCCCTTCGGCGGCTGGAAGGCATCAGGCCTTGGCCGCGAGCTGGGACGCCAGGGACTCGACGCCTTCCGACGCTCCAAGATGGTCATCATCGACCACAGACCGGCGATCCAGGACTGGTGGTATCCTTACCCCGACAGCTGGTTCCGCGAGACAGGCGGCCGCAAGCACGTGTGAGTCCGGCCAGTCCAAAACGTAAGCTGATGCTTACGCATCTGCCGAGATAGGCCGGCTATTTCAACGCTTGAAGCTTGTCGATCGCGGCAGTGAATCCGGCAAGCGAGACCGGAATGGTCACCGGCTTGCGCGTCACCGACTCCATGCCGATGTTCAGGTTGGTTCCCGATTTCATCGCCTTGACGAGGTCCGCCGACAAAGGGGTCGCGGCATAGGCGCCGTTCTGGTCGCTGGTCTGGATGGCAATGGTCGTCTTCTGCCCCTGGTCGATCTGGTACGAGGCGCCGGAAGGCAGGAACAGCCCGTGCGGCAAGGCCAGCAGCATGGCGAGGCTGCCATTGCCGTTGTCGCGGCGAACCGTAACGGTAAGAACGCGCTGCCCCGTCTTGGCCTCGGTAAGGTTTTGGGAGACCTGGCATTGAAGCTCGATGCCGGCCGATCCGCTGGCGCAGTTTAGCGCCCACGGATTGCCTTCTGCAGGCTTGGTCTCGGCAGATGTGGTTGACTTCGGCTCTTCGGCAAGCGCCGACCCTGCCGTCACGACCAGCCATAGCGCGCCGACCCAGGCGGCCCGGCCACAAACGGTTCTCAGCAATGAAGCCATCCGATCCTCGTCGTGTCAGGGTTTCGCCGAGCGCGTTGATACAACAGCCGAGCCTGGCGGGGAAGCCAATACGGTACATGATCTCGGGCTAAATTACTGTTGCTGAATTGTCACAATAAACAACTTTGAAATCTTGTACGTGTAAAGCAAACAATCATGCTCGCTATACACTGGGATTCGGATAGTATTAGCGACGGAGCGTGTACTCGTCGGGGTTCGCAAGGGATGGAGACGACCGAGAAAACTCGGCAGATCAATGACATGGCGACGCGCGGAAGAAGCTTCCGGGCGAATAGCAAGTATCGCCGGTCAGGTTTTTCCAGGCATCTCTGGAAGACGACTGCGTTGTCCACTCTGGCACTTGCCCTTTCCGGCATAGCCGCCCATGCCGGCGACACCGGACTGTGGCAGCCGCAGATCCGCGCCATCATCGGCGCCAACAACAATGGCGGCAACACGGCGATCGAGGGTTTCCTGCCGCTGAAGCAGAACCTCGAATCCGTTCTCTTTCTCGATGTGCGCTCGAAATACGATTTCGACGACGGCTTCGGCCAGGACGTCGGCCTCGGCGTTCGCCGCATCGTGAATCCGGATCTGATGATCGGCGGCTACGCCTATCTCAACATCCAGAACCACGACAGTCACCAGTTCGTCGCCTCGACGCTCGGCCTCGAGGCCATCACCTCAAAATACGATGCGCACGTAAACGTCTATCTGCCGATCAGCGGCGACCGCAGCACGGCCGGGCAAGAGTCGAGCCTGTCGCTGGTCGGTCATCAGCTGATCGAGCAGATATCGGCCATCGCCCACCGCGATTACGCGGCCTGGGGCATCGAGGGCGAGGTCGGCGTTCAGGTGCCGCTCAACCTGCCCGAGAACCATTCACTGCGTTTCGATGTCGGCGCCTACCATTTCGGCGATCCCGACGGCGACGACGGCAGCATCACCGGCGCCAAGGCCGGCCTGGAATATTCGATCGGCGACGTCATCGGCAAAGGCACGTCGCTGACCTTCACCGGCGAGGTGCGCAACGACAACCGCGATGACACCCAGTTCGCCGGCAGCATCCGGCTGACGGTGCCGCTCAACGCTTTCGACAAGGGCTCGTCTTCGGCCGATGACGGCGCCGAGCCGGTCTATCCGGTCAGCCCCGGCCTGCGCAAACGCGTCAACGAGCGCGTACGCGGCGACATCGGCGTTCGCATCGAGAGCCAGGACAAAGTTACCGGCACGTCGACGCGGGTGGCGATCAATGCCGCCACCAACACGGCATTCGGCCAGTTCTTCTTTGCCGATGGTGACAACGACGCGCTCGGCCTCGGCACGATCGGCGACCCGACAACGCTCGACAATGCAGTCGCCGGCGCCGGCGCTAACGGCGTCGTCGTCGCGCTGGGCGGCAAGGGCAACATTACGACAGCCGGCGTGACGCTCGCCAACGGACAGACCGTTATCGGCGGTGGCGGCGGTGTCCAGGCGCGGCTCGCCGACGGCAGCATCGGCACCTACAATTTCGGCGGCTCCAACGGCACCATCCAGGGCACTAACCCCGCCAACAACGTCCTGACGCTCGCCAATGGCAACACGCTGAGCGGTATCACCATCACCGGCGGCAAGGACGGCATCTTCGGCAACAACATCGCCGGCGCCACGCTGACCAACGTCACGGTCACCGGCACCGGCGGCCACGGCGCCGACTTCACCGGTACATCGACCGGCGTCAATGGCTCGAACTTCACCGCGACCGGCAACGGCCTCGACGGACTGCACATCGAAGGCGACGGCACCTATAACTTCACCGGCACGACGCTGCTGCAGGGCAATGGCGACGACGGCCTGGATATAACCGGCCACGGCACCTACACTTTCGCCACCCTCAACTCGCTCGACAACAACGATGCCGGCATTACCGTGAAGGGCACCGGGGTCGCCGGCTCGATCACCATCACCGGTGGCCAGGTGTCGGGCAACAAGGCACTCGGCGACGACGGCGTCGGTGTCTTCATCGATCCGATCACCGCCCATATCGTGCTGGATTCGATCACCCAGACCGGCGGCGCATCGGGCGTCGTGCTCGAGAATCTTTCGGGCAGCTTCACCGTCAACGGCGCGACGACGATCTCGAACACGACCGGACCGGCCATCGCGATCACGGATTCGCCGGCCGCGATCCGCTTCGGCGACATCAACATCACCGATCCCGGCACCGACGGCATGGTGTTTGCGGGCGTCAACACATCGATAATTGCCGGCAACATCGTCATTGCTGGCCTCGGCTCCGGCGTCGGCCTCGATTTCTCCGGCAGCCAGACGAATTTCACCGCGCAGTCGCTCAACATCACTGGCACAGGCGCCGCCGGCTCGATCGGCATCGATCTGTCTTCCCCGAGCGCGGGCGGGGCAACGATCGTCATCACCGATGGCGGCGCGATCGCCAATGTCGACACCGGCGTGCGCTTCGGCATTTCCGGCTCGCCGGCCAATTCGGCCAATGCCCAATTCAGTTTCGGCGACGGCTCGATTGCCGGCATCACCGCCTCCCTCGACGCGCGGGGGCTCAACCAGACGCTCGGGCTCTATGCTTTCGGCTCGACGACCTTCAGCGGCCCGCAGCTGTTCGACCAGCAGAATGTGATTTTCGTCGGCGGCATCGGATCATTGGGTGACGGCTCTTCCACGTCTAGTCTGCTTGCGATTAACCAGGCTGACCTTATCACCAACGGCACCGCGATCTTCGTGCTGGTCAATGACGGGACGCCCATCGACGCCTCTGGCGGCTTCTCGCTGAGTGCCGGACAGACACTGGCTTCGTTCGGCAACGGGCGTACTTTCTCGCTCGGCGGCATTCCCGTCAACGTCACCGGTGACAACGTCCAGCATGACCAGGTCGTCTCGGATCCTGGCGGCGCAGCCACGCTGACCGATACCGGCACCGGTGACGCCGTGACGCTGGCCAACAACACGTCGCTGCTGGACTTCAACATCGCCGGTGTGGCGAACGGCAATGGCGTGCATGGCAGCGGCGTCAGCAATATCACGATGTCGGGGCTGAATGTTTCAGGCGCCAGCCTGAATGGCGTGCTGTTCGATAGCAGCAACAGCGTCACCGGCAACAATCTGAACTCAAGCGACAACACCGGCCACGGCCTGCTGGTCGACAATGGCAACGGAAGCTACAATTTCACCGGCACGACGATACTCTCGAACAATGCCGGCTACGGCCTGTTCGTCATCGGCGGCGGAACCTACGGATTCGAGACGCTCGATGCCAAGGACAATGGCGGCGTAGGCGTCGATGTCACGTCGACGGGCGGCGGAAGCCTGACCATAACTGGCGGCACGGTTTCGGGCAACGGCCTCATGGCTGTCTCTGTCGGGACTTTCGGGCTTATCAACCCTATCGGGCTCGATGTCACGCTGGACACGGTGAGCCAAGCCGGCGGACAGACTGGAATCGGCCTGTTCAACGTCGGCGGAAATTTCTCCGTTACGGGCACGACGACGACCTCCAACACCCTTTTCGACGGCATTTTCATCACAAGCAGCTCCGCCACGGTTGATTTCGGCGGCGCGGTCACCATCACCCAGCCATCGCGCGACGGCATCTCGATCAGCAACAGTTCCGGCGCCACCACGTTCGGCACGGTGACGATCAACCAGGCCGGCCGGAACGGCATCCTCCTCAATGGCAATTCCGGCGCGATAACGTTCGGCGACGCCAGCATCGGCCAGCCGACCCAGAGCGGCATCGACGTCCAGGGTGCCAACGGCACGATCGCCTTCGCCAACATCGACATCACCGGCCTGCCGACCGGCAAGACCGGGCTGGACCTGTCGGGCAGCCAGTCGACCTTCACTGCCACCTCGCTCGACATCACCGGCGTCGGCAGTTCGACCGGCATCGACCTTTCCGGCACCACCGGCGGCTCGGTGACGATCGGCACCGGCGTCATCTCCGCGGGCACCGGCGTCCAGATGGGCACGCATGGCGCGGCAGGCACCAGCGCCAACACGACCTTCTCCTTCGGCGCCGTCAGCGGCGGCACGATCACCGGCACGACCGCCTCGCTCGACATGCGCGGCCTGCTGGCGGGCGACGGCACCTATGCCTTCAACGCCACCCATCTGGTCGGCCCGCAGCTGTTCAACACCGCCAACGTCATCTTCGTCGGCGCAGCAAACACCGGGACCGGCTCCGGCGCGAGCGTTGGCGACCTTATCAACGCCGACGCCGCCGACGGTCTGACAACCGACGCCAACACCATCTTCGTCCTTGTCAACAGCGGCGCTGGAACCATCAACACCGATGCCGACGGCTTCACGCTTGCCGACGGCCAGCAGATCGTCTCCTTCGCCAACGGCAACACCGTCGCTCTCGGCGGGCCGCCGGCCAACGTCACCGGCGCCGAGGTGGTTACTTCGGGCACCCAGGTCGATCCGTTCGGCAATGGCGCCGCCACTCTCAACAACTCGGCCGGCAGCACCATCGATCTCGCCAACGGCAACCGCGTCGCCGACCTCAGCGTCAGCAATGCGGGTTCGGGCTCGGCGATCAACGGATCGAATGTAAACGCGGCCACCATCACCGGGGTGACGATCAGCAGCGCCGTAACCGGCATCGACCTGACCGGCGCAACGGGTGCGATCAACATCAGCAACACGACGATGGGCGGCGTCAGCGGCACCGGCCTGCTGGCCAGCAACTTCGGCGGCACCGGCACCTTCAACAATTTGGACATCACCGGCGCCGGTATCGGCGTCAGCGTCACGGGCGGTTCCACGGGCACGCTGACCTTCGACAATGCGAGTTCGATCGCCGGCACGACGGGCACGGCGCTCAGCATTCTTGGAGCAACGCCTAACCTCACCTACAACGGCACCATCAATCAGACGAGTGCCGCGAGCGCGGTCATGATCAGCGGCATGACCGGCGGCTCGGCCACCTTCGCCGGCCAAATCACCGCCAGCACCGGCACGGCCAACGCCATCGACCTGACCGGCAATGCCGGCGGCACGATCAATTTCACCGGCGGGCTCGACCTCACCACCGATGGCGGCCTTGCCTTCAGCGCCATCAATGGCGGCACGCTCACCGTCACCGGCACCAACACGACCGCATCTGGGCTCGGCCCTGTCGAAAACGGCATCCATCTCGGTGGCGCCGGCGGTTTGACCATCGGCGCAGGCGGCGTCATTTTCGACAGCGTCACCGTCGACGGCTCAGGCGGCGCCGTGCAGACCGGCATCCTCATCGAAAACACCAGCGGCGGCAGCGTCACCTTCGGCGCTGTCGACATCAATCGCGTCAATGGCGATGCCATCCGCCTCACCAACGTGGCCAACGCCGTTACCTTCAATGGCACGACGACGATCGACACGGTTGTTGGCGGTGGCCCCGGCTTCGTGGTGCAAGGCAGCGCCGCGACGGTCAATGTCAACAATCTGGTGACGACGCTGGTTTCGGGCGACGACGTCAGCCTGACCAACAACACCGGCACGATCAACATCGGCGGCACCATCTCCGGTTCCGGCACCGGCAACGGCGTCGTGGTTTTTGGCGGCAGCGCCGCGATCACGGTCTCGGCCAACATCTCCAGCTCGGCAACAGCACCAGGCACGGCGGTCAAGATCGACGGCACCATCGGCGGCTCGGCCCAGTTCAGCGGCAGCGTCACGTCGACCGGCACCGGAAATCTGTTCGCCATCGGCTCGACATTGCCCCCGGCAGGCGGTGCATTCAGCTTCACCGGCCCGACCCTGTCGGCGAGCGGTGGCGGCGGCGCGGTGGTCGGTGGCCTGATCGGCACCGCAACGTTGAATGTTACCACCCCGCTATCGATCACCAATGCCTTGGGCACCGGCCTGTCCGTCTCCGGTGTCGCGAGCACCGCATCGGCAACCTTCGGGGCGGTGACCGTGACGGGCGCCGGCGGCGTCGGCATCAACATTGTCGGCAATGCCGGCCCGGTGACCTTCGGCACGACCCAGGTCACGCTGGGCACCACGAGCGGCACTGCCGGCATCAACTTCGCCGGCACCAACAACGATGTCAGCTTCGGCACGACCACCATCGACGATGTCGGCGCCAACCAGACCGGCATCGACTTCAGCGGCTCCTCGACGACGGCCGATTTCGGCCTGACGACGATCACCGGCCTGGGCGACCTGACCTCGCGCGGCATCGACCTGTCGTCGACCACCGGCAACAAGGTCATCACCTTCCTGCAGGGCTCGAAGATCGACAATGTCGGCATCGGCGTCGAATTGTCGTCCGGCCAGACCACGGCGACCTCCGCCAATGCCAACTTCACCTTCGGCGACGGCGATTCGACCGACGGGCTGGAATCCTTCATCATCGCCGCCGCCGGCGGCTTCACCGTCAACACGGTCGGTCTCGATCCGACGCTCGGCAACTACGATTTCGACGACGTGTTCTTCACCGGCAGCGCCAACCTCGCCACCGCGCCCGGTTCGATCACGCTGGTCTCGCAGTCGGGCGGCTTCATCGCCGCCGGCACGACCGGCAATCTCAGCATGGGCGTCAACACCATTTCGCTCGCCGCCGCCGATGCGCTGACCGGCACGCAGAACTTCGCCTTCGTCGGCACGATCAATCTCGGCGCCACCGCCTTCACGCTCGATTCCGGCCAGACGATCACCGGCTTCGGCAACAGCAATGTGGTTTCGACCGGCACGATCCAGCCGGCCAACGTCCAGGGCAATCTCGGCGCCACCGGCGGCAACATCACCGGCGATGAGGCCGTGGTCAGCGGGACGGCCAACCTGATGCAATTGCTCGGCGACAACGCCGTGCGCCACACCGCTTTCGACTTCAGCAGCGCGACCGGTGCCGCCTTCCTCATCGATCAGAGCGCGGTCGGCTTCAGCAATGCCAGCGGCATCACCATCGAAGGCGTGACGATCAGCAACGTCGCCGCTGGTCAGACGGCCATCCAGGTCGCCGGCCTCAACGGCAATCTGTCGATCATCAACAACAACATCAACGTTGCCGGCACGCTGCTCGACGTCAACGGCGGCACCGGCACCATTTCGGTGTCGCGCGGCATCCTGCCCAACAGCGCCACTCCGGGAACGCTGACCGGTGGCGGCATCAATATCGCCAACCGCACCGGCGGCGCGGTGACCTTCACCGACCAGGTGACGATCACCGGCGGCAACGGCGTTTCGATTTCGGGCGGCAGCGCGGCAGCTGCGGTCAACTTCAATGGCGGCCTCGACATCACGACATCGTTGGCCACCGGCCTCAGCCTTTCGGGACTGAATGGCCTCACCGTCGCCAATGCCGGTTCGACGACGATCAACGCCACGGGCCAGACCGCGCTGTCGCTGCAAGGCACACTTGGCGCCGGCGGCGTCAATTTCGACAGCATCACCTCGAGCGGCGCCACCAGCGGCATCATCCTCAACGGCGTCACCGGGGCGGTGAATGTCTCCGGCGCAACCAGCATCACCGGCACCGGCAGCTTCGGCATCGACGTCACCGGCGCCAACACCGGCACGTTCACCTTCAACACGGTGACGGTGAACAACGTCGCGACGACCGGCGGCGGCATCAACTGGGTCAGCGGCAACCTCAACATCGCCGGCCTCGCCAACATCGACACGAGCAGCGGCGTCGGCTTCTCGCAAAGCGCCGGCACGGTGAACTTCCTCAACGGCCTGACCATCGATACCACCAGCGGCACCGGCATTGTCGGGACCGGTGGCGTTATGGGCATCACCGCTTCCGCTGCAGCCCAGACGGTAAATTCGACCAGCGGCCAGGCGATCAACCTCATCAACGTCGCCGCCAGCATTGCGCTCGACTCGACCTCGTCGGGCGGCGGCACCAACAATGTTGGCCTGGCCAATGTCACCGGAACAGTCAGCCTCGGATCCGGCGCATTGAGCGGCGCTTCGGGCGTCGCATTCCTGGTCAATGGCGGCGCTGCGACCGTCAGCTATGGCGGCTCCGTCACCAAGACCACCGCCGGCAAGATCGTCGACATCTCCGGCGTCACCGGCGGTTCGGTCACACTGTCCGGCGCGCTCAGCGCCACCGGCGGTTTCGACAATGGTATCTATGTCCACGGCAACTCCGGCGGGACCATCACTCTCAGCGGTGGCACGAAGACGCTGACCACTGGCGCCAATACGGCGGTCGACTTGACGACCAACACCGGCGCGACGATCAACTTCGATACGGGTGGCCTGGTGATTACCACCACCTCCGGCACGGGCTTCAACGCCAGCGGCGGTGGCACGGTCAGCGTCGGCGCGCTCCTCAGCGACAACAGCATCACCACGACGGCCGGCGGCACCGCGTTGAACCTCAATGGCGTTACGATTGGCGCTGCGGGCATGAATTTCGACAGTGTTTCGGCCACTGCCGCCGCAACCGGCATCTCGCTGACCAATATCGCCTCGTCGGGCGGCGGGGCCATCATTCTCGGCACGGTCAACCTGCAAGGCATGACCACGCGTGGTGTCGATGTTTCCGGCACGCTTGGCGCGGCGCTGTCCTTCAACGATCTCGACATCGGCCTGAACAGCACCACGGGCGTGGCCTTCGACCTCAACGGTGCCACCATCAATGCGGCGGTGACGGCCAATGACTTCGATGTCACCAATGCCGCCGCCGCCGGCACCTCGATCGCCGTCGACCTGCGCGGCGCCATCGGCGGCCAGACGGTGCGCCTCGGTGATGCCGTGGTCGGCGGCGCCAGTTCGAGCATAGCCGGGGTTAACACCGGCGTGTTCCTCAACAGCGCCACCAACCTCGCTTTCACCTATGGCGACGGCGAATCGGCGACCGACCAGCTCTCGACCATCGGCGCCAATGTAGGCATCGACGCCTCCAGTGCGCCGGTTGCCGGCACCTACAACTTCCAGGACGTGAACTTCCAGTCGACCCCGGGCTTGGGCTTCGGTGTCGGCAAGGTCTATTTCGTCGGCGCTTCCGCGACCGGCGACGGCAGCGGCCGCGACCAGAACAATCTCGCGACGCTGACCACCGCCGAAGCGGCAGCAGTGTCGACGGACATTCTCGTCCTCGTCAACGATGGCGGCGTCATCACCGCGGCAGGCAGCAATGGCAACGATACGCTGGCGCTCGCCATCGGCGAGCAGGTGCGCGGCTTCGGCAACGGCAACATCAACCTGGCGCTGACGGTGCCCTCCCCCATCCAGCTGGCCAGCAACAGCATCTCGATCATCGACCAGACGCCCAATGGCGCCGCGACGCTGACGACGAGCGCCGGCAACAATGTCATTACGCTCGGCGCCAGCGGCAACATCATCGACGGCTTCATCCTCGATGGCAGCCCGGCGGGTGCCGCGCGTGGCGTCAAGGACAATGGCGCGGGTGCTGCGAATACCGTCATCAGCAACATGACTATCCGCAATTTTGCCACGCAGGGTATCGAGATCACGCCGTCGAACAGCACGAAGATCAACAACGTTGCTTTCTCCGGCAACGCCAGCGATGTGTGGCTGAACGCGTCCAACAGCACCATCACCAACGTCACCAGCACCGGCGCCACCGGCATTGCTTTCAAACTCGACAACACCGCCGGCACGACGACGCTGACCAACGTCAACATCACCACCGCAGCGACCGGCACCGGCATCGCCTTCGGCGGCGCGTCGGGCGCTGGCGGCACGATTGCCGGTACCAATGTCGATATATCGGGCGGCAGCGGCCTTTCGGTGACCGGCGGCAACGCGGTGATCAGCTTCGACGGCGCCAGCTCCATCATCAGCACGTCGGGCGCGGCGGCCACGATCTCGACCCGCGCTGGCGGCAGCTTCACCTTCGCCGGCTCGGTGATCGCCAACGGCGCTGCGAGCGGCATCAGCATTTCCGGCGCGACGGCGGCCAATACGGTGAGCTTCACCGGTACGGTCGATCTCGGCACCACGACGCCGATGACCGGCACCGCAGTCGCAATCAACAACGGCGCCACGGCCTCGACCGTCAGCTTCGCAAACCTCGACATCGTCACAAACGGCACCACCGGATTCAGCGCCATCAATGGCGGCACGGTCAATGTGACGACCGGCACGGTGAGCTCCACTTCCGCGCAGGCGGTCAACCTCAACGGCATCGCCACCACCGGCATCAATTTCACCTCGACCAATTCGACCGGCGGCACCAACAACGTGTCGCTGACCAATGTCACCGGCGCCGGCACTGTCAGCCTCGGCTCCGGTGCGCTCGGCGGCGCGACCGGCGCGGCCTTCCTGGTCACCGGCGGCTCGGCCAATGTCAGCTATGCCGGCTCGGTCACCAAGACCACGGCCGGAAACGTCGTCAGCATCTCCACCCGCACCGCCGGCACCACGACATTGTCGGGCACTCTCAGCGCCACCGGCGGCGTGGCCAACGGGATCCTCGTCAACGCCAACACCGGCGGCACGATCAACTTCTCCGGCGCCAGCAAGATACTGACCACCGGAGCCAACAATGCCGTCGACCTGACGGCGAACACCAACACCGCGGTCAACTTCACCGGCGGCGGCCTAGCCATCACCACCACCTCCGGCACCGGCTTCAACGCCACGAGCAACGGTACTGGCACCGTGACCGTTATCGGCTCGGGCAACACGATTTCGACCGGCAGCGGCGTCGCGGTCAACCTTGACAGCGTTGCTATCGCGGCGGGCGGCGTGACCTTCGCTTCCACAAACAAAGGCGCCGGCGGCACCAGCGCCGTCATCCTCGATTCCGTCACCGGTTCGGGAGCGATCGACCTCGGCACCGGCGCGCTGGTGGGCGGAACAAGCGCCGTGATCCGTATCGGCGATGGCCTAGGCACCGCCAACAGCGGCGGCACGGCGGCGTTCACCTATGCCGGCGCGATCACCAGCGGCAGCACCGGCCAGGCGGTCAACATCCAGGATCGCGCCCTGACCGCCGGCAACATCACCCTGTCGGGCAACATCACGCATAATGCGGCGGGCCAGATCGGCATCCTGCTGGACGACAATGTCGCCGGCATCATCACCTTCTCCGGCGCGTCGAAATCGATCACCTCGACCACGGCGGCTGGCGTCAGCCTGAGCGACAATGCCGGCGCGACGATCAACTTCACCAATGGCGGGCTGGTCATCGCCACGACCAGCGGCGCCGGTTTCAGCGCCACCGGCCCCGGTCCGGTAGCCACCACCGGCGGCACGATGACGGTGCAGGGCACCGGCAACACCATCGTGTCCGGCACGGGCACGGCCCTTAATGTCGCCAACACGACGATCGGCGCCGGCGACGTGACGTTCAGGAGCATTGCGTCCAATGGTGCAGCCAACGGCATCGTGCTCAACAACACCGGCACCAGCGGCAATCTGGTGGTGACCGGCACCGGCGCGACGGGGGGCAGCGGCGGCACGATCCAGAACTCGACCGGCGATGGCGTCAGCCTGACCGACACTCAGGATGTCAGCCTGAGCAACATGATTATCAGCGACAATGCGGGCAACGGCATAAAGGGCCTGCGGGTCAACGGCGTGGTGCTCAACGGTCTGACCCTGAACAGCAATGCCGATGCCAACACCGAGTCCGGAATCCTGTTCAACGAACTTACCGGCAACGCCTCGCACGTCACCACGTTCACCAACCTCACGGTCTCCAACTCATTCACCCATAACGTGCAGGTCATCAATTCCGGCGGCACGTTGGCGAACCTGGTGGTGAGCGGCGGCACGTTCTCGAACAACGGCGCCTCGAACAATGCCGGCAGCGACTTCATCTTCGAGGCGGACGGCGCCGGTGTCGCCGGCGCGCCGACGATGACGCTGACCGTCGACGGCGCAACCTTCACCGGCAACAACGCCTATCCCGGACCGGGAGTCATCCCTGGAACCGGTCTGTTCGTCATTGCCAATGACGGCACCGTCAACGCTCACATCGGCGAGACCACGGGAAATCTATTCAACAATCTGAACAACGGCATCAACCTCACCCAGAGCAGCAATTCCGGCGCCGGCACGGGCGGCAATCTGAATTTCACCGTCCGGAACAACACCGTCACCAACAGCGACTCGACGGCCATCAACGTGTTCAGCAGCGGCGACCTCGCACGGACGCTTGACGGCACAATCGCCAACAACGTCATCGGTACGCAAGGCGTAGCAACCTCGGGATCGCGAACCGGCAACGGCATCAGGGTTGGGCATGAAAGCCTCGGCGTCGCCAAGGTGCTGATCGACAACAACATTATCCAGAGCATCGGCGTCAACGGCATAAGCGGTGGCGACAGCGTCTCGATCACGCAGCTCGTGCAGCCGGGCACCGTGCACGCGGCGGTCACCAACAACACCATTCGCGACAATGCCGACAGCCGCGGCATCACGGTCACCGCCACATTTGCCGGCGCTATCATCAATGCCGACGTTCATGCCAACACCATCACCAACGTCAACAACGCCAATGCCATCCGCTTCCTCGCGGACGGCCTCGGCGGCGCCGACGGCACGATCAACGTACCGCAGGCGAGCGAGGCCGGTATCGAAACCGTCAATGGCGGGGCAACGGCACTGACGGACACCCGGACGTTCTTCAACCAGCCGCTGCCACTGCTGCCTGCCGCGACACCGTAGTCAGCAACCTTGGATTTCGTCCTAGGAAATATATTTTATGAATCTGATATCGACTTGTTGTCTTACTTAGGCATAATACAAGAATTCAGACAGTAAGCCGCCAACGAAGGGAACGGGGATGAGCGAGCCTTATTTAGGTGAAGTCAAGATCATTTCCTGGAACTATGCACCGCGCGGCTGGGCATTTTGTAACGGCCAGTTGTTGCCGCTTAACCAGAACCAGCCATTGTTCTCACTTCTTGGCACCAGGTACGGCGGCAACGGCCAGACAAATTTTGCCCTTCCGGATATGAGGGGACGTGCGCCGGTTCATACGGGCGGCCCTATCGGTGCAATTGTCGGCGGCCAGGGCGGCGAAGAGTTTCACACGCTCACGCTCGGCGAAATGCCGACACACAACCATTTCGTCAACGCATCGAACACTGCCGGCAACGTCAACAATCCATCCGGCGCGCTGTTGGGGGCGAACGCCAGCCCGATCTATCAGCCGCCTGGCAGCGCGGTGGCTATGGCGAAGGAAAACATCACTTTCGTCGGTGGCGGCCAGCCGCATGAGAACAGATCGCCCTATCTCGTCTTGAATTTCATCATTGCCCTGCAAGGCATATTCCCGTCGCGAAATTAAGAGGACGCTTCGATGAGCCAACCTTTTGTCGGCGAGATCAGGATGTTCGGTGGCAATTTCCCTCCGAATGGCTGGGCGTTCTGCCAAGGCCAGTTGATGCCGATCTCCGAGAACGAAACCTTGTTCAATCTGATCGGTACGACCTATGGCGGCGACGGGGAGGAAACATTCGCCCTGCCCAACCTCGCATCCCGCATCCCCGTCCATGCTGGCAAGGGCCCGCTGGTCAGCCAGACCTATATCATCGGAGAACTGGGCGGGGTCGAATCCGTCACTGTTTCAACCCAACAAATGCCGAACCATTCCCATACCTGGACCGGTTCGTCGAATATCGCCAAGAATCCGGGTCCGTCCGGCGGTGTCCTGGCGACATCGAGCCTGCTGACGCCCTATGTGGGTATCGCACCTGATGGCAACATGGCCGCCGGAGCCATTTCGCCGGCCGGCGGCAGCCAGCCTCACGACAATATGGTGCCGTTCCTCGCCGTCAGTTTCATCATCTCGCTATTTGGCATCTTCCCCCAGCAAAGCTAGAGACTTGCCATGACCAATCCGTTCGTCGCCGAAATTCGAATTTTTGCCGGAGATTTCGCCCCGACGGGGTGGGCGACCTGCGATGGCCAGCTCCTGCCAATCTCGCAGAATACGGCGCTGTTTTCGCTGCTGGGCACAGTTTACGGCGGCGACGGCAAGTCGACCTTCGCGTTGCCGAATATGGCTGGCTCCGCGCCCATGGGGCAAGGACAGGGCAATGGCTTGTCGGAGCGGTTTCTCGGCGAGACGGGTGGCGAAACGTCCATCACCCTTCTGCAAACGGAAATGCCGCAACATAATCATTTTGTCGCGATGTCCACCGAGAGTGGCGCCCAGGGAACTCTTACCGATGCGGTTGTTCTGGGGAAGTCGGGGGGCGGAACGCTGTATCAGAACAACACTTCGCAAAATCTGGTCCAGATGGACCCCCAGGCACTGAGCATGGCGGGCAGTACGTTGCCTCACAACAACCTGCCTCCCTATCTGGCGATGACGTTCATCATTGCCATGCAAGGCGTTTATCCGGCGCGTCCGTAAGCGCCACTCCATGATCCAGCTTCCGATTGTGGACAACGGGCCTGTTATATTTTGCTGGGTGCGCGCGGCGCGGATTGATCTGACGTTCCGCCCAATGGCGGACGCCGATCTGCCGTTCCTGTCGGCGCTCTACGCCTCGACCCGCGCCGAAGAACTTGCCGTCACGCCGTGGAGCGATGCGCAGAAAACGGCGTTCCTCGACATGCAGTTTCAAGCGCAGCACGCGCATTACCAGAAATACTATCCCAACGCCGACTGGCTGGTGATCGAGCAGGCAAGGCAAGATATCGGTCGCCTGTATATCGAGCGCTCGGCGAGCGAGCATTGCATCATAGATATCGCCTTCCTGCCGGCGCATCGCGGCAAGGGGTCTGGCGGTGCGTTGCTCGCCGATCTCATCGATGAGGCCGCCGCCGTCGGCAAGTCGGTCTCGATCCATGTCGAGAAGAACAATCCAGCGCGGCGGCTCTACAAACGCCTCGGCTTCACCGTTGCCGAGGACAAGGGCGTCTACGACCTGATGATCCGTTCGCCGTAAGGGCCGTGCCGGTCGTCACGTGCCGCGATACCAGGAGACGATGGTGAAACGTTCGTTGCGCGTGACCGGGGTGACTTCATGCGTCGTTTCCGAACGAAAGGCGACGAGAGAGCCCGGCAACGCGGGCATGGCAACGCGCAGGCCCGGGCCGCTGTAAGGCCCATGCAGGACCAGCGAGCCGCCTGCATAGCTTTTTGGCGAAGGGTTGTCCGATTGACGGTTGAGAAAGATCACCACCGAGATCTTTCGGAACCGCGACTCGTCGTGAATGAGCGGCGTGTTGCCATCCTGGTGCGGCACAAAGAAATCGCCTTGCCGATAGTGAAGGAACTGAGGTTTCTCGACCGGGCCGAGCAGCAGCCCGAAATGCCGCTCCAGAGCCGCCTTCTGCTGCGCCAACAGGGCACTCACTCGCTCTTCAGTGGCCTGCGAAACATCGGCGCGCACGGTCTTTCGGATCTCCGGCCATGCCATCTTCTGGTCGGCACGCCCCAGCAGGCCGGCCGGACGGCCCAAGGCCGCCCGAATTTCCGCGCACAGTGCGCTACACGCCGCTCCGTCAAATACGTCCGCAATCTCGATATAGTCGATCATATGTCGAGCCGCCGCGCTGCCAAATCGCCCTGATGGCCGGAGCGTCCCCGTGGCCGATCCGGTCGAAAAAAATCAGTTGAATACCGCCTCGTAAAGCCGCCCTGCCTCATCGGCAGCGATCGGCACGATGAAGATCTCATGGGCGCCGCTTTTGCCGTTGAACCGATAGATAGCCTGCGGCAGCGCCGCGTCGCGCGGTCCCCTGAACAGCAGCGTGAAGCCACCGCCGTCGCGCGGGCTGTTGGCAATGGGCTGCACCGCGCTCAGTTCCATCGTGAGCGTCTGACCGCCGGCTTCGACGGAAAAGCTCTGCCCCTGCTCGAAATCCGAAAGCGATGCCATGCGCCTGCCCTGGTTCGTCTGTCTTTCAGACGGCTCTCTTGAGATGTCTATCCCGTCAGCCAATCTCGCCGCTTCATGGCGTGCTGTCTATAGAGCTCGATCTCCAGAAGTACAAAAGAGCACGATCAAACAAACAGATAGATTTATCTTGGCCATGTAGGGTGAAGCAGCCGTCAACGCGTTGCGCACCGGCAGCCACTGGCCTAAACCGGAATGGTATAAGAGGAGAACACTAGGGATGACTGACGCGAAAACAGACACGGCCCCGGCCGGAAGCACCGCGACAAACGCGCTGCCGCTGTTCTACAAAAAACCCGAGGCGCTCAATCCGCTGCGGCACGGCTCACTCGGCCTTACGGCGCGGGCCGATTTCTCCTTTGCCCGCACCGCGCACGCAATCCCCGTCGTCGCCTCGGAAATGCCGGCGGCAATGCGCTCCTACCCGATCGTTTTCATCGGCGACGCCAAGGCGCCTGTCATCATCACCGGCCTGCGTCAGGACCAGAACCTGTTCGTCGGCGCCGACGGCAAATGGGCGGAGCCGCATTACATTCCCGCCTATGTCCGCCGGTACCCCTTCATCCTGGCCGATGAATCGAAAACGACCGGCCGCCTGACGTTGTGCATCGACCGCGCCAGCGAACGCGTCGTCGAGCAGACGCCTTCGTCCAAGGGCGGCGACGAGACCGCGCCCTTCTTCGACGGCAACGAGCCGGCCGAGGCCTCGAGGCAGGCGCTCGCCTTCTGCAGCCAGTTCCAGACCGACTTCAATGCGACTCGCGCCATGATCGACAAGATCGACGCGCACGGCCTGTTCGCGCCGCGGCAGAGCAAGGTGACGCTGGAGGGCGGCGAGACCCTCAACCTCACCGACTTTCAGGTGATCGACGAGCCGGCCTTCAACAAATTGAGCGACGAGGCGTTTCTTGATCTCAGGAAATCCGGCGCGCTTGCGCTGCTCTATTGCCATCTCGCCTCGAGCAACAGCTGGACCTCGCTTGTCTTCCAGGCGTCATTGCGGCGAGCTGGCTGACGCGGCCCGCGACGAAAAGCTTCGGCAAGGCGCGGGTTGTTTAAATCAACGGTTCGCGCCTTCGTACGACGATCTCTCCGCCGCTCGAATCATGCTGTTGTCGTGCAGATCGCTTGCCATGACGGGCTGGCGAACTCCCAATGCTCGACGTGTAGCTCTCGCCGAAATGCGCCGAGGCGGCATCACCCCCCGGTTCGCGGACCTGTCAATAAAGTCGAGCACGCCAGCCTTGCTGCCCTCCTCGATCGTTGAATAGCCGGTCGCGGCCATCGATCACGGTCCGAACGCAAAAAGCCCGCGTGAAGCGGGCTTTTTTTGTTGGTTGCGGGGACAGGATTTGAACCTGTGAC